>NZ_JAZEZK010000012.1:0-170036 GCF_037028485.1 Acinetobacter sp. 102
TCTTTCATTTAAAAATTACCTCTATTTTATTTAAAGTTATTATCTAGCTGATCTCATTGTTAATTTGAGGACTGAGGTAGTTCAGTCACGAGTCGTAAAGAAACAGACAACTCATCCAGCTGGAAATGTGGTCTTAAGAAAACCACAGACTTGTAGTGACCCGGTTGAGCTGGATCTTCTACAACTTTTACAGATGCCTCACGAAGCGGATATTGTGCTTTTGCTTCTTGAGATGCACCATCATCTAGCAAGACATATTGCGAGAGCCATTCATTTAAAAATGCTTCGACATTGCCTGCAGATGCAAAACTTCCCACTTTGTCACGCATCATTGCTTTTAAGTAATGTGCAATGCGCGATACCGCCATGATGTATTGGATTTGGCTAGAAAGTGCAGAGTTTGCATTCGCCGTATCACTGTCATATTTCTTTGGTTTTTGAGCAGACTGCGCACCAAAGAAGGCTGCGTAATCTGTGTTCTTGCAGTGAACCAATGGAATAAAGCCAAGGTCGCTGAGTTCTTTTTCACGACGGTCTGTAATGGCAATTTCAGTTGGGCATTTAAACACCACTTCACCATCTGAGGTTTTAAAGGTGTGTACTGGCAAGCCTTCAACTAAACCACCGCCCTCAACACCACGAATCGCAGCACACCAACCATGCATATCAAACGCGTTGGTTAAACGTGTTCCGAATGCATAAGCGGCATTCATCCACAGATAATCATCATGGTTTTCGCCAGAAACATCTTCAACGAAGTTAAAGCCTTCAGTTGCAGTGCCTTCTTTCGGATGGTACGGCAAGCGGCCTAAGACGTGTGGCATGGTCAATGCAACATAACGAGAATCTTCACTGTCACGGAAAGAACGCCATTGCACGTATTCAGCTGTTTCAAAGATTTTTGAAACATCACGTGGACGATCAATATCAGTGAACGATTCAAGACCAAGAATGCTTGGGCTTGCTGCCGAAACAAATGGCGCATGTGCTGCTGCAGCAACATGAGAAATTTGTTCCAATAAATACATATCTGACGGTGTACGATCGAACTCGAAATCACCAATCAACGCTGCATAAGGTGCACCACCAAATGAGCCATATTCTTCTTCATAAATCTTTTTAAACAAGGTGCTTTGATCAAAATCTGTTGCACCTTGGAAGTCTTTCACCAACTCTTTTTTCGTCGTATTCAACATACGAATTTTAATCATTGAGTTAGACGGTGTTTCTTGGCAGAAATAATAAAGACCACGCCATGTCGATTCGATTTTTTGGAATTGCTCATGGTGCATAATTTCACTCAATTGATTTGAAATTAATGCATCAATTTCCGCAATACGCTTATCAATTGACAAGGTCATATTTTCAGAAACAGTAATGGTTCCTGCCATGACTTCTTTTGCCAACTCACCAATTAAGCTTTTTGCACGAACATGCTCATCGTCATTACGGGCAATACGGCTTTGCTCAACAATTGAGTCCAACAAATTTGCTGATTCAGCTTCAACACTCGCTGCAGCGGCTGCTTGTAAATTACTCATTTTCAGCCTCCGCACTGAGTTGGCGAACTTGATCGGTATTTTTTAATACTTCATCCAGCAAATCTTCTAAACGTTCGCTGTTTGAAATCTTATTACGTAAATCGGTCAAACGTTCACGTGCTGCAACCAGCTTACGTAATGGATCTACTTGTTGAACTACTTGCTCTGGGCGGAAGTCTTCCATTGAGTTGAAAGTAAGGTCAACCGACATGCGCCCACCTTCTTCCGTCAAAGTATTTTCAACTTGGAAAGCCGCACGCGGAGCCAAAGATTCCATCACTTCATCAATGTTATCTAAATCAACATTGATAAATTTTTTGTCTTTCAATTTGGTCTTTTCTAGCTCTGATGCAGCGGAGAAATCCCCCATCACACCCACAACAAAAGGGAGTTCTTTTGACTCTTTACCATCACCAACTTCGACATCATATGTCAGCTGTACACGAGGGGGACGTATGCGTTGCAGTTTCTTCTGTACGCTTTCTCTCTTTGCCATAACTTTTCACCCTTGATTATTATTTCAACGAATCGAATGGATTCGAACCTGCCTTTTGAACAGTATTTGCTTGTTTGCTAACTGTTGGTGTTACAGCCGTTTGACGTTTCACCGGTGCAACTGTTTGAGTAACAGTACTACGTGTTGGTTGGGTTGTACGTACTTTTCTGTTCGTTGTGCGTCGCGTTGTGTTATTGGTCGACGTATTTCGCATCTCATTTTTGACTGACTCATCGGTGATCGCCTTGCTCGTTGAGGTATCTGGAGCAGGTAAAGCAACACGGATGCTGTCACTGAGCTGTTTTGCTGGTGGATAAGTGAGTTCATTACTCAAATAGCGCATTTCGCTTGAGCGCATATGTTGCAATGCTTCATTGGCAATTTGAACACTGGCTAAAAAAGTAACATCCGTTAAAGTAGCACCGCGTACATTTTGCTCTTGTAACTGCGTTGCCAGTTTTAAAGCATTCATCGGTTGCTTTAATTCATACATACGCATTGCTGCTTGAGCCAATAAATCGTTTACACGCGAAGCATTATCTTTGTCACAAACTTGTTGATAAATATCTAATAAAGCATGATCCGTTTGGTTTACTGCCAACGGATTCTGTTTTAGACATTTACTTTTTAACTTAATTGGTTTTATTTCTTTATCATCAGCAAAAGCCGAATTACCGATTAAACCTGCTGTTATACAAAGAATTGATATTACAATACCTTTTTTCAAAATATGCCTCGTCATTATTTAACTTATAATTGAAGAGCTGACAATTATTGTTAAAAAACCCTCTTACTCGTCAATTTTTGTACATTTACATCATTTCCGCGAATTTAACAAAAAAAACACATACAAAGTCAATACTAGTTACGTTTATTAACATTATTAAATTTTAATGACAGACATTCCTGTAAAAAAAAAATTTAAAACTGGTGCATTTTTTGTTTAAAAGTGACATTTTTTGTTGTAGAATAATCTGTATACTCGAGCAGAGTTATGTTAAGTTTTTGATTTTATTCAAAAAATATTTCTAGCAAAAACAACCATACCAAGTTAGAAGTTAGTAAATAGCACTTGGTATTTAAAAATTACTGTGAGTAATAAATGAGTAACTTAAAAGTTTTAATTACAAAACTATCAGCTCCTACTCGTACTGCATTAGAAAAGTCTGCAAACTATTGTATTAACCAATTAAATTATGAAATTGAGATTGAACATCTATTCGTTGAATTATTAAATCAAAACATAGTCAATGATTTACACATTTTATTAAAAAAAAATAATATCTCTGCTGATGCCTTAATTACTGATTTAAAAGAAACCATTGCTTCTTTACCTAAAGGTAATACCCGTACGCCCATCTTTGCAAAATCAATCATTCGGTTATTTGAACAAGCATGGTTACTCGCTTCTGCAGAACAAACGCCTTTAATACGTAGTAGTCATTTATTGATAGCATTGTTAACTGCGCCCGATTTACAACAAATCGCATTTAGAGCATCAAGCTTATTTGAACGTTTTCCAATCGATACAATGAAACATAAGTTTCTCGATATTTGTGAAAAAAGTAGCGAACAACCACAAACAGAAAACACCTCGAACAGTACTGAACAAACAACAAACACTGAATCTACTATCACGGCTGCAAAAACACCTGCCCTTGATCAATACACGATTAATCTGACTGAAAAAGCTCAAAATGGTGGTATCGATCCTGTTATTGGTCGAGAGTTTGAAATTCGACTCATGCTGGATATCTTGATGCGTCGTCGTCAAAACAATCCAATTTTGACGGGTGAGCCTGGTGTCGGTAAAACAGCAGTTGTTGAAGGATTAGCTTTAAAAATTGCACAAGGCTTAGTACCTGAAGCGCTCAAAAATGTACAGCTGCATAGTTTAGACATGGGTCTGTTACAAGCAGGTGCAAGCGTTAAAGGTGAGTTTGAAAATCGTTTAAAACAAGTGATTCAAGAAGTACAAGCCTCTGCTCACCCAATCATCTTATTTATTGATGAAGCACACACCATGATTGGTGCTGGTGGGCAAGCAGGACAAAATGATGCCGCAAACTTACTCAAACCCGCATTAGCACGTGGTGAATTAAGAACCATTGCAGCAACAACTTGGGCTGAGTACAAACAATACTTTGAAAAAGATGCAGCCCTCAGCCGTCGCTTTCAGGTGGTCAAAGTTGAAGAGCCAACCGAAGAAGTGGCGATCGATATGTTACGTGCCATGATTCCAGTGATGCAAAGTCACTTCAATTTACATATTGAAGATCAAGCCATTATTACTGCAGTTCAAGCCTCTCATCGCTATATCAGCGGTCGCCAACTCCCAGATAAAGCAGTGAGCGTACTCGATACCGCTTCTGCCCGTGTTGCTTTAACCCAGAATGCACAACCTGTAATTCTGGATCAACTCAAAGCACAACAACATAATCTTAAATTAGAACATCAAATTATTACCCACGAACATCAACAGTTCCCGATCCATCATGAACGGTTAGATGATCTTAATCAGCAACTTGCAAACTTAGACAAAGAAATTCAAGACACTGAAACTAAATGGCAGCAAGAACTAGCGCTGGTTAAACAAATCCAGCAATTGAATGCACATACAGAACAGGACAATAAGACACAAATTGCTTCACTAAGAGCGGACTTAGCACAATTACAAGGTCAAACACCTTTAGTATTTGAACGTGTCAATGCACAAATCATCAATGAAATCATTTCAGATTGGACAGGTATTCCAGTTGGGAAAATGGTGAATGATGAAATCAAACAAATTCTAAGCCTTGAGGACAAGCTTGGCGAACGCGTCATGGGTCAAGATTATGCGCTCACTCAATTGGTACAAGGCATTAAAACCTCTAAAGCAAAATTAGAAGATCCTAACAAACCACAAGGTGTGTTCCTATTGATTGGCCCAAGTGGTGTGGGTAAAACTGAAACTGCCCTTGCTCTCGCTAATGAGCTGTATGGCGGCGAAAATCACCTCATCACCATCAATATGTCTGAATATCAGGAAGCGCATACGGTCTCATCGTTAAAGGGTGCCCCTCCTGGCTATGTCGGCTATGGTCAAGGCGGTGTTCTCACCGAAGCCGTTCGTCGCAATCCTTATAGTGTCGTGCTATTAGATGAGATTGAAAAAGCACATAGTGATGTTCAAGAATTATTCTATCAAGTCTTCGACAAGGGAATGCTTGAAGATGGCGAAGGTCGTGTGATTGACTTTAAAAACACCACAATCATTCTGACCTCTAATACAGGCTCAAGTGCAATTATGCAGGCATGCTTAAATCAACCTGTAGAAGAATGGCCACATGCCGAAGACTTAATCGAACATCTAAAACCAAGTTTATATAAGCAGTTTAAACCAGCCTTTATTGGTCGTATGCGCATTGTGCCTTACTTCCCACTGCATGATGAGTTATTGGTTCGGATTATTAAACACAAGCTTGGGAAAATTGTTGATCGTATTGAAAAGCAGTATGCAACCAAGGTTCAGTATTCTGATGATTTAATCGAATTATTGTTAAGCCGTTGTACCGAAGTGGATAGCGGCGCACGAAATGTGGACAACATCCTCAACTCAACCGTCCTTCCTGCATTGGCAACTGAAATTTTAGTGGCTCTCGCGGAACATAAGTTACCAAAACTAATTGTGATTGATACTAAAGATGATGAAATTACCTATCAGTTAGATCCAGTTGAGAAAGTAACCAAGAAACGTTCAACTAAAAAAACCAAAGCTGAAGTGTAAATTTTAAGATTGAGCCAAATTTGTGATGCATATGGATATTTTATCTTTACTAACGCCTATTAATGAGCAGTCACCTTGTGGTGAGGATTACTCATTTTCAAATGAGTTTCATGCGATTAAAAAAGCAAAGACCCAAGATGATGTACTGCTTGATCAAGGTGACTGGGTCACTGAACCTAAACAGGCCGATTGGGACTTTGTTGCAACGACATCTATAGATTTACTCCAATCGAAAAGTAAAGATATCCGTTTACTCACTTGGCTCTCAGAAGCTTGGGCAAACCTTTATGGTTTTGCAGGAATTTCCAAAAGTCTCGAGCTTAGCCATCGCTTATTAGAACAATATTGGTTAACCCTACACCCTGAAGTTGAAGATGAGGATCTAGATCAACGTATTGGCTTATTACAGGGCTTGATTAACCAACTGCCGCTATTGATCAAAAAAGTTTCTTTGATCAATCATGCGCCTTATTACCATTTGCTCGACTACGACAACTTTCTTTATCACGAGAATATCCGTCGTAAACAAAGCGATGATTATGAGGGTTCAAGTGGTTCGACAGAATTAGAGCAATTCGAACAAGCCTTATCAAATACAGATAAAAATTTTCAGCGTCAAAACTATCAAAGTTTTAATGAGATCCTACAACAATGGGCAACATTGAAACAGGTTTTAGATGGTCTGCTTGGTTTAGACTCGCCGAGTTTTGCGGCAATCGATTCAAGCTTAGACACCATTCATATCACACTGAAAAAGATTTATAAGACCGATTTGTTTGAGCAACCGACTCAAACTGTCATTACTGAAATCGAAACATCGACAACGCCGATGGTACAACCCGTGACGACACAATCTTCTGCTCCCCAAAACCAGCTGTCTTTCCAGCCACAAGTTCAATCGCATGTCGAAAATCGCGAACAGGCAATGCGGGTATTGCAAGAAATTGCCACTTATTTTCAAAAGAATGAGCCGCATAGTCCTGTCAGCTATATGCTGCAGAAAACCATCAAGTGGAGTCAAATGCCGTTGCATGAATGGCTAACCCAAGTGATTAAGGATGAACATCCTTTACAAATGCTACAGGACACCCTTGGTGTTCAGCCAAAGAATGAATACGAATAATTGTTGGTAAATAAATATGTTTAAAGCAGAAAAGATTCTTTGGGGTGAAGGCTTATTTTTACGTCCTCAGCATTTCCAGATTCAAGACACCTACCATGAGCAACGCTTGAATCATACGATTCGAGCAATGATTCCACATGCCTACGGTGTGCAGAAATTAAAGTTCGATGAAGTTCAACTTTCTACTCATATTCTAGCTTTGCAAGAAGTCGAAATCATTTGGCAAGATGGTGAAATTTATCATGCGCCTGCACAAGACTTATTGCCAGAACCATTGTTATTAGATGACCTTAATCTACAAGGTGAAATGACGGTTTATCTGGCACTACCAATTTTGCAGGCCAATAAGAAAAACATTGCTGATGAAACACGCTCAGTGTCTAGTCGTTATCATAACTATTTGACTGAAACACATGATCTGTTTACTGATGCTAGCCCTGCTGAACTGAATTTGTTACGTCGTCGTGCCGAATTCAAATTGTTAGAACAGCATATTCAACCTAGTCAAAATTTAGATGGCTTCTTATATATTCCAGTCGCCAAGATTAAGCGTCAAAGCTCAGGTCATTTTGAGCTGGATAATAAGTTTATTCCACCTATTTTACATATCGCGGCTTCTGAATCTTTAATTAATAATTTAAAGCGTACGCTCAACGTTATTAAGGCAAAAATTAAAACCATTCAAAGCAACAATCGTGAAAATGAACAGAAACTCATTGAATTCCGTTCGGGTGATATCGTTTCGTTCTGGTTAATCAATGCTTTAAATACGGCTTATGCAGGCTTGAATCACCTGTTGCAATATCCATTGATCCATCCTGAGCGTTTATTTTCAGAATTATTGCGTTTAACTGGATCTTTACTGACCTTTTCGACTGCGTATGATGTGGATCATTTGCCACAGTATAAGCATCACCAATTACAAGACAGTTTCCAACAGCTTGATCTGATTCTAAGAGATTTATTAGACACCATTATTTCGAGCCGTTATTTCAGCATTGCTTTAAAAGAAACACGACCATCGTATTGGGTTGGTAGTCTTGAGTCTGACAAAATTACCCGTGACACTCGTCTCTATATTGCGGTTTCAAGCAGCATGATGCAAACCCATGAATTGATCCAGATCGTTCCATTGCGCTTTAAAGTGGGTAGTACAATTGATGTAGAACAACGTGTTATTGCCGCTCTTCCAGCGGTTCCACTCCATCATTTAATGCAGGTGCCAACTGCAATTCCAGTACGTTCTGGTGTCAGCTATTTTGAAATCGAACCACATCACGAATTGTATCAACGTATGCTTGAGTCAGAATCTATCTGTGTCTATGTACCAGCTGGATTCCAAGATATCAGTATTGAACTCATTGCCGTAATGAATAGTTAAGAGAATCACAATGACTCAACCAACAGGCATCCCCTCTTTATTTGATGATGGAAAAATTGGTTCAGGCTTCCCTACGTCTGACCAACCACAAAATAAAGTGCAAGCGACTAACTTGATTGATCTATTACATGATGGGTTCTATCTGGTTTTTTTACTTCGCAATCGCTATATACCTGCAAATCCAACTGATTTTCGTGAAAAAATTGTCGATTTATTGAACCGATTTGAGCAACAAGCCAAACGCTTACAATTTTCTGCTGATGATATTCACGACGCCAAATATGCATTTTGTGCCTTGATTGATGAAACCATTGCGACGCAACAGGATGCTGCCTATTTTAACTTACAGAATTCATGGCTGATTAGCCCATTGCAATTGAGCCTGTTTGGCTCTCAACTGGCGGGTTATCGTTTTTTTGAAATCTTGGAACAACTGCGCAGTCGTGGCAAAGACCGCCTAGCATCACTTGAGGTTTTCCACTACTGTCTCTTACTCGGTTTTCAGGGCAAATACCGTCTGGAATCTGTAGAAAGTCTAAATCACCTCGTGGCTCGTGTTGGAGATGAAATTGATTATCTCAAAGGGAAAAAAGCAGCATTTTCTCCTTTTGCCGCAATTCCTGACCATATTAAACACATTATTCATCACGAGTTACCCTTTTTCTGGATTCTAATCTTCTTGCTCATGTTTGCTGCACTCACTTTTGCAGGCTTAAAGTTCATGCTATCCAAACAGAATCAGAGTGCTTTAGCTCCTTATCAAAATGTGATTTCAGCACCTGCTGAAGAAGCACATATCACCATCCATTTGCCTTAGTTGATAACGTATGACTCAGGAAAGAGCAACTTCTTTACGCATATTACAGACCAATAAGAAAAAAACCTTATCGCCTGTCATTTATTTACTGATTGGATTTCTTTCAGGAGTTATCTTTGCAGCACTGGTTTTCTTTCTCTTATTTGTTACCGACTCGAGTAGATCCAATACAGCTACAACGCAACCAGAGCAAGCTGTAGAAGAAAATAATCCTGCTCAAGCCCATAATACCAAAACGACAACTCAAAGCTCAGAGGAAACGACAGCTAGTCATCATGAAACAGCCGAATCGGTAGAGGATAATAATTTCACTCAACCCGGTAGTAATGATTTAAATAAATTCTTCCAACGCACACCTCCAGCAGCTGCACCAACACCGACTGGACAGCACGTTTCCCCTTTTGCCAATGAGCCAAATGCAAAATCCACACAAGTTGTAGCGCCAACCAAACCTGTTTCAGGGAAGAATGAAGCAGTCCCTGCGGCAACAAATAAAGTGGTTAAAACTGCTCCTCAAACAACAAAGACTACAGCGCCTGCTAAAACACCTGAGGTAGAAGCGGAAGCACCTGAGGCAACGGTACAAATCAAAGTCACACAAAAGCCTTTTGCTGTGAATGAACTGCAATAAAGCATGATTTTTCTTATTTTCTTTTGCTTTGTCGCTGTCGCGATCGGATTAACCCTGCTCATGTCATATGAGCTGCGTTATAAATGCAAGCAGTTGTTGCAATCATTACTTCCAAGTAGCAAAAAGAAAATTGCCAATGCGATGCAGTTTGCAGAGAATATGCATCAAGCGGCCTCGCCAGAAAAATTACAATCGCATTGGCACTTACAACAATGGTGGATTTTAATTGCAGGTTTCTTTTTATTCGCCAGCATCCTGATTTTTGCGTTTACTCGCCCAATCAATTCCACACGAATTGAAGCTGAATATTTAAAAGAAACTGATCCGCAAATTTATACGCTACTCAATGGTGAAATGCTGAGTCCACCACCAGAAGTCGATGCCAACTTGATTGAAGATGCTATTGTCGAAGCAACTCGGCTTGAACAGGCCTATCAAGCCCAGCATCCAACAGATCCGAGTATTAATGCATCTCAAATTGAGATTCCACTTACACATTCACATGGTAGTTTTGATGTATCCATGGTAGATCGTAAATGGGACAAAATTAATCCTCGCTATAAGCAACGCCTACTGATGGTATTCAAAATCATGAAAGAACAGCACGGTTATGAGTTGGTGTTACTTGAAGGTTACCGCAGCCCAAGCCGCCAAAATATGCTTGCAGGGAATCCAAATACAACCCGTGCCAAAGGTTATCAAAGCTATCACCAATTTGGTTTAGCTGCCGATGTTGCTTTTAAACGCAACGGTAAAGTCGTTATCTCAGAACGTGACCCTTGGGCAATGCGTGGTTATCAACTCTATGGGCAAGTTGCTGAATCCGTTGGTTTAACTTGGGGTGGTCGTTGGAAATCTATTCAAGATTATGGTCATACCGAATACCGTATGCCAGGCTTAAGAAAAACCAAAGAAATGGCTGAACAACTCACTGCAGAAGGACAATTAACCGCCCGATCAGATGAGTCTTAAAAACAGATCTAAAGTACAATTAAATTAAATAAAGCCTATCTTTATAAATGGATAGGCTTTATTTTAATATCAAATTAGAATATTTCAATAAAATATAATTCACACTAAAATTAAAAAAATCTTAATCCACAACAGATATGGGAACTGTTTTTTTAACTTTAAAAATAAACTCCTTAAATATTATATTCATTCCTAATACCAGCATAAAAGCAATCACAAATGATCCAAGTACATCGAAAGGGAAATGGACACCAATATAAATTCTGGACCAACCTACAATTAAAGCCAATAGCAATGCTGCACTTCCAATTTTTCGATAACCAGACAGTAGATATGCAAATGCAATCGTTGCTACTGTCAAGGTATGCTGGCTTGGAAATGAAGAAGATGAACCATGTCCTGTCAGGATGTGTCCGATTCCCATGTCAAAAGGACGTGGATGGTAGTAGACCGAATGAATGATCTGAGTCACGAGTAATGAAACAACGATGGTGATAAGCATCTTGATAAACTGTACTCGGTATTTTTTATCCTTAAAAAACAATGAAGCAATTAAAAATACAAATAATACTGCAATTAAATTATGAGATGCGAATAATGCAGCTTTATCTAAAATAGGATTTTGAGTTGCAGCTGAGTTAATCCAATTAAATAAGCTGATATCGATCGTTTCAATTGACATCGTCAATCGTTCCATGATTATTTGACGATGTGAATATAAAAATATCAGCTTAAAATAAAATTAAATACGCTTAAAAACCAAACAAAATTACAATTTAGTTTTAAGTCGCTATTAATAAAAAAATCCTAAATTTGATCTACCCTTCAATTGGAATGAATTATGGATAAC
This sequence comes from Acinetobacter sp. 102, assembly GCF_037028485.1. Taxonomy (NCBI): domain Bacteria; kingdom Pseudomonadati; phylum Pseudomonadota; class Gammaproteobacteria; order Moraxellales; family Moraxellaceae; genus Acinetobacter; species Acinetobacter sp. 102. The sequence goes on from NZ_JAZEZK010000012.1 coordinate 11,581, forward strand.
AAAAATAGGCTACCCGAAGTATTAAGCAAAGTGCCTGAAGTGACATTGCTGTTCTGGATTATAAAAATTGCAGCAACAACACTCGGTGAAACGGCTGGTGATGCTTTATCAATGTCGCTCAATCTGGGCTATATCTTAAGTACATGTATTTTTTCTATTATTTTTATTGGCTTTGTTTCACTGCAAATGAAAGCCAAAGAGTACAAACCCTTCTTATATTGGGCAACTATTATCTCAACCACAACACTGGGAACCACCATTGCTGATTATGTCGATCGCTCTCTAGACATAGGCTATCTCGGAGGGAGTATTATTTTACTCACCCTACTGCTTAGCTCGCTTGCGATCTGGTATTGGAGCTGTGGCAATATTGCGGTGAACAGTGTGCAGTCTGCAAAGACCGAAGCCTTTTACTGGGTCACCATTATGTTCTCTCAAACCCTAGGAACAGCGCTTGGTGACTGGACAGCAGATACCCAAGGACTAGGTTATACAGGGGCTGCCCTGATCTTTGGTTCATTACTGCTTATCTTGATTGTCTTGTATTATTGGACCAAGATCTCTAGAACATTTTTATTCTGGTCAGCTTTTGTTTTAACCAGACCTCTCGGTGCGGTCTTAGGTGACTTCTTAGATAAACCCCTTGATCACGGCGGATTGGATTTAAGCCGATTCGGTGCTTCTTTTGTATTATTGGCTTTTATCCTTGTTTGTTTAGTGTTTTTTAAATCCAAACCGGCTTCAACAACACATTAAATCTTTCGCTAATCCTCTTCGTTACACATATAGAAAAGGGACAAGAAAAACTATTTTCTTATCCCTTTTAGTGATCACTTATAAATGATTAGCTATGTTTCCAAGGTACTGCAGGTGAGCCAATCCATGCTGATTTTGCAGGAATATTCTCTCCTTTCATTACCAATGTCAGTGGACCCAATACCGCATGGTCAGCCACATTGGCATTGTATAAAATGATACTACGCGAATTCACTACCACATCACTGCCGATATTGACTTGACCAATTTTCATGATGCGGTCTTCAAATAAATGCGTTTGTGGCCCAGAGAAGCTGTTAAATTCTGCACGGTCTCCAATCTTCACACAGTCAAATTCAGTGATATCGGCGGTATCTAGATATACATCCTTACCAATCCCAACACCTAAAAGACGCAAGAAGAAAGGCAACATCGGTGTCCCTCTTAAATAATTCAAGAAGTTCGGAATCGCAACAGATTCATAGAGACTGGTAATGCCTTCACTGAGCCAAACGAACATGGTCCACATCGGTGCTGAACGTGGTTGATAACGTCCAATTAAAGCCCATTTCAATACGGTCACGATGACAAAACAACCCACGCCGTATAACAATCCAGCCATAGTTAAAGCCAATAGCCCCATCGCAATACTATAGTCATTAATGACATCAATCACTTCTAAAACAATCATATAACCTACACCAATGGCGAGTGCTGTCGGTAATACAATACGTAAACCCTCAATCAAGCTTCGCATAAAACGGCGTTTGATACTTGGTTTAAAGGTAAGATGATCTGGATATTGCGCTGCTGCTTCACGCGCTGGCAACAATAAAGGTGGCGAACCGAACCATGTCTGACCTGAATACATTTCTCGGTTATCTGGCGTTTTTGATTGCACACCAATCAAAACATTATCCGGTAATACCGTACCATCCGCGATATAGGCACTATTCCCAACAAAGCTACGATTGCCAATTTGAGTCGATTTCAACGACATCCAGCCGCCTTTAATTTCTTCATCACCGAGCATCACCGCATCTGCAATAAAACTTTCTTCACCTAGAGTCAGCATTTCAGGAATTACACCTGTGGCAGTCGAAATTTCTGTATTTTTACCTACCTTTGCGCCCAACATACGAAACCATGTCGGAGCATATATGGTGGCGAACAAACCATGTAAAGTCTGTAAACTGGTCTCTAAAATCTGAGCTGCGAACCATTTACGATAATAAGTACCACCATGTATGGCATAAGTGCCTGTCTCTAAACGTGGTAATACAATCTTACGTATAGCCGATGAAATCAATGCGGTAATGACCATCATCATGGCACTGGCAGGAATGGCAAGGATGAAATAATACAGTGCGGTTTGAATATGGTTATTCGGATCAATATTAAACACATTGACATCTAACCAATCCACTAACAAGAAACTTGGGAAAATCGGAATAAAGAACAAACAGGCAATGATTAAAGCACTGACACTGTAATAGCCATATTCAGAAAATTTGCGCACTAAAGATAATTTTGGTCGTGCAGCTAATGATTCCAACTCATCAATATGGCCTATTTTTTTCGCTGGTGTTCCTTCCCAAATTTCACCTGCGGGTACCGTAGTGCCATATTCAATTGAGGTTAAAGCATTGACATGCGCTTGCGGTTCTAACACGGTATTTTCTTCCAATACTGCATAAGAGCCCACATAACTGTCTTTTTTGAGTTGGATTGAACCCAATACGAGATGTCCGTGCTCAACCTTGGCATTTTCCAGATTTACATTGGAACCAATACTGACCCCATCTTCAATCTGTAACAACGATGGCATCCGGATATGCACTGAGCTAATCGTGACATCATGCCCAATTTTTGCCCCAAGTGCTTTGAGATATAAATTCAGTAAGGTTGAACCAGAGAGTAGATATACAGGTGAAATACTGGTGATCCGATCAGCTAACCACCAACGGAAATAGGTCATTCCCCATAATGGATAACGACCTGCGCCAACCCCTAACATCAGTAACCGTTTTACTGTAATTGAAACTGCAAAACTGGCAATAATCACACTGATATACACCAGCAAAGACAACGCGATCGCATAAGGAATACTATCTCGTGTGCCGCCTGTGAAATAGTGATAAGTAAAGAATGGTGCCAACCATTGCAGAATATTGATCGAGATCAATACAGGGATCGTCACCGCCTGTGCAATCCCACACAGCCATTTATAAGCCTGATTACGTGGATTATCTTGTCCAATCTGCCGATCAAATAAGGAGGGTTCAGGTTGTTCTAACATTAAAGCTGCAATCGCGCCGACTTTTCTGGCCTGATATAAGCTTTGAATGGTCAGATGGCTATATTGAGGGTGTTCACGTAAATTCGAGATCAATACCGCAGCGAGTAAGGAATGGCCTCCGAGATCATCAAAGAAATCTGAGTCTAACTTCATTGGGATATTCGGAAATAAACGACCTAGAATCTCAAATAAAATCTGTTCAGCTTCATTCTGTGGCTGGTCAGATTCACTCCGATCAATCACACTGGTTAATGGGCGAGCTTTCAATGCCTTACGGTCAATTTTCCCAGACAACAACCGTGGCACTTCCTCAATAATTTCAAAACGATTAGGCACCATATATGGCGGTAAGCGTTGGCTCAAATGATGTCGAAGCTGTTTAATCTCAATGCTTTGTTTTGCCTCCAACTCAGGTGCAATGAAGGCAATCAACTGATCAATACCATCTTCCGCTCTTAGGATGACTGCTGCCGTACCAATTCCATCAAGATCGCATAGCGCTGCTTCAATTTCACCGAGTTCAACTCGGAAGCCTCGGATTTTAACCTGATCATCGGCACGACCTAAACAATGCACCTGACCAAATTCATCAATTTTGGCCAAGTCTCCAGTGCGGTACAAGCTGATTTCATCCTCATTATTTGCCCAAGGATTCTCAATAAATTTATCTGTAGTCAGATCAGGGCGTCCGAGATAGCCTGGAGCTACACTGGGGCCAAAGATACACAGTTCCCCTGTTTCACCTTGTGCCAGAAGTTCCCGTTCCGCATTAATGACCAACATGCCATAGTTGGGTAAGGGCTTGCCGATGGTGACCGGTTTGCCACGCTGCAACAGTTCCAGACTGGCAGTGACTGTGGTTTCGGTTGGTCCATAGGTATTAAACATTTGATGGTGTGGTAAGGCCCAACGTTCCACCAATGAATCAGGGCACATCTCCCCGCCCAGATTGATGATGCGTAAATTCGGAACATCTTCAGGAAATAAAGCCAGTAAAGTCGGCACAGCATGTAATACGGTAATCTGTTGCTGTTTCAATGTTTGGCAGAGTCGCTCTGGATCACTGACTAAGGATTTTGGTGCAATCCACAAGCTTGCGCCGACGAGGTAAGACAACCAGATTTCTTCAAAGGACATATCAAAAGCAACCGAGAAACCTTGATAGACCTTATCCTGCTCTTGAATCCCTAAAATACTGTTTTCACTACGTAGGAAATGACAGATATTCTTCTGGGTAATTACAATCCCTTTCGGCTTTCCTGTCGAACCCGAGGTATAAATAATATAGGCAGGCTGTTCAGGTGAGGTTTTGGCTAATTCCACAGTCTCATGCAGTGGTCGCTGCAATTCAGTATTGGTCCATTTCGTTTGTGGGACTTCTTGTAAGTGTTCATACCATTCATCACTGGTAATCATCCCCACTGCAGTAGCATCTTCAAGACAGACGGCAATTCGGTCTGCAGGTGTATCCATATCAAATGGTAGCCAAGCCGCACCACTTAAACAAATGGCTAACTGTGATTTTAATAATTCAATACCACGAGGTAGCCATAAACCAACAATATCACCCGCTTTAATTCCTTCCAGGGTCAGATGCTGTGCCATCAATAAAGCTTGTTGATATAACTCGCCATAGCTCAACGTTCGTTCAGCTTCAATCAGGGCGACTTTTTCAGGAAATGTTTGTGCTGTTTCAATAAAAATATCAGCAAGGACTTCATGCTGTAAAAATTCTGGGTGGTGCTTACCACGAATAATATTTTTTGCGCTCATCACACATTGATTCATTTTTATGCTCTCTTTAATGTTTTGATTTAGCCAAAGACGAAATGAGGTATTCGTTGGTAAATTAAAGAGAGCAACTTAAAACAACATTAAACTGTGATGTCTGAATAAACAATAAAACCTGAACAGAACAAAAGTGATCAATCTGACCACTTTTTATTCAAATTATGAACAAATTACCCCATTTATGTTAGGTGAGGTTTTTGCATCTAAGGACACAATTGACAGCGCCATTGCATCAATAACTCGACTCAATGAACTACTCGCACCACTCACAATATCTTGTATCTGATTGTTCTTACCTGATACTGGCTGAGTAAACGTCATACGGCATGCCAACTGCTGATTTTGGGTTGAGTTCTGATCTAAGGTGATATTCGGATCATTACGTTTAATGATCCAGGCAACAGAAACTTCAACATTTTTGTTGGCGATATCGGATGTATTAATAATATCAAAATGTGAAAAATCAGTTGCAACCCGATAAGACACCTTGCCGCCCACCATACCGCTGTTATAACGATCAACCGCACCAAGTTTTTGCTGTAAACCTGCAGACAGGTTATCTCTTAATTCAGCCCCAAGCGTAGACGTCCAACGCTCGTTTTCCATAATTTTAGATTTACCCGCTGCATCCTGTATCACGATAGGCGCACGATTGATACGATCTGGCAATCCAACAGGCAATACTTCAATGACTCTGACCTTTGAACTTGGCAATGGAGAAACTTTGCTTGCCAAGGTGTAATAGTTCGGTGTGGGAGAACCCGAACAAGCTGTGAGCAACACCGCAGCAGATAAGATGCTCACGCTGCTGAGCACTCCTGCTACAGCAGATGAATGTTTAGCGATGATTGTTCTTATCATTTGTTTGCCTCTGCTTTTTTACCCCGAATCAATGATTCAGGATGCTGTTCAATATAATCAGCCATTAATTGTAAAGATGCCGCAGCTCGAGTCATTTGCTGCAATGCTTTACGGACATCCTGCTGCATCGGTGCATCACTGGATAAAATGGATTCACTCGATTGCATGGTTTTACGCACATCATTCAGCGTCGCTTGTAAACCAGGTGCGACTTTGCCATCCAACTGTTTTACCAGTTTGTCAGTCGACTCAATGGTGGTGTTCATATTATTAAGCGTCTTACGAACATCTTGTCCAATTTCTTCGAGTGGGAACTTACTCACTTTATCCGCGATTTGTGAAACTTGTGCCTGTAAGCCACTCAACTCTGTTGCCGTGGTTGGTACTTCAACACGTCCATCTGGTCTCGTGATTAAAGACGCGGCTTTGGCTTTTGGAAACTTATCAAAGGCAATATAGTTCTGACCTGTTAATAAATTACCTGTCCGCATCTGCGCACGCCAACCTCTCTCGATAAAGTATTTAAAAATTTCGCCATCTGGATCAAGTTCTTTGCCATGCGCTAAACGCGATGGATAAATCACTGCATCCACGCGCATTCTTAAATGCGTATAAGACTGATCAAATTCGACGTTGATTGCTTTGACATTACCAATCTCAATGCCCATAAAGTCAATTGGTGCACCCGCGGTTAAACCACGAAGTGAATGATCAAAGTACATAATAATTGGACGCGGCTTACCATCAGGCTCCTTCATCGCCTCTTTGCGAGAGTCTGATAAAGTAAAATAACTATTGTCTGGTGCAATTGCTCCAGCAGAATTTTCTGGATAACCAAAGGCAATACCACCCGCAATAATACTGGCCAGTGATTGCGTATCCAGATTAAATCCTGATGCATTTAAGGTCACATCAACCCCACTGGCCTGCCAAAAACGCGCATCTGTGGTTACGAACTTATCGTAAGGAGATTGGATAAAGGTTTGTAGTTCAACACTTTTCCCATCAGCTGCTAATTTATACGCTGTAATCTGCCCGACATTAATTCTGCGATAGTAAATCGGCACGCCAACATCAAGTGACCCCAAGTCCTGTGCTTTTAAGAAAAAGACCTTGCCTGGTATATCCGATGACACTACAGGTGGAACTTCAAGCCCAGTAAAATTCTCTTGCTTCTGTTCAGCCTTCCCACCATCGACTTCAATGTATGCCCCTGAGAGTAAGGTATCAATACCCGAAATACCACCCGTTCCTACTCGCGGTCTCACCACCCAAAAACGCGAATCTTTGGCAGCAAAATTACTGGCATCTTTACGTAATTCGATTTTGGCAATGACATGAGATCGGTCATCCGAAAGATCAATTTGTCGAACCAAACCAATATCGACCTGCTTATAACGTACCGTGGTTTTCCCTGCAACCAAGCCTTCTGCTGTTCGGAAAGACACTTCAATGGTTGGACCTGTATCCAAAACCGCTTTTGCTGCAAGCGAAAGTGCGATTAAAAGCGCAACAAATGGAACCAGCCAAATCAACGCAGGTCTCCAACGTCCCTTCTTTTTTTCAGGCTCGTCGAAGATTGCATCGTTCTGCGTTACCACCGTAGTGTTTTCTTCAGAATCTTGGCTATTCGGGGTATTTTCTGACATAGTGATCTTTCTTTTATAGGTCAAAAATAAGGCTCATCGTCAATCTTAACTTTTTAATTGATGAATCGCCGTTCCTTTCAAATGATTTGATTGTTGAGCATTCGCGTGACGCGCCTTGAAATAATTGTCCCAAATAATTCTGGGGTCGAAACTGAGTGAAGCAAACATGGTCAAAACCACTACAGCACCAAAAGCAACTGCGCCAGGCCCTGCCAAAATAGTTGCCAATGACTGAATTTGAATCAATGCAGTCAGCAATGCAACCACAAAGACATCAATCATGGACCAACGCCCAATAAATTCAACAATGCGATACATCAGCGCACATTGTTCAGGGGTAAAATGCCATCTTGAGGAAGATTGCATATAGACTGAAATTAATAAAAAAATCAGAATCAATAATTTTAAAATCGGGATAAAAATACTGGCCATAAAAATAACCACAGACACCAGATAATCACTATTTTGCCAGAAATAGATCACACCACTAATAATGGTATCTTGCTGACGCCCCAACAAAGAATCTGTTACCGTCATGGGGAGTACATTGGCAGGTATATATAAAATTGCTGCAGCGACCACCAAAGCAAAAGTACGATTTAAACTTTGTGGTTTACGTGAGTGCAAGGTACTTTTGCATCTTGAACATTGAGCATGATTTTGCTGATCTGCGTGACTTGCTACAGCATTCAGTAATCCACAGCAATGACATTGAATGAGCCCAACCTGTTTTGCCCTGACATAGTTTTTGATCTGTAAATCAACATCGGAAAGCTGTTCTACAATTGAACCAATCTCGGTGTCATGGTCGTGTTTTTGCTTCATCCAAGACTCCGATCAACTTCATCCCAGATATCTTTAATCTTGACCGAAGCAATATAGACCAAAAGCACGCTCAATAATGTAAATGCCCAGAGTGCAACACCAGGAATAACGGTGACCATGCCCACAAGTTTGACCAAGGTTACCAGTACACCAATTAAAAAAACCTCAACCATACCCCATGTCCGAAACAGAAATAAGGCTCTCAGTGCCAAAGTCAAAAATTGAGGCCTGACCTTCAACACACTAATAAAAAAAAGCACATAGCTCAGCAATAACAGCTCAACCAAAGGCACAACAAAAGTTGTAATCAGAATCAAAACACCAACCAAGGCACGATCAATATGAAACATGGTCCATGCAGCACCGATTAAAGTGGTCTGAGAGGTATTGCCCTGTAGCTCAACAATGACGATGGGAAAACTATTGGCAATCACAAAAACAATCAAAGCAGTAATGACCAAGGCAAGCAAAGAAGAAAAAGATCGACTTCGACGATATAACTCCGCACCACAACAGGTGCAATATGCCCGTTCACCCGATGCAAGCTCAACCCTGCGATATATTGCATCGCATTCTTCACAACCCGCCAGTTCAGTGAGTCTGACTTGCTGACCAATCACTACGGATGGATTATTTTTATTCGCCATAAAGTCAAACTCATCACACAGATTCTTTGTTGTTTAAGAAATCGACTTAACCCATTTATACCTTTTATTTTTGCAATCACAACCACGGACTGTATTTCTTACACAATATGTAAACAAATCATCATCTAAAAGCATTCTCAATCCTATTAGTTGATGGCTTATTTAATCTTTATCAGAAAGAACAAAGCTCAAGTACGGGTTAGTCTATCACCAAGCGCACAGCAGCCCTATTATCCTACATAAAAAAGACGAATAGGTTGCAGATCACGCCTACAACCTATTCGTCTATATATTTATTTTAAATAAAAGTTTTACTTAAACGGCTTTATTTTTATAAAAAATATTGTAGCTTGCATAGCAGGCAATAATAAACAGGACACAACAGACGAAGCCCACTTGCATCGATGGATCGGTCACCATACTAATACAGGTGATCACACAGAATACACCACCTAAAATCGGGGTGAGTGGGAATAATGGTGCAGCAAATTTTAAGTCTTTGACTGTTTTACCCGATTTGATCCATTGTCTGCGGAAGTTAAATTGGGAAACACAAATCGAAATCCATACCACTACCATGGTAAAAGCGGCAACACCCAATAAATTTTTGAAAATCGTTTCAGGTGCAAAATGTTCCGATAGCAAACCTGGAATCGCGCCAAACATGGTCACAATAATCGCGATAATCGGTGTGCCTGAACGGGTTAATTTTGAAAACACCTTCGGCAACTGATTCTTTGCAGACAATGACCACATCATCCGCGATGCTGCAAATAAACCTGAGTTTGCAGCAGATAAAAGTGCCGTAATAATCACAAAACGAATAATGTCTTCCGCATATGGAATCCCAATATAATTAAATACGGTAACGAATGGACTATTACTGACACTGTTGGCATTTATACCTGCCATTTCATAAGGCAGTAATGCACAAATCACCACAATGGTACCCACAAAGAAAATCAATAAACGCCAGATCGCGGCATTGATGGCTTTAGGTACTGTTTTCGCAGGTTCTTCTGCTTCACCTGCAGCGACACCAATCAACTCTGTGCCAGAGAATGCAAAGTTCACGATCAACATGGTCGCGAAAATTGGGAAAATACCATTTGGAAACCAGCCATGTTCCGTCAACTTACTGAACAGCGGTGCAGACTCATGCCCATGATAAGAAATAAAGCCAAAGATAGCGGCTAAACCCAACCCAATAAAACAGATAATAGTCAGAACTTTAACCAAAGACAGCCAGAACTCTGACTCAGCAAATAGCCGTGTCGAACTGACATTCAAGCTAAACACCAGCCCTGCAAATAATAAGGTCCACGTCCACATGGAAATAGACGGAAACCATTCCTGCATCAGTAGAGCCGCAGCGGTAAATTCAGTCCCCAAAGTTGCAGTCCACGTTAGCCAATACAACCACGTGATCATATAGCCTGTGCCTGGGCCAATATAAGTTCTGGCATATTCACCAAAAGAACCTGAAACTGGCATTTGTACAGCGAGTTCACCTAAACACAACATCACCATGTATGCAATTACACCACCCAATAGGTAAGAGAGAATCGCACCGACTGGACCAGCCTGAGAAATGACATCGCCAGAGCCTAAAAACAGCCCTGTTCCAATTGCACCACCTAAAGAAATCATCACCAAATGACGTTTGGTCATGGCACGTTTCAATGGTTTACCCACTTCAATCTCTGCGCTCGAAGTTTCCGATAAACTGGCAACATCCTGCTGCGGTACATATTGTCCACTCAGGGCTTGGCCTGAGGGAAATGTCTTTTCGTTATTGTTACTCATACACGGTCACTCCAACTGTATTCTTATGACAACCTGTCCTTGCTGTTTCACTTTCATAAAAACGAATATCTAAACGATATTCTTTGACACGCTTTGTTCTATTGAACATCCATATTCAAACTCCATTTCATTTATTCCTTGCCGACAGTTAAACTGTTAAAACGGCGACTGTTTATTCAATTTCTTTTAAAATCAGCCCTGCTCGAAGCCCTGTTTTTACCTTAGGGTTTGGAAATAAAATCCAGACTTGTTGATCATGCGCAACATAATCCCCAGCCTGTTGTGTTGCAATCAACTCGTCTTTCTGAAAAGTAGAAAAGTTTGGTGCGTCAGCACTCAATTTGAGTTGAAAATCTTCACTTTGTTTTAAGATTGAATCCACCACCTTAAACTGTCGAATGTCGGATTTCTGTCTGATCGGCAATGCTTGATCTGCAAGAACTGCGCGCAGCATCTGGTCAGTACTGGCAAACTGGGCTAAATCATTGGCCCCAAAAGGTTTGGCCTTGCCTAGCTCCAAAGTACTACTCGCTGCTTGAAATTTTTCAGCCGTAAAATGAGTAAAGGTTTTGCCTGCGGCATTGTGATAGACCAAAGCATCCAAATCAGCAGCCTCTAGACTTTGAATAAGGAACTCATCATAAGGCTTGCTTTGATATGGAAATAGGGCAAAAACAGGCAGCAATGAGGCACGAATTGCCGTATGCAGATCATAATGATAGCGCTGTGCTTGCGGCTGACTTTGTTCAAAAAACTGTGCTGTTACTTGCTCTAAGTGAGCAGCCCGTTCGGTTTCCTGATCTTGGGCTAAGTGCTGATAGGCACCACAAAACATGCGGTTCATATCATTTTCAAGATAGCGCATCCCATGTCGAATCGCTTCAGGATTACCCAACACAAACAGTACCCGTACTGCAAGCGTTAAACGCTCGGCAAATAGGTCATGAATAATTTGGTCCAATAGCTCGATCGGTGCAGTTTCATTGCCATGAATCCCAGCAGAAAGCAGCATGGTCTTTCCATAGTTTGTCTTCGGTGTACATTGCAATAGCCCTTCACCCAACCACTGCCATGTAAATCCCGTCGTCTCACCTTGCATCTGCACAGGCATTCGTTGCGTTAAAGTCAACGTTAATAGATCAACCATGTACTTTCATCCTTAAAAGCCGTTGTTTACTGTTTATCTTTGGAAGTGATAAACCGAACCTAAAGCTAAAATTTTGGTTAACTCATCTAATGCGGTACGGCTCTCGATCAATAAACTTGGATCGGCCAAATCGTCTTGTGTTAACTCATCACGATAATGCTGATCCACCCACTGATTCAGCGTTTTGAATAATGCATCATTCATAAACAGGTTTGGATTCACCGCATTCAGTTCCGCTTCATTCACGGCAACACGTAATCTCAAACATGCAGGTCCACCGCCATTACGCATACTTTCACGTAGATCAAACACCTTAATGTCATCAATTGGCGTACCCATTTGAATCATGTCATTCAAGTAGCTCCATACCGCCTTGTTGTGACGTGATTCCTCTGGTACCACAATGCTCATGCCACCATCTGCACGGGTCAAAATCTGGCTGTTGAACAAATAAGTCGAGACTGCATCTTCAACGCTGACACGATTGTCAGGGACTTCAATCGAGATAAAATCTTGTTCGATCCCCGCCATCTTGTGACGAATTTCATTCAATGCACCAGCTTGATTTAAAAAGGCTTGCTGATGATGGAACAAGACCTGTTGATTACTCACCGCAATCACATCGTTATGAAATACACCTTGATCAATCACATCTGGATTTTGCTGAATGAACACGGTTCGTTTCGCATCTAAACGATGTAAACGAGCAATTGCCTCACTTGCTTCACGGGTTTGACGCGCAGGGAATTTCTGCGGTGCAACCGTTCCACCCAGTTGTTGCTGTCCATAAACAAAAACCTGTACACCCGCCTGATCATATCCACCACCAAGGCGGTTATGATTGGCTGCCCCTTCATCACCAAATAAGGCGGCTTCAGGCAGTGCTTCATGATGCGCGAAATATATATCATTATTGAACATCGCTTGAAGAATACGCGTGGTCGTATGGTGCTCAATTGATCGATGGAACTTATTATTTAAGTTTGCAGCGGTAAAATGCATGCGTTTGTCAGCACTATCTGCCGATGGTGACACCGTACACGAGTTGGCCGTCCACATCGATGAGGCTGAACTCAATGACGATAACAAGGCCGGTGCAGTACGCATCGCTTGGGTAATGACATCAATATCACTGCCAGTAAAACCCAAACGGCGTAACGTTGGTACATGCGGACGCTCTTGTGGGGCAAACACACCCTGCTTGAGTCCTAAATCCGCAAGGGCTTTCATTTTCTTCAAGCCTTGTTTTGCAGCCAGCTTAGGATTTGACGCGTTATTACGGTTCTTGGTTGATGCGACATTCCCAAACGACAAACCCGCATAATGATGGGTCGGCCCCACTAAACCATCAAAATTAATTTCATAACCTGACATTTTATTCTCCCTGTGTCCCGATACGAGCCGAATTACAGCACAATGCCCGGTGATAATTTTGAAGGTAAAGTAACGCTGTCACTTTCCAGTGAAGCCATAGGCCATGCACTATAGTCTGCTGCATAGAAGGCACTGGCACGATGGTTCCCAGACGCCCCAACACCACCAAATGGTGCGGCACTTGAAGCACCTGTTAATGGTTTATTCCAGTTCACAATGCCTGCACGCGCTTCAATCAGTACACGATCAAATAAATCACGCTCAGGTGAAACCAAACCCACCGCCAAACCAAAACGAGTGTTATTGGCAATGTTTAAGGCCTCATCGAAACTGTTATAGCGATAAATCGTGGTGAGTGGACCAAAGTATTCATCATCAGGGATATCGGTCACCTGAGTAACATCTAAAATACCTGCGGTCAGCAATGAACTATCGGCTTGTGGACGAGTCATTTCTAAAAGAGGTTTTGCACCCAAAGCAATCAGTTTGCTTTGCGCCGCTAACATTTGTTCTGCTGCATGTGCAGAAATCACCCCGCCCATAAAGGGTTGCGGTTCAGCATTCCAGCTTCCTACGACTAAGTTCTTCGCTACTTCAACAAAACGTTGAATGAAAGCATCACCATTGGCACCATGTTTAACAATAATACGACGTGCACAAGTACAACGTTGCCCCGCAGAAACGAAAGCGGATTGAATCGCTAAATTCACCACCGCATCAACATCGCTGGCTTCATCAATGATCAGGGCATTATTGCCGCCCATTTCCAAAGCAAGAATTTTTTCAGGTGCACCTGCCATTTGTTTATGCAAGTGATAGCCTGTATTGGCACTGCCCGTAAACAGTAAACCGTCAATTTGTTCTGCTGCTGCAAGTGCTTCACCCGTGCTGCGTCCACCTTGTACGATATTCAGCACCCCCTTTGGTAGACCTGCTTGCTGCCATAATTTTGCAGTTTCTTCAGCCGTCCAAGGCGTGAGTTCACTTGGTTTAAACACCACGGTATTACCCGCAATCAATGCAGGCACAATATGACCATTTGGCAAATGACCCGGGAAGTTATACGGGCCAAATACGGCGAGAACACCATGTGGACGATGACGTAGTGAAGCCACGCCATCTGGCATTTCAGTTTCGCTAAAACCTGTCCGTTGATGATAAGCACGAATCGAAATCGCCACTTTGCCAATCATCGATTGCACTTCGGTCAAAGTTTCCCAAAGTGGTTTACTGGTTTCTTGGCTAATCACTTCGGCCAATTGGGTTTTATGCTGTTCTAATAATCCAGCAAAACGTTCAATTGTCGCGATACGCTGTTCTAGTGGCAAACGTGCCCATGCAGGAAATGCCTGACGCGCTGCATCGCAAGCCAGTGCAACATCGGCTGGGCTTGCTTCATGCCCCGCCCAAATTTGCTGATTGCTCACCGGATTGGTTTTTTCGAATGCGCTTCCTTGTCCCTGGACCCAAGCACCATCAATTAATAATGCACCTTGTGACATTAGTTATTCTCCATTTTTTCTAATGCTAAGACACGGACTTGATCGTGTTCAGCAATATTCAGTGCCTGTGCTTGTGTTGCCGTCATATACAAAGTCTCACTTTCATCAACTTTGTTATTGACCAGCAACACGGCGTAATCTTGGTATTGGTCATTGGCAACCAAAAAATGTGTCTCAGTACTTTCGACTTGCTCAGTAAGTTTAACTTTGAGCAAGCGGCTCTCTTTCACCGCCCGTAACTCAGCAGTATTGGCTTCAAGTGTTGGCCCAGCATCGAAAATATCAACATAACCTTGATATTTAAGACCTTCTGACATCAACACTTTTGCCGCAGGCAGCGTATGTGGGTGTACTTCTGCAATCACCTCACGTGCCTCTGAACTCAGTAAGTCAACGTAGACTGGAAATCTCGGCATTAGCTCTGCAATAAAGGCTTTTTGCCCCACACCACTGAGATAATCTGCGGCAGCAAAATCCATATTGAAGAATAAATAGCCCAAGGAATCCCAAAAAGGTGACTGTCCGTTTTGATCCGAGAAACCACGCATTTCAGCAATCAATCTTTCTTCGAAAAACGAGCGGAATGCAGCAATAAACAGAAAACGAACTTTGGATAAAAATTTACCGTTTTGGTTTTTGCGATATTCAGGATCAAGGAACAAGGTACAGAGTTCACTACACCCAGTATGGTCATTACTTAAAAACAGGGTGTCTAATGTCTTATACACATTTAAGGCTTTAGAGGCGTGCACCTGTTTTGCCACACGAAAGTTGTAGAACGGTTCATTCAACCCGACCGCAACTTCAATTGCACTCACACCCACAATTTTGTGAATGCTGGTGTCTTCCAATACAAATAGATAACTTGCCTCGCACTTTTCGGATAAGCCGTCTAAAGTGCGAGTGGTACGTGTAATACGTTCAGCCAAGATTTCTTTATTTTGTGGTAAGGAAGTCAGGCCAATGCCAGACTCCCCCGCTCGTTGCGCTAAACGATAAATATCATCTAAGTCCCGATGCGCTGCATGTCGAACAATCATCATGGGTAGATGCTCACAGCAGACTTAGAGGCGTGCTAATGCACGAACAAAACGGCTTAGACCTTCATCAATATCGTGTTGAGGAATGATCAATGAAGGGGTAAAGCGCACCACATCTGCACCCGCTACTAAGGCCAATAGCCCTTCTTCACCCGCTAAGGTCACGATATTCTTCGCTTTGCCAGCATGTTCATCTTTCAATACACAACCGATTAACAAACCTTGACCACGGATTTCTTTGAACAATCCATACTCAGCATTGATTTTGTTTAAGGCATCAATGAAATATTGGTGACGTTGTTTAACGCCGTCTAACACTTCTGGTGTATTGATAAATTCAAACACTGCGCCAGCAACTGCACAAGCCAATGGGTTCCCGCCATAAGTGGTACCGTGATCGCCAACTGCATACATGTTGGCATAATGATCTGTAGTGATCATTGCACCAATCGGGAAACCACCACCCAATGCTTTTGCTGTGGTCAAAATGTCAGGTGTTACCCCTGTATTCATATAGGCATACAATGAACCTGTACGACCCACACCCGTTTGTACTTCATCAAAAATCAGCACCGCACCTTTTTCATCACACAGTGCACGCAAGCCTTTTAAGAATTCGATATCTGCTGGCAGAACGCCACCTTCGCCTTGAATCGGTTCGACAATGACTGCACAAGTATTTTCAGTGATCGCTGCTTTTGCTGCTTCAAGGTCATTAAATGCAGTGTGTTCAATACCGCCTGGTAATGGTGCAAAGTCTTGAGAATACTTTGGCTGACCACCTGCTGTTACGGTAAACAAAGTACGACCGTGGAAAGCATTTTTAAAAGCAACAATCTGGTTCTTATTTGCATTACCACTCAGCAAACCGACTTTACGCGCCAGTTTTAATGCTGCTTCGTTGGCTTCTGCACCCGAGTTACAGAAAAATACTTTGTCTGCAAAGGTGCTATCCACCAATTGTTTCGCAAGGCGTAATACAGGCTCGTTGGTATAACCATTCCCAATGTGCCATAGCTTTTGTGCTTGTTCAGTTAAGGCTTTTACTGCAACAGGATGTGCATGACCCAAGGCATTTACCGCGATCCCACCTGCAAAATCAATATATTCTTTATCGTTTTGATCCCAAAGACGTGACCCTTCGCCGCGCACTAAAATGAAATTTGCTGGGGCAAAAACGGGAACCATCCAATCATTAAAATTGCTACGTGTAATTGCGACTTCGCTCATTTTATTTACTCACTTCCTGTTTAATCTTCAGGCTTGTTAAATGCTCAACAAGCCCTTCACTTTAATTTTATAAATGACTTAACCTGGGAAAATACCGCGTTCTTTACGCGCTTTCAGAATACGTTCACATGCCAAAATATAAGCTGCGGTGCGTAAGCTACATTCCTTCTGTGCTGCCGTGTTCCAAACATCTGCAATGGCTTGGATCATCAACTTATCAAGACGTTCATTGATTTCATCCTCGGTCCAGAAGTAACTCGCCATATCTTGAACCCATTCAAAATAACTGACAGTTACACCACCCGCGTTACAAATCACGTCAGGCACAACAGTAATGTCGCGACTGACAAATACATCATCTGCTTCTGGATAGGTTGGACCATTCGCACCTTCAAGTACGATTTTCGCTTTCAGCTTTTGTGCACGTTCAACCGTAATCTGACCTTCCAATGCTGCTGGAATCAGAATGTCCATATCAACCGTCCAGAATTCTTCGTCTGAGATCACAGTTGAATCAACAAAGCCCATCACGCCACCAGTTTCAACCACATGCTTTTGCAATGCTTTAACATCTAAGCCTTCTGCATTGAAAATGGTACCGGTATGGTCTTGTACAGCAACGATTTTTGCGCCTGCATGACTAAACAAATAAGCCGCTTCATTACCAACATTACCAAAGCCTTGCACAGCAACTTTGCTGCCCTCAATCGGTAATTTAATGCGCTCAGCAACCTGCATACCCGTTACGAATACACCGCGGCCTGTTGCACGAACACGACCCAATGAACCGCCTAGATGTACAGGTTTGCCTGTGACCACACCTGTTACGGTATGACCTTTGATACTTGAATAGGTATCCATCATCCAGCCCATAATATTGGCGTTGGTACCGACATCTGGTGCAGGAATATCAATTTGAGGGCCAATGATTGGACTGATTTCACTGGTGAAACGACGGGTTAAACGTTCTAATTCACGCGCTGAAAGTTCTTTTGGATTCACGCGAATACCGCCTTTGGCACCACCAAATGGCAGGTTCAGTACTGCAGTTTTAATGGTCATCCATGCAGATAAGGCCATGACTTCATTAAGTTCAACATCTTGGTGATAGCGGATACCGCCTTTACCTGGACCACGTGATAAATTGTGCTGTACACGGTAACCTTCAAAATGGCGAATTGAACCATCGTCCATCACGATTGGAACATCAACGATAAGCGTACGCTTTGGGGTTTTTAGTGTGTTGACAAAGTTACTGAGGTCCGCATCCAAATAAGGTGCCACTCGATCTACTTGAGTGAGAAAAGTTTGCCAAGCACTGCCATTTTGAGCCGCATATGATAAAGACATCATCTATTCCTTAATTAATCAATTGTCCCTGTTATTCACAGATTCCCTTTGTTTAAGGGCGTCCTACCCCCATCCTCCCTGATGCGCATTCAGCTTCTTTCGTGCCGAAGTGAAAATGCTTGGGGTGTTGTATAGTTATTATTATTAAGAATCAAATTGATTCACAAAATTCGTTATAATGATTAAAATGAATTATTTTTTATCAATTTGCTAATAGAAAGAATCAAAATGAACAATATCGATCATATTATATTAGGCTTACTCAAAGACAATGCCCGGATGTCGATTACCGACTTGGCAGCAAAAACACGGGTGTCACGTGCCACCGTGCAGAAACGAATTGAATATATGGAATCAACGGGGATCATCACAGGCTATACCGTGCGTTTCCGTCCCAATGCAGAAAAAAATATCATTCGGGCATGGATGAATATCATGGTAGAAGGTACGCGAGCACAGGCGGTAATTCGAGAATTGCGCTTAGAATCAGCCGTTGAGCGACTGCATACCACCAATGGTAAATGGGATATTCTGGTTGAGTTGCAATCTGATAGTTTGGAAAACTTTGATAAAGCGCTAGAGCGAATCCGAAATATTTCAGGGATTTACAATAGTGAAACCAGTATTTTGCTCTCCACCTATAAGACCTAAAAAAAGGGACTCTAGCTAGAGTCCCTTTTTAAATGAAATGGCTTAATAACTAACACGGCGATAGTTACGATATTCTGGCGTCCAGAAATTATCTTCAATCGCTTGTTTCAACACATCATTACTCAACGGTACGGCCAAGCCATCCGCCATAGCAGCTTTTGCTACTTTAAAGGCAATAAACTTAGACACCTGTTGAATATCATTGATATTTGGCAATAAATCCGCTGCGGCATTTTTCAAACGTGGTGAACAGTCTGCCAAAGCAGTACTTGCAGCCATTAACATCGAGTCACTAATATGGGTTGCGCCACATGCGATCACACCTAAACCAATCCCAGGGAAAATATAGGAATTATTGCACTGAGCAATGGCGTAGACCTTGCCTTGATAATAAATCGGTGCAAAAGGACTACCTGTTGCCACAATTGCAGCACCCTGCGTCCACTCAATAATATCTTTTGGTTGTGCTTCAACTTGTGAAGTTGGGTTCGACAACGGCAATACAATCGGATGCTTATAATATTTAGCTAAGGTTTTGATGACTTCTTCACTAAACAAACCTGCCTGCCCAGAAACCCCAATCAAGATACTTGGTTTGGCATTCTTGACTACATCCAACAAAGCAACGTTGTCACCTGTATATTCCCAAGTGCTAATTGCATTGACGGGTGTGGCAAGTTTTTGCTGAAAATCGAGTAAGTTCGGTTGTTGATCGGTCATCAAGCCGAAACGATCCACCATAAAGATGCGTGAACGCGCTTCATGGTCACTCAGACCTTCGTCCATCATCTGTCTAACGATCTGTTCAGCAATACCACAACCCGCAGAACCCGCACCAACAAAAGTAACCGTTTGATCTTTTAGCTGTTTACCTTGTGCTCTTGAGGCAGCAATGAGGGTCGCAACAGTGACTGCTGCTGTGCCTTGAATATCATCATTGAAACAGCAAATTTTATCGCGATACTGAGTCAATAAAGGCATGGCATTGGTTTGCGCAAAATCTTCAAATTGAATCAGCACATCTGGCCAACGCTGACGCACTGCCTTAATAATCTGCTCAACAAATTCATAATATTGCTCACCACGGATACGCGGCTGTTTCCAACCCATATAAATTGGATCATCAAGCAATTCTTGGTTATTGGTACCGACATCAATGGTGATCGGCAAAGTATAAGCAGGACTAATCCCACCACATGCGGTATAGAGTGACAATTTGCCAATTGGAATCCCCATGCCACCAATACCCTGATCGCCAAGACCTAAGATACGTTCACCGTCAGTAATCACAATCACTTTCACGTTTTTCTTGTTGACGTTATGGATAATTTGATCGATGTATTGGCGCTCTGGATAAGAGATAAAAATACCACGGTGACGGCGGTAGATATCCGAAAAGCGCTGACAGGCTTCACCAACTGTTGGGGTATAAATGATCGGCAGCATTTCATCTAAATGCTGACTCAATAGGTTATAGAACAGGGTTTCATTGGTGTCTTGAATATTTCGCAAATAAATATGCTTATTCAAGTCACTATCGAAGGAAAGGTACTGCTGATACGAACGCTGAGTCTGCTCTTCAATATTCTCAATATTGTACGGAACTAGACCATGCAAGTTAAAATTCTCTCGTTCTTCTTCCGAAAAAGCAGAGCCTTTATTTAACAAAGGGAGTTCTAAAAGAGCGTTTCCAGCATAGTGAATATATAAAGGTTTTTTGATTTTACTAAGGTTCACAGACATACTTTACTCTTTAGACTCTCTCTCGAATGTACAAAAAATGGATTTGCTGACGTACTTTAAAAAAGTACTTTGGCATGGGCAATAATTTACACCAATCAGAGCACAAAACCGAATAAACTGGCGGTATGTAAACCAATTCAACATTTAGTAAATAAATAGTAAACCCTATTTTGGATCACTTTTTAATCTTCTTGCAACATTTTGAATTATTTTTGCACCAACATCGCTTTAGAATTGTAGTGATATCGTTTTACAAGCTTTGCAATAGACATCTATCTCAAATAAGGAGCGGCTACTGCAAGTTATAACAATCTATCTTAAGCAGTGAAGATTTACTTTTTTAAAATCGCATGACGCCCGATCATCTGAGTTTAGTTTTCAAATCTTTTTTCTTCTTATCGTTCACCACACTACGACTAAACCCTTTAAAACCGACAAGATGGGACAATTTTGCCCTATCTCTTGCAAATGATCGTCAGTTTTATAAGATCTAAGTGAAAGCATTGCTCACCCTATAACGCTCCTTGTTTGATCATGAGCAATGCCTTCATCCATAAAAATTAAACCAAGATGGTGATACCCCCAAAATCAATTTCACCCACCCCGGAAACGAATAGACAGTTAAAATATAAAGGTTGTTTATATGAAAAAATTAGGCCTTATTCTTCTTTTTACGTTCTTTGTGTCAGCTTGTTCAGAAAAGATGCCTGAGGTTAATGATGAAAACTGTAAACGTGAAAACATTGCAAAGATCAAGGATGATTTCGCCCGAGCAAATTTCAGCGATAAGTGTTTTAGTCGCGGTACAGTGCAAGATACTGGCTCTAATAAAGAATATTAATTGGGTTTTATAAGTCCATATAAGAACTTTCTAAAATCAAAAATTTAATATGATGCTGATGTAATGATTCGTATTGTAGAAAGTCTGGATTAAACGCAATATGCATAAAAGAAAGTTCAGTTAAACCTTCTTTTATGCCCGTTTAAATCATTCAGTTGTCTTATTAAAACTGAATCTAATCTCAATGATTTCAATACCCGCCCGAATACTTTAAGCCTTATTTTTCTTGGATTTCTTGCTAAAAAAACTTAAGGCATGTGAATAATGCGTCGGTGTAATGCGCTGAATCAGATCCAGGACTTTGGCATCATTGCCAATCAAGATCCGCGCTTTATCCGCTTTCACCGCATCTAGAATGACTTTGGCCGCCTGCTCTGGTGGTGTTTTTAAAACCTTATTAAATGCCTGACTGGCTTTGGCTGGATTCATACCTAGGCTCCGAATACTGTCACTCATCCGTGCGCTATTGGCGATATTGGTACGGATTCCTCCCGGATGTACACAGGTTGCACTCACGCCATCATTTTGAAGTTTTAATTCTTGTCTTAAGGCTTCGGTAAAACCACGAACTGCAAATTTAGTCGCGTTGTAGGCACTTTGCGTCGGTTGTGCGGTTAAGCCAAACAGACTGGAAATATTAATAACATGCCCTTCGCCACTTTGCTTAAGATAAGGCAAGAACTCTTTGCAGCCATAGACCACACCCCAGAAGTTGATTTTGAAAATCCATTCCAATTCTTCATAGCTCATACCTTCAACTGTGCTGGCGAGCGCAACACCAGCATTATTAAAAATCAGGTTGATCTTGCCATGTGCCTTAAAACTGTCTTCAGCCCAGTCACGAACGGCTTGTTGATCAGAGACATCCAGTTTCGTCAAAGTGACTTTAACTGGATACCGTTGTAACAATGTCTGTGTTTCAGCCAAGCCTTTTTCATTGACATCACTCAGCGCTAAATGTGCGCCTTGCTGTGCCAATAAAACCGCCAGTTGTTGCCCGATACCAGATCCCGCGCCCGTAATTGCAGCGACTTTTTGATTAAAATTTTTCATATCATGACTCTATTTGAAGTTGATAAAAATTGGCAGCGTTTTGTCTAAACATGGCATGCAAAGCCTGATCACCATAAGGACTCAACATTTGAATATAGGCATGGATTAGGTCATTTAAACGGGTGTTCGGCTTGTCCATCGGAAAATTGGATGCAAACATGATCCGCTCTGTACCAAATACTGAGATTGCGTGCTGAATCATAGGTGTCAATAAACTCACCATCTCAACAATACTTGCTGTTCGACCCAGTTTATAGAATGTGTGTCCAAGTACTGGCATCATCAAGCCCGAGATTTTGGCATGGACATTTTTCTGTTCAGCCAAAACCGCAATATCTTGCTGCCATTGTTTAAAAATGGCATCACGCTGCGATTGTGTCATTCCCGTTTTCTTGCCCACGGCTCCAAATAAACCGACAGGTGTCGCCAGATGATCAATCACAATAGGTGTTTCAGGAAAATGCTGAGCGAGAGTTGTAATTTCATTTAATTGAGTAGAATAGCCCCAAGCATCAAAAGATAAATTCAATTTTGCCAGCTGCTCAAAACCTTTTAAAAACTTCTTGTCCTGATATAAGTGAGCTTGGTCACACCAGCGATAAATCCCCTTGTCTTGATGCCAAGCCGCCATTTTACGGATACCGCGAAAGCGTGGACTGGCCTGCTGATGGGCTTGAAGAATATCTTTGAACTTTCGATCTCTTGGATCAGCTGTTGCGACAATTGCACCTAGTTTTAGACCCTGTGCATTAAAATCTAATTGCTGAAGCCAATCCGTTTCTTCAACCACACCAAAGCCTTTGTGGTGATGCCAGTTGGCTTCGACATGAACCACACTCTCGACTGAGAATGGCGAAATGTCTGCCTGATAATGCTCAGGTAAATAAGGACGCAATGCGTATTCTGTTAAGCCTAAACTATCCAATAACGGCTTAGGCTTGACCAACCTGACCACTCGATCCATCACCCTCGGATATTTCCCCAAAGCTTTGACCAATAAGGCTGCTGAATGCGGTGTGTGATAAGGATCCCATTGATGGATATGCGGATCAATAATTGAAAAATCTAATCTTGTCATTGTTATACTCAAAGACATAAAGTGTTAAATACTGCTCATCCATAGCGATCTCTAATTGTTCTAAATAGCTTTGTTGTTTTAGCCTACTGAACAAATCATTATGAATAAAATGATTTATTTAAATATTCAGATATGAATATGATTCATTCCATGTCAGAAATGGCTGACCCATATTCGTACAATAACTATTAATTTCATAGCTTTATTAAAAACTTACAAGAAACTATCGTTCTCAACTTATAAAAATAATGTGCATTTTTTAAAAAATAATAAATGCATTATCAACTGCTTAATTTTTATTGATCTTTTCTCATCGACCAACTTCTTGTAAATAATTCTCATTTAAATATACTTTACACCCTTATTGCCGTCCTAGCCTCCCTTCAGGTTAGTTAAAACTACCTCTCTCATGCTCCAACAGCACTCATCAGGTATCTATATGTCTGCTTTCTCCCCACGCAAAAATCTTATTACTGTTGAAATTTTAAAACAAAGCAGCCCATTCCTCTTATCTTTAATACCTGTGCTGTCGTGGGCAGAAACGACCTCAGAACACCCCACACAACTCGCAACCATTAATGTGCAAGCTGAGCAATCCTCCAGTTATATTGCTGAACAAACAGCATCAACATTACGCGGCAATCAAAACAATCTAGAAAGCCCACAAACCGTAAATGTGGTGTCTAAACAATATATGAAAGATTATTTGCCAGCAAATTTGGACAATGCACTGACCCAAGTCAGCGGCATTACGCAAGGCAATACTTTGGGGGGTACTCAAGATACCGTCATGAAACGGGGTTTTGGGGATAATCGTGATGGCTCGATTACCGTGAATGGCATGCCAATTGTGCAAGGTCGCACCATGAATGCTGCAGTTGAGCAGGTTGAAGTATTAAAAGGTCCTGCATCTTTACTTTACGGCATTATGGACCCAGGTGGTGTGGTCAATGTCATTACAAAAAAACCTGAAACGACGCAAAAAACTGAATTTTCAGTGTATGGTTCAAGCATCGCCGCAGGTAAAAATGGTTTAGGTGCAAGTCTGGATACTACGGGTGCAATCAGTGACAGTAACTTTGCCTATCGTTTTATTGCCGATCATTCCGATACAGACTACTGGCGTAATTTCGGGAATCTTAAACAGACTTTAATTGCACCATCATTGGGTTGGGATAATGGTCACACCAAAGTCAATTTAAGTTATCAATATCGTGACTTTGACGTCCCTTTTGATCGTTCCACTATTTTTGATCCTAAAACGAAACAAGCCTTACCGATCTCAAAATATCAACGCCTAGATGAAGCCTTTAACCAAATGAAAGGTGAAGCTCATTTGGCACAATTATTGGTTGATCATCAGCTTAATGATAACTGGTCAGCTCACTTAGGTTATAGCTATAACTATGAAACCTATGATGCCAATCAACTCCGTGTGACCAAGCTAAATACGGCCAACCATACGGTGACACGCCGTACCGATGCCACCTTAAACGCAGAAAGTATAGACAGTAATGCTCAAGCCTATCTCAATGGTTCGGTCAATTTACTGGGGTTAAAGCATGATATTCAAATTGGTTCAGATATCGAATACCGTAAATATTTCCGTCCAGATATGGTTCGTGGTGATAGCTCAACCTTAGATTATTTAAATCCCAAGTTTGGAACTGTTGAAGCATCTAAAAATATCGTTGCATCCGATAGCGACCAAACCGATAAATTGCATACCTATGGTTTTTATCTGCAAGATGCGATTCACTTAAATGAAAACTGGATTGCCGTACTCGGTGGCCGTTATCTGAATTATCAACAGACCGCTGGACGTGGACGACCATTTAAGGAAAATACCAATACCAAAGACGATGCTTGGCTCCCGCATGCGGGCTTAGTCTATCAATGGAATGATCAGCTGTCTTTCTATGGCAGCTATACCGAATCCCTCAAACCCTCGTCTTCAATTGCACCTTTAGGCGGCAATGCAGTCATTGATGCTGATGTCAAACCTGAGCAAGCCAAATCTTATGAAGTCGGTGCAAAATACGAGTTCAATGAGCGTATTAAAGCCAACTTTGCTGTCTATGATATTAAAAAACGTAATGTTTTAGCCAAAGTCACCAACCCATCGAGCAATGAAATTGAACTACATACCACAGGTGCCGTCCGTTCCAAAGGCGCTGAACTCGACCTGACAGGCCGTCTGACTGATCAACTTGATGCAACCCTGACCTACGCCTATACCGATGCCAAAGTCACTGAAGATGAGCTTGGTCTGCAAGGCAATCGCTTGAGTAATGTCGCACGAGATACAGCATCTCTGGCCTTAGCCTATAATTATGGTGAACTTTATAATGGCAAATTACGTTTAGGTCTCAGTGGCAATTATGTCGGTAAACGTGCCGGAGACTCGGAAAATAGCTTTGACCTGCCTGAGTATGCACTGGCCAATGCCTTTGTCAGTTATGACACCACCATTGCCAAACAAGCGGTTAATTTTCAATTTAATTTAAATAATATCTTTGATAAAACCTACTATACGGCCAGCGTTAATAATCTGGCGGTGTCTTAAGGGGATTCTCGTCAAGCGGTATTACGTGCCACTTTTAAATTCTAATAGAGGATCAGCGCAGTAAGTTCATTATGAAAAAAATTCTTACGATCATGATGATGATCCTTGCCTTTAGTACATGGACATCCTCTGTTTACGCCCAAACACGGATTGCCCTGATTTCACAGCTCAAAGGTTCTTCCTTTGCCACCGATGTTGCGATTCAAAATTACTTGCAACGCAAGGGCTATCAAGTTGAAGTCATTGATCAATCTGTTTCCCCCAACAGTTTAACAAACACCGATCTAGTGATTATCTCTTCAACGGTGGCATCCAAAAATCTTCAATCGGGTTGGCGACAGCTGCCGATTCCACTGATGACATGGGAAAATGATTATCTGGATGATTTAGCCATGACAGGTAAACGCATCAATACAGATTTTGGTGAAGTCGAGAAAGAACGTTATTTGTGGCTGGTCAATGCACCACATCCCCTATCTGCGCATCTTTCCGCGGGAACACGTAACGTCTATAAATCACAAGCACCAATGAGTTGGGGTAAACCAGGACTCGGTGCCACCATCATTGCGACTATCTATGGGCAACCTGAAAAAGTCGCAATCTGGGGCTATGAAAAAGGTGCGACCATGGATTATGAGTCGCTAGCACCGGCAAAACGACTGATGTTTTTTCTCAATAATGAGACCTTTACGAATCTGTCTGAGGACGGCTTGAAACTGTTTGATGCTGCAATTCAGTGGTCATTGAACAAATAAAATCCAAGCTTGGATTTCAATGCACTGATGCAGTTCGGTCTGCATCAGTGCAAATTCCCATTTTTGCATTTGCTCGAATACTTTAAAATACTTCCTGACTTATCGCAGCCCTAAAGTTTTTAGGTGCGTAACCAAAGCGCTGTGCAAAAGCACGGCTAAAGGCGGCTTGAGAAGAATAGCCGATGCATTCAGCAACTTGTGCAATATTTTTATCGGTTTCTTTAAGCAATTGGCTGGCTAATTTCATCCGCCAATTTTTTAAATACAGCATCGGGGGTACGCCAACCAACTCAACAAATTTTTTGGAAAAACTGGAGCGAGATTGTTTGGTCAGTTGGGCAAGCGACGCAACATCCCATTCATATGCTGGTTGTGCATGCATCAACGACAATACCTTACTCATCATCGGATCACGTAATGCAGAAATCCAGCCTTTATGCTCAATCTGCTCTTTAGCCAACCAAAAACGTATCGACCAGACCAACAATAAATCAATGATTCGAGACAGCATGACTCGACTGCCAAGTGCTGGGTGTTCAAGCTCAAGCTTGATTGCAGCAACGGTCATGGGTACCCATTCCGCGACTTTTTCAGCATTATGATGTGACGGTACATGAATGTAACTCGGCAATCCTTCTGCAATCGCCTCGCCATAAATACCGTTCAATTCAAAAGTGCAGCTAATCACAGATGCTTCCGTTGTTTGTCCACTTACGATTTCAATCGAATGCTCAAGCTTCGTTGGCAAGACAACAATGTCTCCAGCTTTTAAGATCAGCTCAAGATTAAGTCGCTTAATTTTAATTCTGCAACTCGCATTTTGAATAATATGGATATAAGCATATCGGGCAGGAAAGCACAGTTTGTTGTCTGCTAAGAGATTTTCTACGCCATAGATTTCACCCGAGATATCGGCGAAGCGATAAATATCAAAGAAGATATCGGTTAACACCTGCGGATCATACTCATCACTCATTTTATGCTTTTGTCCTTAAAAGTGTTTCTGCAAAAACATTGGCGTTTCAGTTATTGTGAAAGCATAACAAAACACCAATAATCTTTTGAGAAGATTTCGTTAGTATAAAAAACACCCACCACTTCATATCTCTTTATACCGTAAAGCTTCCACTATTAAATACTGAAAATTCAATACAATAGCATTTATCTAGGAGATAAATATGAGTACTCAACCGACCATTATTCTCGTACACGGTTTTTGGGGCGGTGCAGCCCATTGGACCAAAGTGATTACTGAATTGTCCCATCAAGGTTATAAGGCCTTACGTGCCGTGGAACTTCCATTAACCTCTCTCGCAGATGACGTTGAACGAACTCAAAAAATGATTGCCCAAGTTGATGGTGATGTGCTTTTGGTGGGTCATTCTTACGGCGGAGCAGTCATTACCGAAGCAGGTAATCATCCAAATGTCGTAGGTTTGGTTTATATTGCCGCCTTTGCACCAGATAGCAATGAAAGCCCAGGGGCAATTACCCAACAACATTTACCTGTTGCAGCGCCGAATCTAGAACCAGATAGTGATGGTTATCTTTGGCTTAAAGTCGATAAATTTCACGAAAGTTTCTGTCAGGATCTCACCCAAGATGAAGGCTTTGCCATGGGTGTCACTCAAAAGGCGCCTTTAGCCAGTACCTTTGGCGATAACATTAGCAACCCTGCTTGGAAAACCAAACCTTCTTGGTATCAAATCTCGACCCAAGACCGCATGATCAGCCCAGAAAACCAAGCCGTGATGTCTGATCGTTTAAATGCCAAAAAAGTCATTTCTTTAAACGCAAGTCATGCTTCATTGGCTTCACAACCGAAAGAAGTGACTGCCTTAATTACTGAAGCTGCTACATTTTTGGCAAAATAAATATAATGCTCTAGCAAATAGGGAATAATATTATTCCCTATTTGCCTGTCTTAACCCAGCTTCAACAACACACAGAAATTGCTGCTTATAAAACATATTCCCAGATAATGTAGCCTAGACCAAATCCGAGGAATGCATACAGTGTAATGATGAAGAATACAAAACTGGCATTATTCTTTTTTTTCAAAAAACTCATATCGGCACCTTTGGCTTTGCTCAACTCATGTTGTTATAGTGCAATAAGATACAGACAAAAAAAAGACACAGAATTTTCTAAAAAAAATATAACAGATAAGCATGGAAAAATTAGAACTGTTATGAAAACAGTCCCAAATATTATTAAAACATGGACAATACCATCATCAATATATTCAGAACTGTTCGATCTTAATGCCAATATGCTAAAAACGATCAGGTTTTAAGATGCGGATTATCCAGTGGCAGTTCCTTGTCTAAATGTGCATCAAAAATATCCGTCAACATACTGTCATAACGTTTAGCGTTATATTGTACAAGTGACTCTGCTTCAGCTGTTGTAATGAAACCTGTCTCAATCGCATCAGCAATATGTTCCTCAAAGGTCAAACCACTAAACTGATCTTTCGATTCTGCCTTTTTAAACTTATTCCACAACGGTTGTAGTGGTAATAATGCCTGAAAAGTTGATTCCATACGCCCCATCACATCGTTAGCATCGGTGTTGTAATAAACATGTTGCTTTAACTGATCTCGGAACGCATGTTCTTGCATGATTAGTTGAGCCACCTCTTGCTTCAACTGATCTGATGGAGCTGCAATTGGACGACCAAATGGGAAGCACAGCAATTTGACCATATACGCAGCAAGCTTCATTGGGAAATTGTCATAGAAGCCAAAGAACGCTTCTTGCACTTGATATAAAGCTTTATTGAGGGCCAATTCTGCATGTTTTTGTTCAGCTTCAGTTCTTTGACCATGCTCGTAGTATTTCAAAATTGCCGTAGCAATAAATAAGTTGGAATGGATATCGGCCAATCGACCAGACAGCATTTCTTTACGTTTTAAATCACCTGCTAAAATTCCAAGTGCCATATCCGCCGTTAATGCAAAATCGGCGCTGAAACGGTTGATCTTACTGTAATATGCTTTGGAAAAATCGTCTGCTTGTTGAGAGCCTTGATTTGAACCACCCGTAATCGAATAGGCTGCTGCCTTGGCAGCGCGATTAAAGGTATAAGCCAGATGCTTAAACAGTAAAGGAGAGAATGCCTTGAAAGCAGATGCCTTATCTTCCGATTGCAATAACTGTAGTTCTTCGAATAAATAAGGATGACAACGCATTGAACCTTGACCAAAAATCATCAAGGAACGCGTCAGAATATTGGCTCCTTCTACGGTAATCGCGACAGGAATGGATTGATAAGTCAGCGCAAGAAAGTTACGTGGCCCTAATTGAATCGCTCGCCCACCGACCACGTCCATACCGTGATTGACCACTTTACGCATGGTTTCAGTAGCATAGTATTTGGCCATTGCAGTCATCACCGCAGGCGTTCCACCTTGGTTTAAACCACAAGTCACGAGATAACGAAATGATTCCAACATATAGGCATCGCTGGCGATATCACTGGTCGCCTCTTGTACGCCTTCAAAATGCCCAACCGAGATTTTGAATTGTTGGCGAACACTGGCAAATGCACCGACCAACAGATAGCTCATTTCTCCTCCGGCAGTTGCCAAAGCAGGCAGTGAAATACCGCGCCCCACGCCTAGGCACTCCATCAGCATACGCCAACCTTTACCTGCATTTTGCTGCCCACCAATAATCCAGTCCAATGGAATAAAGACATCACTGCCCTCAACCGTACCATTCATAAACGGTGCGCCTGGATTATGTCGAGGGCCGATCTGAATACCTTCATGGTCAGCAGGAATCAAGGCACAGGTAATGCCATATTCCACTTTGCTTTTATCACCAAGCAAACCTTCTGGATCATAGAGCTTAAACGCCAAACCAATCACGGTCGCAATCGGTGCAAGGGTAATCCAGCGCTTAGAGAAGTTCATTTTTAAGCCTAGAACGTCCTGACCTTGGTATTGCCCATAACAAACTACACCCGTATCAGGAATCGCCCCTGCATCTGACCCTGCTTCAGGGCTGGTCAAACCAAAACAAGGCACTTCTATCCCTTTTGCCAATCCGGGTAAATAGCGTTGTTTTTGCTCTTCGGTCCCATAGTGCAGCAGTAACTCACCTGGCCCAAGCGAATTCGGCACCATACAACTGACGGCAGCAGTTAAGGAACGAGACGCAATTTTGCTCATAATTCGACTTTGTGCAAACGGTGTAAATTGCTTACCGCCAAATGATTTCGGAATAATCAAACCTAAAAAGCCGTTGTCTTTAATAAATTGCCAAACCTCTGGCGGTAGGTCTTTTTCTTGATGATGAATCTGCCATTCATCTAACATGGAACAGAGCTGTTGTACTTCATGATCTAAAAATGCCTGTTCTTCTGCGGATAAAGTTGGATAAGGATATTGATCAAACTTTTCCCAATCAGGCGCCCCCATAAATAGTTCTTTTTCCCACCAGCTGGTCCCTGCTTCCAAGGCTTCTCTTTCGGTGATACTCATACTCGGCATTGCTTTTGAGAGAATATTAAACGCAGGTCGACTCACCAAAGCATCACGTAAAGGTGCAATCAAAACAATCACACTCGCGAGAATAATCGGGATGCCCAGTAACAGACTCCACGGTGTGATCAACACACTGCACAGAATGGCGGCGACAATGGAAACAAGACAGCCAACAGTTCGATTGGCTTCAAAATAAAAAACAGCCCATACCACAACTAACTGAATCAATAGGCCAAGCAATATCAATAATACAATCATATTTGCTCCGTTATCTCAGATTGGGATGAAGATGAAATAAGAAAGATCTAAATTAATTTATGATGAACGTCTTTCTCTAATAAAAATGGCTATTTTTTATTCTACATATCGAAGCGCTATTTGCTTGATTAACTACTAAAATTTACACAAAGGCATTCAGATGATACTGAAAAATAAAAATCATGAGCTGAATAGAATACCGCTCTAAAAATTGGAATCCTTCCCCTCAAAAATCCAAAAATAAAATCATCAATCATGATTCTTTTTAATGTTACAAAGCAAAAAAAATAATAATCCAAGCAGTATCTTTCGAATTTAATAAATAAATTGCAGCGATCCAAACGCCATTCAAACTGAATATGAATAGCTGCAATGATTGATAATGCCACTCAATTTAAGATGAAGAATTCATCCCACCACCCAATGCAGCCACCAATTGCGCTGAATTTTTGAGATGCGATTGCTGTAATTCCAATAAACGTTCTTCCGCACTTAAACGCAGATTCTGTGCTGTCGCGATTTCTAGATAACTGACCAAACCTGCTTGATAACGCTGCTTGGCAACTCGTTCATTTTCAATCGACAGCTTAAGCAGTTGCTGTTGCGCTACGATCTGCTGCTGGAAATGACCTGTTTGCAGCAAACCATCCTCCACTTCTTTCCAACCTGTTAAAACTGAATGCTTATAAGCAGCAAGCTTTTCATCATAATTTGCTTGAGCCTGTTGAATATCAGCCTGTCGTTTCCCCCCATCAAACAATGTGCCTAAGACTTTTGCCCCCATTGACCATGCGGTATTGGGTGACTGCAATAGACTATGAAAGACCTGACTATTGGCAGTACTATCCAAGCTGATGGTCAAATCAGGTAACCAAGCAGTTTGCGCTAGGCCTAATTGCGCATGTGTCATTGCCAATTCACGTTCGCTACGAATCACATCGGGACGTTGTGCCAGAAGACGACTTGGAATTTGGGTCGGGATTTGAGGGGTGCTAAATTGATAGCGATTTTTATTTAAATTAAAGTCCGCCACATTGCGTCCAACCAAGACCGCCAACACATTTTCTTGCAAATCACGACTACGTTGTAGCTCTAACAATTGCAGACCGACTTGTTTAAGTTGGGTCTCAGCCTGAATCACATCAGCCCGTGCAATCATGCCTGCTTGGTATTGCTGCTGTAAAATACGCACAGATCGTTGATCACTTTGCTGGGTCTGATTTAACACATCCAGCTTGGCATCGAACAAACGTATGCTCCAATAGGCCTCTGCTGCGAGCAGTTGCTGACTCAGCTGAATGGCAGCCAAATCTGCAGCAGATGCTTGCAAGTTGGCCTGTTGCCCTTCCACCGCTTTTGCAACTCTCCCCCAAAGATCAGGAATCCAACTCACTGCGACATTCGCACCGAATTGACGACTCTTGCCAGCGTTTTTAGTTTCGGTTTGATTGGCATTGCCGCCCATAGTGATGTTCGGAAGTGCATTGGCACGTTGTCCATCCAACAATGCCATAGCATGGCGATACTTAGCTTGGGCCTGTTGGATGCTCAAGTTGTCCTGATCCAATTGCTGTATCAGCTTGGATAAGATCGGATCCTGATACATCTCCCACCATTGCTGCGGTGTCGCTGCTATCTTGGAAGCTTCAATCCACTGCAAATCTGCATATTTATATTGTGCAGCACTCTGAATCACAGGCTGCTGATAGGCTGCAGGCTTAAGGGTACTGGACGACTGACATGCTGTGAGCAGCATCGTCACTGCGATACCCATAGAAAGTGTAAAAACTGTTTTTTTCATAGCGACTTCCTATTTACTCCAACGCAAGATATTCAATCGCAGTTTGAAGCGATTCAGTAATTGAGCGAATTTTTCAAATATGAGATACATCACAGGGGTGGTATATAAGGTTAATAATTGACCCAGCGCCAATCCACCAACAATGGCAATCCCCAGTGGTTGCCGCATTTCAGAGCCTTCGCCCCAACCGAGTGCCAAAGGAATCGCACCCAATAAAGCTGCGGTATTGGTCATTAAAATCGGTCTGAAACGCAATGTTGCCGCAGCGATAATGCTGTCTAAATCGGTGTGACCTTGACGTCGTTGCTGCAAAGTAAAATCAATCAGCAAGATCGCATTTTTCACCACAATCCCGATTAGCAAAAAGATACCTAACAAGGCAATCAGGCTAAACGGAATCTGAAACAACCATAAGCTGAGTAAAGCG
Organism: Acinetobacter sp. 102; assembly: GCF_037028485.1. Classification (NCBI taxonomy): domain Bacteria; kingdom Pseudomonadati; phylum Pseudomonadota; class Gammaproteobacteria; order Moraxellales; family Moraxellaceae; genus Acinetobacter; species Acinetobacter sp. 102. The sequence goes on from NZ_JAZEZK010000012.1 coordinate 45,524, forward strand.
CCCAGAGCTGCTGTCGGAATGGTGGATAAAATAGTAAAAGGATGCACAATACTTTCATAAGTAATCCCTAAGACAATAAAAATCAGCACGATCACAGCCGCAATCAAAGCAGGCGTACTCAAACCTGCCTGTAGACTTTCAGTTTCGACATCGCGATCTGTCATCACAAAGATTTCTTTTGGCAGCATGATCTTTGGCAAAACCTGACGGATCGCAGCATCTGCCTGTTCATAGCTATAGCCTTTTTTCACCACGTAGCCAACACCCATGGCAGCGAATTGATTACGGCGATAAACCCGATCATTGCTAATGCCGTAACTCCACGTGGCAAAATTGCTTAAAGGCACATATGCCCCTTGTTGATTCGGAACTTTCACATCCGCCAAGGCTTCTGGATGTTCGGTAAAACGTTGGTCGACTTCCATCACCACATAGAACTGATCATTGCGATCATAAATTGTGGAAATCTGCCGTTGCGAAAAGGAGTTATTTAAAACACTGGAAATATTTTCAATATCAATGCCCAACCGTTTTGCGGCTTCACGGTCGATGTCTAAAGTGACATGCTGCGCGCCTTCATCACCCTGTGTTTCCACCTCTTCAAACTCAGGCAGTTTACGCATGGCCTCTGCAACTTTGGGTGCCCATTCACGCAGTAAGCTCACATTGTCAGATTGCAGTAACAGCAAATATTCTTGTGCATTGCCACTGGAAAAAGGATCATCCAATTCCAAATCTTGTTCGACATCTGCGGAGAATACTGCCCCCGCCTGCCAAGGTGCATTTTTCTTTAAACGCTCAACCACTTGTTTGGAGCTTAAACCATCGCGTTCAGCTTTTGGTTTGAGACTGACCATTAAAAATGAGTTGGTCATACCACCACCGCCACCGGAAGTACCCACTACATCCTGTACTGCAGGATCTTTGAGTAAGGCTTGGTTAAATGCGGCAATCTTCGGCTGCATAATCTGAAAAGAAAAGCCATCATCGCCACGAATAAAAGCACCAACTCGCCCCGCGTCTTGTTCAGGCAAAACGCGTTTAGGCAATAAATTGTAGAGATAAACTGAAGCAATGATTGCTGCCAGCCACAGCACTACAATCAGATAAGCATGTTTGAGTACCCAATGAAGAGAGCGAATATAAGATTGAGTCAAGCCCTGAATCAGATCATGGCTATAACGATACAGTCGTGGAGGGTGATTAAGAGATAGAGGTTTTAAACAGCGTGCTGATAAGCTTGGGGTAAAGATCAAGGAAACAAGGACCGATAAAACCACCACAAACACCAGTGTTAGCGAAAACTCCCTGAATAAACGTTCTATCACACCGCCCATAAACAAGACCGAGAGGAAAATCACCATCAATGCCAGATTCATGGCAATCAAGGTAAAGCCAACCTCTTGGATGCCTTTTACCGCCGCTTGTGCGGGAGAATCACCTTGTTCAATATAGCGTTCAATATTTTCGAGTACCACAATGGCATCATCCACCACCAACCCAATCGCCACGATGATCGCCATAATTGACAGGTTATTCAGTGAAAAGCCAGCCAAATAAATCAGACTGCATACGCCAATTAAAGTGACCAGTAGTGCCATTGCGGGAATCACCGCACTTTGCAGCCGCCCCAACATCAGCACCACAACGATGACCACCAGCAACATGGATAAAAACAAGGTATCCCTTGCTTCCTCTAAACTGTTACGGACAATAGTCGAGCCATCCATCACCACAGTCAATTGCGCATCACGTGGCATCAATTCTCTTAGAACGGGCAATTTGGCTTTAATCAGGTCAATGGTCGCCACAGTATTGGCATTGGGCTGTCGGCTAATTTTTAAAATCACCGCAGGCTGCCCATTGTGAAAACCACTGACATAGCGGTTTTCAACCGAATCACGCACTTCTGCAACATCTTTTAAGCGAACAGCCCCTTGATCGGTGTGTCGGATGATCAGATCGGCAAAATCTTGGGCGGTCTTTAATTCTGTAGAAAGTGCCACTTGCCAACGTAATTGCTGTTGCTCCACCACGCCCAATGCCTGCACCACATTACTTTTCGCAACAGCCTGTCGTACCTGTTCAAGAGATATGCCCATTGAAACTAAAGCCGTTGGATTGATGGTGATACGCACGGCAGGCATGGAAGCCCCGTCAATCGACACTTCACCGACACCACTGATCTGCGCCAAATTCGGTTGCAATTGATTGGATGCAATTTCGTATAGCTTTGCCGCTGAAAGTTGTTTTGAGCTGAGTGCCAAATAAAAAATCGGACTTTGACTCGGGTTGATTTTGAAATATTCAGGCGGACTCGGCATGCCTGCAGGTAGCTGTGACATTGCCGCATTGATCGCAGCCTGAACTTCACGCGCGGCCTCATTAATATCGGTATTCAAATCAAAGTGTAAAACCACCTGTGTCGAACTTTGATTACTGGATGAATTAATCGCCTTAACCCCGGATACCCCCATCATGGCACGCTCTAAGGGGGTTGCTACTGTTGCAGACATACTTTCTGGACTGGCACCAGGCAGATTGGCACGCACCACAATGGTCGGGATATCCGCTTGTGGTAATGCCGCAACAGGCAAACGCAAATAGGCCAATATACCGAGTAAAACAATCGCAATCCCCAGCAGTACACTGGCCACTGGACGTTGTACAAACACAGACAGCAACGTCATTGCGATGCTCCTGTCTGATCTGAAAGCAGGTTTGCATCGGGTTGCTTGGCTTGCAGGCGATCAAAAAACAGATACACCACGGGTGTGGTAAATAAGGTGAGCACCTGACTGACCAATAGGCCACCTACCATCACCAACCCAAGTGGCTGACGAAGTTCAGCCCCAGAACCCGAAGCCAGCATCAGCGGGATTGCACCCACTACTGCGGCCAATGTGGTCATCAGAATTGGACGGAAACGTAATAAAGCAGCCTGATAAATGGCTTGCTCAGCCGACAACCCCTGATTCCGTTGCGCCACAAGTGCAAAATCCACCATCATGATGCCGTTTTTCTTGACCAAACCGATCAATAAAATAATCCCGATCAGTGCAATCATGTCCAACGGCTGGCCCACTATGAACAAAGCCAGTAATGCCCCTATCGCGGCAGAAGGTAAGGTTGAAAGAATAGTCACGGGATGAATAAAACTCTCATACAACATGCCGAGCACAATATACATAGTCACAATCGCTGCAATCACCAACCAGAAGGTATGTTGCTGTGAGTTTTCAAAGGCTGCTGCTGCGCCTTGCAGTTGAACCTGTAGCTCTGGCGGTAGCTCAAGACTTTGTTTAACCTGCTCAATCACCTTAATCGCTTCTCCTAAAGACACCCCCTTGGCTAAATTAAAAGAAATCCCAACGGCAGGAAATTGCGACTGTTGCTGTAAAAGAATAGGCGCATGTTTTTCGACAATCGTAGCAACAGAGCTCAATAAAATCGGCTGTCCTTGGTTGTTGTGAATATAGGTCTGGTTTAAAGCCTCAATACCTTGGGTGAGTTTTGGGTCTAATTCTAAAACAATGCGGTACTGATTGGACTGCGTATATAAAGTTGCAATTTGGCGCTGCGCAAATAGATTTTGCAAAGCCAAACTAATGTCTTCAACACTTAGACCCAACCGTGCTGCCGCATCACGGTTAACCTCAATATAGGCTTGTAAACCCTGCCCTGCATCTTCACTGGTCACTTCTGCAAAGGCAGCCTGCTGACGCAAGGCCTGAACCAATTTAGGCGTCCACTCCTCAACCAATTGATTTTTGGGTGCAGTCACGCTGAGTTGATATTGGGTGCGGCTAATTTTGTCTTCTATACTGAGTTCTTGTACGGGTTGCATCCAACCTTTAATGCCATGTACTTGTGCAAAATTTTCATTCAGTCGTGCCATCACTTCCGCAGCAGGTGCACGTTCGGCATGTGCTTTTAAATTCACCAAAATACGCCCATTGCTTAACTTCGGATTATTGGCATCGACACCAATAAAGGATGATAAGCTGGCAACCGCAGGATCTTTTAAAATCACTTCTGCCAAAGCCTGTTGGCGTTCACTCATGGCTTGAAATGAAATCTGGTCAGGTGCTTCCGTCACCACCTGAATCACACCATTATCCTGTACTGGAAAGAAACTCTTTGGAATCGACCAATACAACAGCCCTGCCAGTAGCACTGTTGCCAACATCACCATCAAGGTCAGCAGTTGATGTCGAAGTACCCATTGCAACAACTTCGCATAGTGCTGAATCACTCGATCCAGACTCCATCGACTCGGCTGCTCTGCATGCTTGGGTGCATCTTTGAGCAAATAGGCACACATCATCGGAGTTAAAGTTAGTGAAACGAGCAATGAAAGTGCAATTGCAGCTGCCAGTGTCACCGCAAACTCATGGAATAAGCGTCCGACCACATCGCCCATAAAGAGCAAGGGAATCAAAACAGCAATCAAAGAAATCGTCAAAGAAATCAGGGTAAAGCCAATTTCTTTTGATCCTTTTAGTGCTGCTTGCAACATGCTTTCACCTGACTCGCGGTGTCGCGCAATATTTTCGAGCATGACAATCGCATCATCCACCACAAATCCAGTGGCAATAGTTAATGCCATTAAAGTCAGGTTATTGACCGAGAAGCCAAGGAAATACATCAATACAAACGTACCAATAATCGACAGCGGTACGGCGATACTCGGAATCAGGGTCGCAGCAAAATTACGTAAAAATAAGAAGGTGACCAACACCACCAAACACACAGCGAAGACCAGTTCTTTTTGCACATCTTTAATCGAGCTACGAATACTTTCCGTTCGGTCGGTCAGGACGCGAATACGAACATTGTCGGGTAGGTTTTGTTGTAATTCAGGCAGTATTTTTTTGATTTGATCTGCTACCTCAATCACATTGGCATTGGGCTGACGCTGGATATTCACCAAAATGGCCGATTGACTGTCTGCCCATGCTGCCATATAGCGATCTTCACTGCCCTCGAACACCTGCGCGACATCTTTTAAGCGAATCGGTGCGCCATTGTTCCAACGTAAAATCAGGCTTTCATAATCGGCTATCGAACGCATCTGATCATTGGCATCCAGCATAGTCGATCGAAAAGGCCCATCAAAACTCCCTTTCGGTTGATTGGCATTGGCGGCAGCAATAGCCGCACGCACATCTTCAGCACTGAGCTTAAACGCTGCCAAAGCAGTTGGATTCATCTGCACCCGAATCGCTGGACGTTGCCCGCCAGCAAGACTAACCATCCCCACCCCAGAAAGCTGAGACAGTTTTTGCGCCACTCGGGTATCGACCATGTCATAGACCGTGGTCAGTGGCAAACTGTCAGAACTAATTGCAAGGGTAATCACGGGCACATCGGCAGGATTCACTTTGCGATAGATCGGTGGAGTGGGTAAATCACTAGGCAATTTACTGCTTGCTGTGCTCAATGCCGACTGTACTTCTTGCTCGACAATGCCCAGTTCGGCAGATAACTCAAATTGCAGGGTAATCACCGATGCGCCCACCGAGCTATTTGAAGACATTTGCTTCAAACCCGCAATCTTGCCCATCTCCCTTTCCAACGGTGAACTGATGGTTCGTTGCACCGTGTCAGGATTTGCACCCGGCTGAAAGGTGTAAATCTGAATAATCGGATAATCGACTTGTGGCAATGCCGACACGGGTAATAAACGCCACACCAACAAGCCGCTAAAAAATAGTGCCAACATTAATAATGTGGTGGCGACAGGTCGTAAAATGAAGAATCTGGAAATATTCATACACTTATCCAGCGACAGTTTTTGCTGGTAGTGGCTTAGAAACATCATCTTGAACGATTTGTACTTCTTGCCCTTCGGAAAGTCGATCAATGCCCTCTAACACAACACGTTCATTGCCTTGTAAGCCTTCAATGATCTCAGTTTGTCCTTGTGAAACCGCACCTAGCTTTAACATACGCACTTCGGCTTTATCTTCTTTATTCACAATATAAACATAAGTGCCTTTTGCCCCATGTTGGATGGCATCACTTGGCAGATGCACTGCATTTTGCAAGGTCTTAGCATTTAAACGAACATTGACAAATTGATTGGGAAATAAAGCATCATCATTATTGGCAAAAACGGCTTTTACTTTGAGTGTGCCAGTATTCAAATCAATTTGGTTATCTAGTGCTTGAACTGAACCTGTGGCCAGCTGTTTCTGTTCTGCACGATCCCATGCACTGACTTGAATGCTTTGCTTATTTTTTGTGGCTTGGCGAACCGTATCTAAATAATTTTCCGCAATCGCAAACTGAATATACACAGGATGGATTTGGGTAATACTCAATAAACCTGTTGCTTCATTGGCTTGGATTAAATTACCTGCATCTTTTAAGCGAAAACCAACACGCCCCTCAATCGGCGCATATATCTTGGTATAAGACAATTGTAACTTTGCCGCTTCGACCAGTGCTTGATTGGCTTGCATCTGTCCCTTGAGCTGATTGACCAAGGCCTGTTGTTGATCAACCTGTTGCTTGGCAATCGAATCTTGCTTATACAACAGCTGATAACGATTCAATTCAGTTTGTGCATTTTGCAACTGCGCTAAATTTTGTTGCTGTGTCCCCTGTGCTTGTGCCAATGCTACCTGAAATGGGGTCGGGTCAATTTGTGCTAACAATTGCCCTTTCTTGATGTATTGCCCTTCTTGGAAATATAATTTTTGCAATACACCTGACACCTGACTTTGAACATTCACGGTATTGGCTGGAACCACTGTACCAATGGCCTTAATTTGTAATTGCAAATCGCCACGTTGTACCCCGACCACACGCACAGGCACAGGTTTACTCCATTGGCTAAACGATTCCTGTTTATTGGCTTGGGATTTTTTCCAATAATTCCAACTCCATGCCACGAGCAATAAAAGCACCGTCAATGCAATCAACCATTTGATTTTATTTGATCGAGAATGCTGTTGTAGTTTTAAATCAATCTGTTGTTCACTCATGGCATGCTCTACTTAATCAAACAAAATTCATTAAAAATATGGGAGACGAAGAAAACAAAAAATGTTCCCCTACATTGGTTTAGTCGAACGAAAATCAAAATCAGCTCAATTTTTTCTGTAAAAGTATGTATACAATTTTATTGATATTAATAACAATTATCATTACTATTTGAAAATATTTTTTCCATCCGCCTTTAATTGTGCATCTCCCTGCCCATTTGTGGACTCCTTGCTATGAACCTGAATGTAGAAAAACAGTTATGGTTTAGCCACGTTTATCAATCGCAACAAAGCACACTGTTGTCCTGGTTTAAGCACAAACTACAGCATCACCATCAATCGGAAGACTTGAGTCAGGAAGTGTTCTATCGTGCCTTAAAAAGTGACTATTGCTTTGAAAAGATTAAAGAACCTCAGGCATGGTTAATGGGCATCGCCAAGCATGTGATTATTGATTATTGGCGGCATCAGCATGTAGAACACCTGTATTTAGATGCCCTTGCACAGCTACCAGAAGAATACTATCCCTCAGCTGAATACGAAGTCTGTATTTGTGAAACGCTTTATCAAGTGCATTTGATGCTGGAAAAGCTACCTCAACGTACCGCACAGGTGTTTTTATTATCGCAATTGGATGGACTGACCTATCGTGCAATTAGTGAAAAACTGGATATTTCAGAGGCAACGGTCAAAAGAGATATGAAACAGGCTTTCTTGGCCTGCATAAGTCTTTATAATCAGACCGATTAATTGCTGAATTTGCTTTGCTGCTATGTCTCAAGCTCCTAAAATCCCTGATCATGTTTTGGACCAAGCCGCAGACTGGCTAGTGCTATTACATTCAGGTGAAATGACTGCGTTACAGCAACAACAATTTGAACATTGGCAAGCAGAAAAGCAAGAACATGCCCTAGCCATTCAGCAAATCAATAAATTTACCCATGGCTTAACAGGTTTATCCAACCACTTTCCCTCAGATTCTTTAGTCCAGTCCAAGCAAAAATTTAATCTGACTGCAAAACGAAATATGCTGTTGAACCTTTCAGGATTGTTGGTTATCGGCTGCGGAATGTATTTGTTACCTTGGGCTAAATGGCAGTCTGATGACCATACTGAGGTTGGTGAAATTAAAACTGTTGCACTGCAAGATGGTTCAATCTTGATCTTGGCCAGTGACAGTTATATTAACGTGAATTTCTCCGAACAGACTCGACAGATTCAACTGATCGAAGGTGAAATTTATATCCAAACCGCCAAAGATCCGCAACATCGCCCCTTTATGGTGAAGACCAAAGATGGTGCAATTGAGGCCTTGGGTACTCAGTTTACGGTACGACAAGAGCATCATGATCAAACTCGGGTCAAAGTGTATCAACATGCGGTCGCTTTACAGCCGCAGGATTCTGGACAACGGCAAATTTTACAGCAAGGTCAACGTGCGTATTTCAACAGTCAACAGGTCTCTAAACCTTTACCATTGAATAATGAGCAACCCTACTGGACTCAGCAATTACTGGTGGTAGAACAATGGCCACTCGAAAAAGTCATTAGTGAACTGTATCGTTATAAAAAAGGCACTTATTTCATCGAGCCAGCGTTAAAAGACCTTCGTATTTCAGGCGTTTTTTCATTAAAGAATCCTCAACAAAGCCTAGAAACACTGGCCTATACCCATCAACTTGAGTTGAGTTATTACAGTCCTTATTTATTAAAAATAAAAAAAAGATAAAAAGATGATCCTTTTTTTGATCTTGTCCGACTTATAGAGAAATACACTCCCAATCGAGAAGACCACATGAAGGATTATCAGGCGAAAACTACCTTGGCGTTGGCTGTACGCGCAATCTTATGGGGCATACCACTCAGTATTGCCAGCATTGCAACAACCTCTGCTTATGCTGCCACTGTTTATCAGATTTCGATTAGCTCAACCACACTCGATCAAGCACTTAAACAGCTCGCGATTCAAACAGGCACCACCATCAGCTATGACTCGACCACACTCTCTAAAATAAAAAGTGCTTCACTAAAAGGAAATTATTCAGTAGAAACTGCTTTAGAGACTTTGCTTAAACCGCATGCATTTGAAGCCATCAAAGTTGCCAATGCGGGATACAGTATTCAAGCCAAAGCAACTGTAGCAGCGGTTGAACCTAAAGTCGTTAAATTAGAAGCGATTCATACTAAGGCAAATGCGGCGAATATAAATCAAAGTAGCGAAACTGGCCTAGCTCAATTAGCGACGATTCACTTGAGTGCGGATAAAGGTCAAAACCTCACCACAGAAGGCTCTGGGTCATATACAGCTAAGGCAACAACAGCCTCAACGGGTTTGGCTCTGACCCTCAAAGAGACACCGCAACTGGTCAGTGTAATTACCAATCAGCAAATGAAAGATCAAAACCTGACCCAACTGACCGATGTAGTTAGTCAGGCAGCAGGTCTTTCGATTAAACAAGGTGGTAACATCGGTAGTGATAACTCGCCAATTTATGCGCGCGGTCAACAAGTAGATAACTATCTTCTAGATGGCGTCAAACTCATGAGTTCCTATCAGGCTATTTTCCAGAGTCAAGATATGGCGCTCTTTGATCGTGTTGAAGTGGTTCGTGGTGCCAATGGCTTGATGACCGGCTCAGGTACAGCCAGTGCCAGTATTAACATGGTTCGTAAAAAGCCTTTACAAGATTTTAAAGCTTCTATCAGTGCAGATTTAGGTTCTTGGGATTATTACCGTACCGATATTGATGTATCCAGCCCTTTAAATGCTTCAGGCAGTGTTCGTGGTCGTACCCTATTTGCCTACCAAAATTCAGACTCTTATATTGACCGTTATAATGAAGAACGCAAAGTTGCCTATGCTGTAGTTGAAACAGATCTCAGTGCAAAAACCAAAGGTAGTCTCGGTGTGAGCTACCAACAAATGAATCTTTCTGGTGTGGCACGTGGTGGTTTACCAAGTTTTTATACCGATGGTTCTCTAATTGATTGGTCACGCTCGGATTCAGCGGCAGCAAGCTGGACAGGTTCTGACCGTGCCACAACTGCTTTCTTTGCAGATATTGAACATCAATTGAATGACCGTTGGAAGTTAAAAGGCGTGGTGTCACGTACCATTACTGATTCAGATGAAATTGTTGGCTACACTTTTTCAAATACAGGAATTGATAGAGCTACAGGTAGTGGTGCCATGCTGTACGCCACTCGCTGGGATTATCGCCCAACCCAAGATCTATTTAATTTAACCTTGAATGGTTCATTTGATTTATTTAGTCAAACTCATGAAGTTGTTTTGGGAACAACCTATACACAAAGTAAAAACAAACGCCCAACCTACTCTGGATGGAACAATGGCATGTCATGGGAAGGTAAGCTCGATAATATCTTTGCATGGGATGGTCGTACGCCAAGTCGTCCACCCACTCAAATCGATGGTTGGTACAGTGGTGATGATCGTAGCAAATCCATTTTTGGTGCAGTACGTTTAAAAGCAAGTGATGATCTGGCAGTTATTTTGGGGACACGTGTTGAAGACTGGGAACGTGTCACTGGTGAACATAACAATGAAAATAATTCTACAGAACACACCAAACAGGAAGAAAAAGGAAAGGTCATTCCTTATATCGGTCTAACCTATGATTTCACAGAACATTGGACAGGTTATGCCAGCTATACCAATATTTTCTCACCTCAAGATAAGAAAACCATAACGGGCAGCTATATCGAACCCATCATCGGTAACAGTACCGAATTGGGCATTAAAGGTGAATTCTTCGACAATCAATTAAATATTGGTGCAGCCATTTATCAGGTTAAGGAAGATAATAAAGCTGTCGCCATCACGGGCGCAAAAGCACCTGATGGTTCTCAAGCTTATAGAGCTGAATCGGGAACTGAAAGCCGTGGTTTTGAACTTGAAGCAACAGGCAAAATCACCGATGCCTGGCAGATTTCAACAAGTTTTACGCGTAATCTGTCTCAAGACAATAAGGGCAAAAACCTAGACACCAGTATTCCAAATAATACAGTCAAACTGTTTAGCACCTATACCCTGCCTTATCTGGATGAAGCAATTACAGTAGGTGGTGGTGTTCGTTGGCAAAGTGAAATTTATGAAAATAATTCAGTCTCTAAAACGGGGCGATTTACGCAAGACAGCTATGCTTTAATCGATTTGATGGCACGTTATAAAGTGAATGATCAACTTATGGTGAATTTCAATTTGAATAACCTTTTCAATGAGAAATATCATTTGGCGACCACCAATAGTTATTATGGTGCGCCAACCAATTTCCGTGTGGGTTTAAAATATGACTGGTAAGCTAAGCTAGTCTTATGTTTCATTCACCAATAAAAAGAGGAAACTTTCGTTTCCTCTTTTTATGTCACTTCAATACAAACAAATCTTAAATCAAGGCCACAATAAACAGCAGCCCAAATACAACAGTCACAATCACATTGGCTTGCAACAGTTTTTTAGGTTGATAGGTTAATAATAATCCCACTGCCAAAGCAGCAAAGGTGATACAACCCAACCATTCAGACAAACCAACTGAAGCACCTTTAAAATAAATCATGACCAATGCAGAAATAAGTAGCATTACCCAACCTGCGATTTCAAACTGTCGACTATTTTGCGCTGAAATCTGAGCACTAAAAATATCGCGCTGATGCTTACTCATCCCACAGGCAAGTGCTGATAAAGCCACCACAGCAACACACCACAACATCAATGCTGCCATTATACTTGCTCCTGTCCAGCTTGAACCTTAGGCTGTTTTTTCTGCTTCACAGCTAAGCCTTGGTAACGCTTTAACTTGTAATAAGAATAAATAAAAATCAGACCTAAAATAATACACACCAGATCAAAACTGGCGATCATCCATTGTCCATGATAGATACTCATCCACAGCGCCTGCCCACCTGTTAAGAAGTTTAGGATTGGCATAAACAGGAACAGTACAGCGGCTAAAGCCAGTTGCTCCAACCATGCGGGACGATGCGCCCGAATAGCCGCATGAATTAAACACACAAGCCATGCGATAAAGAACACATTAATCTCTAGTGGAGAACGTTCGGCCAATTGAGCGGGGATAAACCGATTGGCAATGAAATAGGCTGCACAGGCAATTGGTAGACCTGTGATTGCGGTAATATTCAGCACTTCAACCAGACGATGACCAAAAGGCTTATAACCCAATTTCTGTACATCTGGAATCCGTTTCACCACCCATAAGATCAGACCAGAAGCCACCATCATGGTGCCTAATATGCCCGATAAAAATAACAACCAACGCAACACTGAATCCACACCACGTGCCATATGCAACCATGTCACCAAGGTATAAATGGCTTTTGATGCCGAGTTAACAGGTTTGGCTTCATCAAGCAGTTGTCCTGTCACCGCATTAAACTTCATGGAAGGAATGCTTTCTCGATCAAGCAATGTGGCAGTACGGGTTGCATTAAATTCAACATCAGCTTCAACGGTATTCGGCTTATTCACTCGAATTGAAGCAATCGGGTTATCTTTCCAACCTTGTTGAACGTAATGACTCAATGTCAGCAAATTCACCATCGGTGCTGCTGCAAGTACAGGCAGTGCCTGTTCGGCCTCACTACGACGGCCACCCCCTCGATTGCCATGCCCTTCCTCTGCTGCTTCTTTTTGTTTTTGCTCTGCCAATAAACGTGCTTGCTCAGGTGTTTTGGCAACAGGTTCATTCAGCATTTGATAGAAATTTTGCCCACTTCCATAATGGCTGTTCATCGCCCAAGGCATAAACATGAACATTAACAACAGCAAACCACTAAAGGTGATCATGATATGAAAAGGTAAGGCAAACACAGCCGTTGCATTATGAGCATCGAGCCATGAACGCTGACCTTTGGCTGGGCGGAAAGTAAAGAAATCTTTGAAAATCTTTTTATGAGTGATAATACCGCTGATAATTGCGACAAACATGAATAAGGTTGCGATACCAACAATCCAACGCCCCCAAATACGTGGCATGCCATAAAGTTCAAAATGGAAGCGATACAAGAAACCACCACCCCGAGTTTCACGCGCTTTAATCTCTTGGCCCGTTTGAGCATCTAAATAGATTTCACCACCACGACGGCGACCTTCACCTGGCTTACGGATATTCAGCATAATGGCAGGTTGACGTTTATTGGCAAAACGAATATTCCAGCTTTCGGCAGGCTGCCCGTTTTGCTGCAAATACTGTAATGCATAACCCAATTGTTGCTGTTGAGAAGTATTATTCACAGACTGATGCAATTCAGGTTTCATCCACACCGTAATTTCATTTTGGAAAAAACTGAGCGTGCCCGTCAGAAAAACGGCGTAAAGCAGCCATCCCAAGAGCAGGCTTGTCCATGTATGTAACCATGACATGGATTGGCGAGGGCCTTCATTTTTACCATCAACACGCATGACTTTACCCTTTTAAAAACCAATAGATCAACGTCATCAATACACTGGGAACAATAATGCCTAACCAGACTTTCAAGGTCGAGTTGACCAGAAATACCCAAATGAACACGGCACAATGGATCACAAATGCCAGCATGGTCGCCCCAAACACGGCATTGGCTTTGGAAGGTTCAGCTGTAAACAGAGCCCCCATTAACATTGCAGCAATCGCAGCAAAGTAATAACCACCAAAAATAGCCAAGACAAAACGTGAAAAAATCATCAATCGATATTTAATCAATGATGATTGTTCCACCTTCTTTTTCGTGACCCTTTTGGCGGTGGCCAAGGGCACAGACGCTTCAATATTCATAAAAGACACCTAGTCAGGCGACGATGATGCAAAATAATCGCCACCTGCATTTCAGGAAGATTAGAAAGAAAACTTAAGGTTTAGATAATATTGGCGACCACGGACATCACTGTATTTACTGAGGTATGATTGCGTTCCAGACATGTCGACCGTGTAATCATTAAATAAATTTTGAATACCGAAACTCAGTTCGCTTGAGCTGTGTTTTAGCAACTTACTGCTCGGCAATTTCACTTTGGCAAAAATGTCATGGTAGATTTGATCTTCGATTTTTAATTTTTGATCGGCACGACCCGTTTGATTCAAAATCGCAGTCGCATTAACCATGTCATAAGAACCATAATATTGGCTTGCCCAACCAAAGCCCCAATTGTCATTGGCTTGTAGATAAATAGAGGCATTGGCACGATGTTTTAGCGGTGCATCGGATACCGCACCACCCACCACACTGACAAAATTCTTCTCTGGGTCAATCAAATTATGTTGTTGGCGATATTCATTAACATGCGTATAGCCCAAATTAAAGGTGGTTTCTCCAATCACGCTATCGAAGCGATAATTTAAATTGGTATCAATCCCACTGGTTTTAAGGTTTAAAGCGTTGAATGGCGTGATATCAATTGAAACCACATCGCCAGCTTGATTGCGTTGAATGCGGCTACCATATTTGCTTTGATTGTCTAAAATATATTGCGCACTGATCGAACTGATATTATTGGTTTTTTTGATGTTGTAATAATCAATCGATAGGCGTAAATCAGGAATCGCCTCTGGGGTTAACACAATCCCAGCATTAATACTTTTTGAACTTTCTGGCGTCAGATCTGGATTGCCCCCAGAAATGCTTTCATAGGTGCTAATAATTTTTCCCGTTGCTGGATCAGTTAATGTCGCACCCGTCACTTGGGTCGAAGTCGCTTGAGAAATTTGAGAAACTGATGGTGTAACAAAGCCTTCACTATAAGACGCACGGAACATCAATTGGTCATTCGGTGCGAAGCGGAAACCTACTGTTGGCGTGATCGCATCAAATTTTGATTTACCCGAATCGCTATAATTTAAGAACTTGGAACGGTAGCCCGTAGCAGGATCAATTTTACTGTCATATTGCGGTATCTTGGCTTGGACATTGAAATCCTCATAACGTGCAGCCAATTGCACATCCAGTAATTTGGCGAAAGGCAAATTCAGCTCAGGGGAAATCAGGGGAATGTTAAATTCCGTGTAAACACTGGATGCATTGCTCTTACGTTCAGTCGGCTTCACCCAAGGATTGTCGACATGTTGATGATCCGCAAAGCCTTCACTTTCATAACGGCGATGCTCAATCCCCGTTGCCAATCGAATATCGCCTGCATACCATTTTGCAATTGGACCTGTGGCTCGAATTGAGAAATCATTTAAGGTCTGCTGTGTATTATTTTTTGGATAGTTCCAGTATTTTGAAATTAGGTCGGTTGGTGTAGTGGTGAAATCTTGCAAAAAATCAATTGCATTATTAGTGGTATCTTTGTTCCATGCACTGGCTTTCGGATTTTTGCTGCCTTGACGTGTATAACGTTGACGAATATCCGATTTACTCCATGCATAATCTGCCGAGAGTATCCATTCTGGTGTCAGGTCAAAGGTAAAGCCCGTCGCAACTTTCTTCTGGGTGGTTTCAAAGGTGTCCTTGGCAAAGCCACCTAGGCTATCCAAACGCATTGGATAATTCACCAGAATATCCTTGCCAAAAGGATTATGCGGACTATCTTTGCTCACTGTTACCACGTTATAACCGTGCGGTGATGTATTAAATGACCAACCCTCTTCTTTTTCATAGCCCGCCTCAAGAAATACATTCAGACGATCAGTAAAATCACGATTTAAAGAAAGACCAAAGGCTTCGGTCTTGGTATCGTAAAGTAATCCCTCTTTACCTGACCAGCCACTCACCCCATCTGACAAACCCAATGCATAGCCTTGACCCAGTTTGCTCAGATCGCCATTCCAACCTTTTGGAAGATGTGCCATAGATGAGCCCCATCCTGGCACTAATTCAGAACCATCTTTACTACGAATATTAGTTAAATTGCCTGCAGGCGGGTTGACCTTGTCCCCAATAAGACTATTTGGATTATTTTTTAAAATATTTTGGCGTGATTTACTTTTCCAGTCACGTTCGCTCGCTAACAAACTATCTTGATCTTTTTTGGAAGCCGTCAACATCACATGGGTACGGCCATCTTCCAGAGAAAAACCTGAAACCAAATTAAAAGATTTGGCGGGTTGTTGATTATCCACGGTATCGCTATAGCGCAGATTCACTTCGGTGCCAACATAGTCTTTACGCAAAATTACATTGATGACACCACCAATCGCCCCACTGCCATAAATCGCAGCAGCTGATGTCGGTAATACTTCAATCCGTTCAATTGCAGCCAAAGGAATATTATTTAAATTGGGTTGATCGGTGGATTCAGAAGTACCACGACTGCCTGTTCCTGCGCTACGGCGGCCATTAATCAACACTAGAGTTTGACTGGCACCAAGTCCACGTAAATTAATTTGACTTGATGTGCCTGAGAAATAACTGGAATTGTTGGTTGAGGTTGCCATTGGCAATACTTTAGACAACAACTCGGTGACTGTGGTAGTACCTGAGCGCTCAATCTCTTCCCGCTCGATCATAGTATAGGCTTGGACATCGTCTTCGCTTCGCGGAATATCCATATTGCCCGATTTATAGGCAACATCGGTCTTGCTTGCAGTTACCGCAATGGTCGGCAGCGTCGAGGCTTTATCTGCGCCATCCTGTGCAAATACGTGTGGAGATGACAACACCAATAAAACTGAAGTGCAGAGTGTTGTTCTAATAAATTGAGATGATTTGAGAGAGTTATTTTGTTCTAACACGTAAGAACCTTAATTCATTATTAAAAATTTCGTGAATAATACACAAAACAAACAAAAATGACAATAATAATGATAATTATTATCAATAATAACATTAGCGCCCCATATTCCTCCATATTTTAAAGTGATCAATAACAACAAAAGCTTATGAGATCAGGTAAGGTGATCAATCAGTCTTAATAACGAATAGAACGTCCAATTTTAGAAAAATGTGGAGCTAAGTGTTTGCAGGTTTTTGTGATTATGATTAAAAAAATAAGCCCATCTTATTCACGAATTTGAATGAGATGGGCTGTTCAATTCTTGTATTGAATCTACAATTAAAACTTATGTGTATACGTCGTCATAATTCGATTTTCGACAAAATCTGTGCCGGGGTTATTGCCTGCACCATATTTAATATCAGCTCGGATATGTCGCCATTCAAAGCCCAAGCCTTTTAGTTTACCTTCAGGTACGGTGTAATTGACGATCACATTTTTCTCGGTTTCTTTATTATCCTTAAACCCTTCACGATAGATTTCACTACCATTTAAATAGCGTAATGTCAGTTTTAGCCCAGGGATACCTTGTTCTTTAAAGTCATAACTATATAAAACATGCCAAGTGAACTCTTTGGCTTTGTAGAAAGCAATTGCAGACCAACTCTGTAAATAAGCTTGTGGTACATAACCATTCAACAAGGGAATATTGTCCTCACCCATATGCTTTTGCAGACCTGTCAAAATGGTATGTGGTCCATTTTGCACACTGGCTTGCAGACCGATTGACTGGACATCAATATCGCCAAAATAGGCATCCCCATCTTCTTTATAGTTAAAATAGCGGGCGTCCACTTTAAGCTTGCTCTTGTTGACCGTTTCCGTAAAAGCCGCACTCAAATATTGTTGTTGATAAATATCTTCGAGCTGCCCAAACCAATAAGAACCCGTCAACTGAGGGGTAAAATTATAATCGAGACCCAGAAAATTCAGCCCATCACTTCTTTTGTTTGGGTCTGTCGAGTTGCCTAAGGTAAATTTTCGATATTCATCATCATCTCGAGCATTCACATGGGTAAAACGCCCTGCCGAGACTTTTAAGTTTTTGATATCTTTACTTTCTAGCATTGCACCCGCATAAGTGGTGACCAATTGCCGAGAATCATCAATAAACAGTACCGGTGTTTTGGGGAAAAGCTCACCGACTTTCAGTTCAGTATTGAGATATTTAAATTTTAAAGTCGCGCCTAATTTTAAATAATCACGCTCCTGCCGACCTTCGTGCTGATCGTATTTAAATACGGTATCCAGACGTTCATCGTAGCGATCTGTTAAACGCAATGCATATTGAAACCCCAAATCCAAACCGACTTGGATTGGTGTATCGGTATAACCAGATTCAAAACGTCCTGTCATCGCCTGAGACCAACTACCCAAATCTTTATTGGTATTTTCAAAATCCCGTTCTAAATAAAAATTACGCAGGTAAATGCTTTTTTCACTGTCTTCAAAAAAATCTGCATAAGCCACATTGATATTTAGACAGCCAAAGAGTGTATACAGTGCTACGCGCTGTGCTTTATACAGCGTATCTGGTTTTAACATGGGAAATCCTTTCCTGAGTATTTGAAATTCTTATTCATTCACGCTGAGAGTTAAGACCGTCCTCACAACTGAGACCATACTTGCCGATACCTTTAAAACTGACATAAATTCAGAAAGATATATTTGAGCAAATATTGGACACACTCTATTATTTGAATTATTAATGTAATTTTCCATAGATAATGAAGTATATAGTTATACCTTTTAAGTCTAGTTTTAGATCATTTTCACCACAATTAAAAAAGCGATCATGATGACCGCTGATAAATAAACTTGGTGCCTAGAGCTGCTTAATCACCCTCTAGTTGGATCGGAATGCCTTCTTCTTCAAATACTTGCTTAATGCATTCTAAAATCTGCGGTAGATACGGACTCTGATCCATATTGCGCACTGCCAATGAAATCGGTGTATAAGCTTCTAAATCTAAGATTGGGATATACACCAGATTCTTCATACCAATGTCACTGGCACTTTCTGGAATCAGGCAAATCCCCTCACCTGATGACACCAAACCAAGCGCCATATGAATTTCACGTACCTCGACCATATCTTTAGGTACCAAACCCAAGTCGGTAAAAATCGATTGAATCAAGGTGGAAAAATTCGGTTTTTGGGTCGCGGGATAAGAAAAAATAGGTTCATCAATAATCTGGGACAGATAAATCCCCTGATCGATAAAGCGGGTTAAATGATGGTTTTTATGAATGGCTAATTTAAGTTTTTCTTTGCGCAATAAAATCCGTTTAATTGCAGGATCACTAATTCTTAAACGTCCAAAACCTAAGTCAATTTTACCCAGCTTTAATGCTTCAATCTGATCCTTGGTACCATGTTCAATCAACTCCACCTGAATATCAGGATGATTTTGACGGAATAAATAAATCACTTGCGGTAATAACGCATAAAGTAATGAGCTGACATAGCCAATACGCACAATCTTATTTACCGTGCTAATACGTTTTGCCATGGAAGCCGCTTGAGCAGTATGGGTCAAAATCTGCACCGCATGCTGATAAAAGAACTGTCCCGCTTCTGTGGTTTTCACAGGTCGAGAACCACGTTCAAATAACAGGATACCGAGTTCCTCTTCCAGCTTTTGGATCTGACGGCTTAATGGTGGTTGCGCAATGCATAACTTTTCTGCGGCTTTGGTAATGCTCTGTTCCTCGACCACCGTCACGAAATAACGAAGATGTCTTAATTCCATTTAATATACCTTTTAAGTATCTAAAAATACCAAATTCAGCCTAGTTATAGATATTACATTAATTTAGGGTATGTAAATAGCTTAGGACGAAAGAAATACCAAAGATGTATAAATCCATAGAAACCCTACTTGTCGAGATTCCAACCATCCGCCCACATAAGATGGCGGTTGCAACCATGCAAACCCAAACCTTAGTCCTCATTAAAGTGACAACAGCAGATGGTTTGATTGGTTGGGGTGAAGCAACGACTATTGGTGGCTTGGGTTATGGAGATGAAAGTCCTGAAAGTGTCAAAACCAATATTGAGCATTACTTTTCGCCATTGTTAAAAACTTTGGACAGTTTTAATGTGGCTCAGACATTACAGGCCATTCAACACAGTATCAATGGGAACCGCTTTGCTAAATGTGCTATTCAAACGGCGCTACTGGATATTCAGGCACAACGTTTAGGTCTACCACTCAGTGAAATGTTAGGTGGGCGCCTACGTGATAGCGTTCCTGTACTTTGGGTTTTAGCCTCAGGCAATACTGAAAAGGACATTGCTGAAGCAGAAAAAATGGTTGCGTTAAAACGTCACAATGTATTCAAGCTCAAGATCGGTTCGCGCCCAGTTGAACAGGATGTTGAACATGTACTGGCAATTAAACAAGCATTGGGTGCAGAAGTTTCGATCCGTGTCGATGTCAACCGTGCATGGTCTGAGTTGAATGCGATTAAAGGGATTCAAATGCTGCAGGATGGCGGTGTTGATCTGATTGAGCAACCGTGTGCGATTCATAATATTGATGCTATGCAACGTTTGACCCGTAAATTCGATATTGCCATTATGGCAGATGAATCTTTAACCGGTCCGCAAAGTGCTTATCAACTGGCAAAAAGCAATGCCGCCTCAGTGTTTGCAGTAAAAATTGCCCAATCAGGTGGTCTGATTGAAGCCTGTGAAGTCGGGAAAATTGCCAATCTGGCAGGGATCGATCTTTACGGTGGTACCATGTTGGAAGGTCCAGTTGGCACCATTGCTTCCGCACATGCCTTCTCTACTTTTAGCAATTTAGCCGCTGGTACGGAACTGTTTGGTCCACTGTTACTCACGGAAGAAATTTTAAAAACACCGCTTCAATATGGCAATTTTGAACTCAAAATTCCAACTGGCCCTGGTCTCGGTATTGAACTGGACGAAGACAAAATCGACAACTTACGTCGTCAATAATTTAAGGAGTTGCGATGCTTTTTCATGTACGAATGGATGTAAATATCCCGCTCGATATGCCAGTTGAACAAGCCAATCAAATTAAAGCTGTTGAAAAGGCCTATTCACAAGATTTACAGCGTCAAGGTAAATGGCGTCATATCTGGCGCATTACCGGACAATACTCAAATATCAGTATCTTTGATGTGGAAAGCAATGAAGAGCTGCACAATATTTTACAGGGGCTGCCATTGTATCCCTACATGAATATTGAAGTGATGGCGATGAATCGTCACCCATCAGCCATCCGCGAAGACGATAGCTAAAGCCCATCGTGGCATCAGGATCGCAACAGAATTTGAACAAGGAATGTGGCAAGCCAAGCAAGCAGCAAAACAGCAAGTCCGCGAGCCACCAAAAACTATCATACTTCAGGAGAATATGTATGAACCGTCAAGAAATCGATGCACTGGTTAAAAAAATGAATGTGGATACTGCGACAGGTAAAGTCAATCCACGTGTACAACAAATCGTGGTTCGTCTGCTCGGTGATCTTTTTCAGGCGATTGAAGATTTGGACATCTCACAAAGTGAGCTATGGAAAGGTCTAGAATACTTTACCGATGCAGGCCAAGCCAATGAACTTGGCTTATTGGCGGCAGGTTTAGGTCTTGAGCATTATCTAGATTTACGTGCTGATGAAGCAGATGCCAAAGCAGGCATTACAGGTGGAACTCCACGTACCATCGAAGGTCCATTGTATGTGGCTGGCGCGCCTGAATCTGTTGGTTTTGCCCGTATGGATGACGGTTCTGAATCAGACAAAGTCGATACCTTATTCATTGAAGGTACAGTCACTGATCCTGAAGGTAATATTATCGAAGGTGCTAAAGTCGAAGTTTGGCATGCCAACAGCCTCGGTAACTATTCATTCTTTGATAAGTCACAATCTGACTTTAACTTACGCCGTACCATTTTATCGGATGCTGATGGTCACTATGTGGCGCAGACCACTATGCCTGTGGGTTATGGCTGCCCACCTGAAGGGACTACTCAAGCAGTGCTGAACTTGCTCGGCCGTCACGGTAACCGCCCTTCTCATGTACATTATTTTGTTTCTGCGCCAGGCTATCGCAAATTAACCACGCAGTTCAATATCGAAGGCGATCAATATCTGTGGGATGACTTTGCATTTGCAACACGTGAAGGCTTGGTCGCTACTGCTGTTGATGTGACGGATGAAGCTGAACTTGCTCGTCGTGGGGTGAATAAGCCATTCAAATACATTACCTTTAATGTTGAATTGGTTGCAGAAAAAACAGGTGCACCAAGCACTGAAGTCGACCGTCGTCGTGTCGGTGCTTAACACCACAAATTTACTGTGAGCTAGACCTTAGCTCACAGTTTTTAAATTTCTATGCATACCCGTTTATACAGCAATTCGTATGTATAGAAATTTGAAAACATGAATAAAAGGTTGGCCTTATGATTGATAAAAGTACGCTCACATTGACTGAGGCACTGTCACAGATCAAGGATGGCGCAACCATCATGATTGGTGGTTTTGGCACCGCAGGACAACCCGCTGAACTGATTGATGGATTGATCGAACTTGGTATCAAAGACCTTGTCATCGTCAATAACAATGCTGGCAATGGTGATTATGGCTTGGCCAAACTGCTTAAAACAGGGGCAGTACGTAAAATCATCTGTTCTTTCCCACGTCAGTCCGATTCATGGGTATTCGATGAACTCTATCGTGCTGGCAAGATTGAATTGGAACTGGTGCCGCAAGGTAATCTGGCATGCCGTATTCAAGCTGCGGGCATGGGCCTCGGTGCAGTTTTTACCCCAACTGGCTTTGGAACACTCTTGGCGGAAGGTAAAGAAACCCGTCATATCGATGGCAAAGACTATGTACTTGAATATCCCATCAAAGCTGACTTTGCCTTAATCAAAGCACATCAAGGCGATCGCTGGGGCAATCTGGTCTATAACAAATCTGCACGTAACTTTGGCCCAATCATGGCGATGGCAGCGGATGTCACCATTGCACAAGTGTCTGAACTGGTCGAACTCGGTCAGCTTGATCCTGAACACATCATTACCCCTGGAATTTTTGTACAGCATGTGGTCGCTGTTGATACAGCCAATGGCACAGGAGTAGAACAATGAGCTATCAAAAATTAAGCCGTGACCAAATTGCTGAACGTGTCGCACAAGATATTCCTGATGGTGCTTATGTCAATCTCGGCATAGGCCTGCCAACCAAGATTTCCAATTATCTTCCTGCGGATAAAGATGTATTCCTACATTCGGAAAATGGCCTGTTGGCATTTGGTCCACCGCCTGCCAAAGGTGAAGAAGATCCTGAGTTAATTAATGCAGGTAAAGAATATGTGACCATGCTGACGGGTGGCAGTTTTTTCCATCATGGTGATTCTTTTGCCATGATGCGTGGTGGTCATTTGGATATTGCGGTACTTGGCGCCTTTCAAGTCGCAGCCACTGGTGATCTAGCCAACTGGCATACTGGTGCAGCAGATGCGATTCCTGCGGTAGGTGGTGCGATGGATTTGGCGGTAGGCGCCAAGAAAGTATTTATCACCACCGATCACAACACCAAGCAGGGTGAACCCAAGATTGTTGAAACCCTTTCATATCCAGCCACAGGCTTGAAATGTGTCGATCGTATTTATACCGACCTGTGTGTGATTGATGTGACTACAGACGGTTTAAAAGTGATTAAAAAAGTGGATGGTTTGAGCTTTGAGGAGTTACAGGCGTTGACGGGTGCTCAGTTGATTGATGCAACTCAAGGATAATGAATCTCTCCCTTACGGAACTTTAATCGTTCCTCACCCTTTAAAAAAGGGAGGAGTTCCCCTCTTTATAAAGAGGGGTTAGGGGAGATTTTTAAGGATAAAAAGTAACGAAGCGACATCCATGTCGCTACCGCGAAACCTTGAATGGTAAGGTTTAAATACAACTTCTGCTTACTAAGATTTAGATGTTTCCCGTAATTGACTATCGTGACAGGCGACATGGATGTCGCCCGTTGAACAGGGAGGCAAGGAAGCCTCCTCTGTTCAACAAAGGGTTTTGTCACTTTTGCCCTGTCAAAAGTGAGGCATTGCCTACGCAAAGGAAGAATGACTAAACCCATAATTTGTGGCAGTGCTCACAACAGATTTAGAAATGGAAATGTAAGAATATGAAAAACGCTTATATCATCGATGCCATCCGTACCCCATTTGGTCGCTATGCAGGCGGTCTTGCACCTGTCCGTGCTGATGACTTGGGAGCTATTCCAATTCAGGCACTTATACAA
Organism: Acinetobacter sp. 102; assembly: GCF_037028485.1. Lineage (NCBI taxonomy): Bacteria > Pseudomonadati > Pseudomonadota > Gammaproteobacteria > Moraxellales > Moraxellaceae > Acinetobacter > Acinetobacter sp. 102. The sequence continues at coordinate 69,520 of NZ_JAZEZK010000012.1, forward strand.
CGCAATCCAAGTATCGACTGGCAACAAGTGGATGATGTGATCTATGGCTGTGCCAATCAAGCGGGTGAAGATAACCGTAATGTGGGACGCATGTCAGCCTTATTGGCAGGCTTACCTTATCAAGTTCCAGCAACCACCGTAAACCGTTTATGTGGTTCATCACTGGATGCGATTGCGATGGCTGCACGTGCCATTAAAGCCAATGAAGCTGATTTGATTATTGCGGGTGGGGTCGAAAGCATGAGTCGTGCGCCTTATGTGATGGGAAAATCCGACAGTGCATTTGGCCGTAGTCAAAAGATTGAAGATACCACCATGGGCTGGCGTTTTATCAATCCAAAACTCAAAGACATGTATGGTGTGAATAGCATGCCACAAACCGCAGAAAACGTGGCGGAACAATTCAATATTAATCGTGCCGATCAAGATCAGTTTGCGCTCAACAGCCAACAACGTACGGCGACTGCACAAGCCAAAGGTTTCTTCAGCAATGAAATCATACCTGTCCATATTCCACAGCGTAAGGGTGATGCAGTTGTAGTGGATAGCGATGAGCATCCAAGAGCATCAACCACATTAGAAGGCCTAAGCAAACTTAAAGGTGTGGTTAAAGCAGAAGGCACTGTGACAGCAGGTAATGCCTCTGGAATTAACGATGGTGCTGCTGCCTTGTTGATTGCTTCGGACGAAGCAGTGGAAAAATATCAGCTCCAGCCCCGCGCCAAAATTATTGCTGCGACTACCGTTGGGGTTGAACCGCGGATTATGGGTTTTGCACCTGCACCTGCAATCAAAAAATTACTGAAACAAGCCAATCTCTCTCTAGCGCAGATGGATGTGATTGAGTTGAATGAAGCCTTTGCCGCACAAGCTTTAGCCGTGACTCGTGATTTAGCTTTGGCGGATGACGATGCACGTGTCAATCCAAATGGTGGCGCGATTGCTTTGGGTCATCCTTTAGGTGCCTCGGGTGCGCGTCTAGTCACCACTGCCTTGAATCAGCTTGAACAAATCAAAGGTCAGTATGCCTTGTGTTCAATGTGTATCGGTGTTGGTCAAGGCATTGCGCTAATTATTCAACGTGTTGAACAAAATTAAGGAAGACTTCATGCCCATTTTTCAATCCGCTGATGCGCAAATTAATTATCAAACCTTTGGCGATCCCAGCTCCCCTGCATTGGTATTTTCTAACTCTTTAGGTACCAACTATGGCATGTGGCAAAAGCAGTTCAATTATTTTAAAGAACACTTTTATGTGATTTGTTATGACACACGCGGTCATGGTTCATCTTCAACACCAACAGGCCCATATACCCTGCAACAACTTGGTGAAGATGTGATTCACCTACTCGATCATTTAAAGATCGAAAAAGCCAATTTCTGTGGTATTTCCATGGGTGGAATAACAGGTCAATGGCTTGCCATCCATTATCCAGAACGTTTTCAGCGTGTCGTTGTGAGTAATACCGCTGCGAAGATTGGACAGGAACAAGCATGGCTGGATCGTGCCCAACTGGTTCGAAAGCAAGGTTTAGTTCCTATCGTTACCACAGCAGCTTCACGCTGGTTTACAGATCCCTTTATCCAAAGTCACCCTGCAATCGTCAATAATCTGTGTAACGACTTAAGTGCTGGCAGCGCAAATGGTTATGTCAATTGTTGTGAGGCTTTGGCTAAAGCGGATGTCCGTGAACAGTTGAAGGATATTACCATTCCAGTCTTAGTCATCGCTGGCACACAAGACCCTGTGACTACCGTTGCCGATGGACAATTTATGCAACAGCAGATTCCAGATGCCCAGTTAGTAGAAATCAATGCCTCACATATTTCAAATATTGAATGTCCCGAGGCATTTAATGTAGCGCTTGAAAATTTTTTATAGTGATTTAATGATTGATAAAAAGGGATAATTGTTATCCCTTTTTATTGCTCAACGAAATAGATCTTCTCCACTTTCACCTTCAAAAATGTATTGTTCTTTTTCAAGGATTAAGCCTATTAGAACCAATTCACTCATTTAAAAGGTATAAAGATATACCCAGTAAATAGTGGAAAATTACAGAGATAAATAACAATAATTTTAAATAAAGAATCAGCACAATATTTACTGATTCTTTATTCAGCAGGCTTTTAAAAAGTACGCTCTTTTCAAAAATAATGAAACAAGGATATTTCAATTGAAAAATCAAAGTTCGAACTACCCACCTTTCCCTACTCGACTGTTACTCAAGTCTGGTATGTTTAGTTGTTTATTTTTTGTGATCGGCTGTCACTCCTCAACACAGGCCGACTCTATCTCGGCACAAAAGCAAATCACAATTAAGCGTGATCACTATGGAACACCACATGTTTATGCCAAGGATACTTTTGGTCTTTTTTATGGCTATGGGTATGCAGTGGCAACAGATCGCTTATTTCAAATGGAGATGTCAAAACGTACAGGCCAAGGTACGGTCGCCGAAGTGCTGGGACCAGACTATTTACAGTATGACATTGCAACACATAGTCGTTTTGATCCAGAAAATATCAGACAACAAATTGCGCGACTCTCTCCTAAAGACCGTGCAATTTTTGAGGGTTATGCGGCAGGTTTCAATAAACGCATCAAAGAAGTTTTAGCCAATCCAGCACTCATGCCAAAAGAATTTGTTGATTATGGATTTAAACCCTCAAGCTGGGAAACAGAAGACATAGCAATGGTTTGGGTCGGCCTCATTCTCAATCGCTTCTTTTCAGCAAGTTTAGAAGTTTCAAACTTAGACTTGCTCACCCAACTACAAAAAGAAAAAGGCCAAACAGAAGGTCTGAAAGTCTATCAACAATTACGTTGGTTAGATGATCCAAAAGCGCCAACAATTATTCAGTCCGAACAAGCAGCACAACTTTCAGCACGACAACAAGCGATCTCAAAAAAGATGTTGCCCATCTCCAATCAGGCAGCAGAAAAATATTTGGCACAAGCACGTATTGCACTGGGTAAAAGCGTGGTCGATGGCGTACCCACTGCCAGTAATGCTTGGGTAGTAAAGGGAGATAAGACCATTGAGGGCCAGACTGTTTTATATAATGGCCCCCAACAAGGCTGGTATACCCCTGCCATCACCTATGCAATTGGCCTGCACGGCGCTGGCTATGACCTAACAGGTATTACCCCTGTCGGTTTACCTGCAATTTTATTTGGCACCAATGGCAAAATCGCATGGGGTTCTACGGTAGGCTCACTCGATACTAACGATGTTTACCAACTCACTCTAAACCCAAGTAATTCAAAAGAATATTTATACAAAGGTGCTTATATTCCATTTGAACACAAGCAAGTAAAAATAAAAGTGAAAAATCAGGCGGACCATATTTTAGATGTTTATAAGAGCAAACAAGGCTTTGTCAGCACATGGGATGAAAAAAATCACACCGCCTATGCTCAAAAACGTAGCTGGGAAGGTGTAGAAATTGAAACCTTGTTAGGCTGGGCCAATGCAGCCAAGGCCAGCAATTGGGAAGAGTTCCTTGCTCAAGCCAAACGTGTCGCAGCCTCTATTACTTGGTTCTATGCCGATACCAAGAATAATATCGGGGTCGCTGCTTTAGGACGTTTACCGATTCGCCCTGAAAACCAGCATATTCAACTTCCTGCACTTGGCGATGGTTCAATGGAATGGCAAGGTTTCTACGATTTCTCGCAGAATCCAAAACAATATAATCCTGAAAAAGGTTATATCAGCAGTTGGAACAATAAAGCGTATGCAGGGTTACGTTCTGACTCTTCGAATTTCTCATATGTTGATCGTGTCAATGAACTGATCGAACCTTTGGAAAGCAAACTAAAGTTAAGCCAGCAAGAGATTTGGGACATCAATAAAACAGGTGCTTGGTCGGATCTGAATGCACGCTATTTTATTCCCTCTATGATCAAAGCCGCACAAAGTGATAAAGCCTCGGCCCAAACTAAAAAAGTCGCACTGCTATTGGCAGAATGGGATCTAAAATTACGCCCAGATCGTGAAGGGAAATATTATCAGGGTGCAGCGCCAGCGATTATGCGTGCATGGCTGAATCAGATAATTATCTTGGTATTAAAACCGAACTTATCAGAAAGTATTTATCAGCGTTATACCGATACGCTTTATCCAGTCAATAATGATCCACGTAGTGCCCAGCCAGCCAGCGCCTCAAAATTAATCTGGAATGCTCTTCAAGGTAAACAGGCAAGTGTTCCACAAAATATTGATTTCTTAAAAGGACAAACAGCGGATGAGGTTGTATTAAAAGCTTTAGAAAACGCACTGGCTGAACTTTCAAAACAGTATCACTCTACTGACTCGAATGACTGGAAAATTCCAGTGGCGACCATGGGCTTTTCCAGCAAAAATTCAGTCGGTATTCCATGGGCTGATCCATCACATGAACAACAGCTTAGTACTTATGGAAATACAGGAAGTGCTACGTTTAGAGTGGTGTTAAATCCAAATCAAGTCAGCATGTGTTCGATTTTAGCCCCAGGACAAAGTGGCTTTATCAATCAAAATGGAAAAACTGATGCCCATTTTGCAGATCAGCTTCCTTTATTTGAAAGTTATAAATGTAAAGAGGATGCAGTGAGTCAAAAGGAAATCGACCAAGCAACTCAACAAAGCATTACTTTAACTTACTAACTTTTTAGCCCAATTTTAATTTTAAAGACTGAGGTTTGTTATGTCTCAAATAACAAACCTCTTTATTGACTTAATAGCGAATCATCACCGATTTTAATTCGGTGTAATCTTCAATAAATGCATCCGAAAATTCTCTGCCAACTCCTGAAGCTTTCACCCCGCCAAATGGAACGGATGGATCTAAGAATGTATGCATATTGACCCATAAGGTTCCTGCTTCAATCTTCGGAATTAACCGCAAAGCTTTAGATAAGTCATTGGTCCAAATACTTGCAGTTAAACCAAAACGCGACTGATTCATCAGTTGAATAAGTTCTTCATCAGTTTCGAATGGCATTACTCCGACCACTGGTCCAAAAGTTTCTTCTGAAAATAAAGGATCATCGGTATTTTTGAAGGAAATTAAAGTCGGCTGTACAAAATATCCCGTCTGATCTAAAGCCTCTCCCCCTACAATAATTTGATTGTTGGCTTTTGCCATATCTAAATAATATTTTACTTTATGAAAATGTGGCTGATTAGAGAGTGGACCAAACATACTTCCCTCATCCATAGCCGATCCAATTTTGAAACTAGAGAGTGCTTTAGAGAGTTTCTCGACCAGTTCATCATATTTTGTACGGTGTACAAAAAACCGCTCTGGTGATGCACAAACTTGCCCTTGATGCACAAAAGTTGCTTGCAATAAAGTCGGCAAAATCTCATCAATATTTGCATCTGCCAAAATAGCAATGGCATTTTTTCCGCCTAACTCCAGACTGACACGGGTTAAATCGCTGCTCATCGCGAGCTTACCAATGGCAATGCCTGTCGGCACTGAACCTGTAAATGAGACTTTCTTAACCAGCGGAGACTCAATTAAATATTGTCCTGTATCGCCCTTACCAGTCACCACATTAATCACACCCGCTGGAATCCCTGCTTCAATGGCAAGTTCAGCTAAACGTAATAAAGATAAGCTGGCAAACTCACTTGGTTTAAGCACAATGCTGCAACCAGTTGTTAACGCTGAACCAATTTTCCAGACACCAATCATCAGTGAAAAATTCCAAGGCACAATCCCTGCAACCACACCAATCGGTTGTCTTAAAGTAAAGGCCGTATATTTTTCACCTTGCATAGAAGGAATAGAAGGTTGCATGGTTTGACCATTAATTTTGGTTGCCCAACCCGCAAAATATCTTAAGAAAATAACAGATTGTGCGACTTCAAGATGGCGGGAAATATTAATGAGTTTTCCAGTAGACAACGACTCTAGCTGTGCAAGTTCTTCACCATGTTGCTCAATTAAATCTGCGAGCTTGTTCAGTTTAACGCCGCGTTCATAGGGCGTAGTTTCAGCCCAAGCATTTTGAAAAGCATGTTCCGCACTTTTCACCGCATTTTCGACATCGTGTTGACTACCAATACTAATTTGAGCAACCACTTGTTCAGTCGATGGATTTACAATATCCACTTTATCTAAAAGCTCAGCAGCAACTAGTTTTCCATCAATAAAATGCCCATGTTGACGTGCCATAAATTGCTGTACGCTTTGTAAAATCTGAACTTCACTCATTTTCTTTTCCTCTTTTCATTTCTAAAATTTTGTTATGACAGCAACTAAGCGACTTGATTCAAAATAAAGTCTGCACCGCGTTCACCAATCATGATGGCAATTGCGTTGGTATTTCCGCTTGGAACTTGTGGGCAAATCGAACAGTCAATGACGCGTAAATTTTGGAAGCCATGTACTTTAAGCGTCTGGTCTGTGACTGAATCTTTTGGTGTATTGCCCATTTTGCAACTGCCCGCAGGGTGATAAACCGTTTTAATGTTCTGGCGCATCCATGCATCAATCGCGGCAACATTCTCAGGATCAATATTTGCAGGCTCAATAATGTCTTGGACAATGGCTTTTAAGGCAGGTTGTTGTAATAAGCGCAGCCCAGCCTGTACCGCACGGATATTGGCCTCAATATCGTCTTGGTGACCTAAATAGTTCGGATCAATGATCGGCATTGCATTCGGATCTTTACTGCTTAAACGTAGAGTGCCTCGCGCTTTTGGCTGGATATGTCCGACTTTAATGGTCAGTCCATGTGCTTGAGCTGTGCCTTTTTCACCGGGGGTATTATCAAAATTATCCAGGACAGGCAGGAAATGGAACTGCACATCTGGTCGACCATTGTTATTGGTGTCAATAAAACCACCACCTTCTAGAATGTTGGTGGTTAACAATCCTGAACGTGTAAAACACCACTGTAAAAAGTGTCGTACCGCAGTTAAACCTTGGTCTTCACCGAGCAAACTATTATTGGTTGTTACTGTCGCATTAACCGACATATGCAAATGGTCGTGAAAATTCTCACCTACAGGTAAGTCACGTATACATTCTATTCCGAGTTCATCTAAATGCTGTTTTGGACCAATTCCCGAAAGTAATAAAACCTTAGGACTGCCAATTGCACCAGCACTCAGAATGACTTCTTTTTGAGCCTGTACAGTAATGGGGGATTTTCCGCCAACACTATAAGTCACCCCAGTCACCTGATCACCTTGAGTTTCAATTTTATGGACTAAAGCATACGTAATCACTGTAAGGTCTGGGTGGTTTTCGACTGACTTTAAATAAGTTTTTGAGGTACTCGCCCGAGAACCGTTTTGAGTAGTCGTTTGATAAAACCCTACACCCGCCTGATCCCAACCATTCATATCATTGACGTAATTCATCCCCATTTGCTGACCTGCTTTAATACAAGCAAGCGTCAAAGGATGCCGATAACGGTTTTCACTGACAGGTAAAATGCCATCTTGTCCGTGATATTCATCAGCAAGACTTTCATTTTTTTCTGCCTTTTTAAAAAAAGGCAGTACATGTTGATAAGACCACTGATTACATCCCCATTCCGAGGCCCATAAATCATAATCCTGACGTTGACCTCGACAATAGATCATCCCGTTGACCGAGCTTCCACCTCCCAACACTTTGCCTTGTGCAAGGATCATCTCTCGCTGATTACAATACTTTTGTGGGACGGTCATGTATTGCCATGATTTCTGCTGGAATACTTTAATCACGGTTGCAGGTATGGTATGAAACATACTGCTATCTCGACTTCCTGCCTCTAGAACGAGAACACGCCCAGCCTTGGCTTCTAATAGTCGTGCTGCAACAACACAGCCTGCCGAGCCAGCACCAATCACGATATAGTCATATTGTGTATTCATCTGATTTCACCCTCATTTTATTTCTATGAATGCACCGCCAATAAATACGGTCTGCTTCGCACTGATTTAATAGATGTATTGCAGAATCAACTGGGCATATAAATTGGTTTTGTCATCATAATTTTGAGTGCCACCACTGTGGATATCATGCTTTGGCTTATATAGTCCGATCAGCGGAATAACGGTGAGATTGTTATTGACTGACCAGACTGAAAACACATCCAGCTCATGCCCATCCACATTTGCAAATGACTTATTTACGGTTTGAAACTTATAAGCCAATGCACCCAGCATAAAATTTTCTTTTAAATTAATACTGTAAGAAACTTGGTGAATATCGGCATTTTTATTGAAGGGCCCTGCATAGTTTCCAGCGACTTCTCCCTGAAACCATGTTCCAAATCCAACCGTATTGCCGTAAAACATGGGGTCGTACTGATCGGAAAAATGGCTGAAACGATAACCTAGGGACGGCGTATATTTTGTAGATAAGAAGTTATAGTTCAGTCCCAGATAGCCCGCATTTTCCGTGCTGTCCTGTTTATCCTGAACGACCCATTCAGACTTCAGTTGCAGTTCAGCTAAGGCTTGATAGTTCAAGCGTAAGGCATAATTCTTAAGATCCTGACGTCCTGAAATGTGTTCGGCATCATCAAGGTCCAAGACATTTAAATAAGTAAAGCCGATGCCTTTATCTTTAAGTTGATAGATCAGATCCGTCACAAACAGTTCTGATGAAAATTGTGCTTTGTTATTCGACTTTAAATACGCCAGTTTTAGCGTTGTATCCTGTTGCGGTTTGTATTGAAGCAGGCTACTAAAATCAAAGCTGCGTCGTGCTGCCAGATAATAGGCCCCACCTCGATCGAGTGCCCCATCCGCAGGTGCTTTACCCAGATTTAAGGCATCACCCGCAACAAAAAAACCATCACCGATCATGATATTTTGCCGACCGATACTGAAATTGTAGGTCGTCAATTCATCTTTATGGGTACCATCTTTAAAACCAATCACCCATTCATTCACATCGGTTTTATGTTCTTGACCATTGCTATTTTGACCAGCATCACCATCGCCCCATGTCGCTGAGCTGATTCCGCTTAAACTGGCATAGAGCTGATGGTTTTGAAATGTTTGTTGCCCTTTGGCACCATATTTAAGGTGGCCTTCTTGCCAATTGATCCGTTGGTCATCGATGTTTTCACCGTTATAGCTTTTAGCACTGCTAAAAGCACCAAAAGTGGCTTCAAAAATCGGTTTAATTTCAAGCTCACCTGCATATGCAGTGGAAAAACATGAGACAAACAGCGTCCCTCTCACGACTTGAGAAACTAAAGTTTTCATACAAAATTCCTTTTTTGTCAGCTATCTACTTAACGCTCAGTTTTGGGTAATCTTGGATTACCCATATAACTTGATCTGCGTTGTTAGTGATGCTCGTGTTGGGCATGTTCCTGTTCATCACCCAAGTTCAACGTTGGGGTGTTGTCAAAGAAATTCCAAGGTTTGATCAAGGTATAAACCCATTCCGTCGGCATGATTGGCCATTCTTCAGCGCGTGCCACATGGGTGGTTCCTGTGGTCATCCAGACCACAAGGTCTTTATTTTCAATATTTTCATTGTTCTGAATAAACTGACCTAAACCTGTGTCATGAGTTGAACGATTCGAATATTTCCCTTCTGGATAGCGTTCATCTGGATTGTATTGTGTCACCCAAATTTGTTTATCCATAAAGTTAAGGCGTTTAAATAGCCATTCATCCGGGGCAAAATTAGCACCCTTCGCCACTGGGTGAGTTCCGCCCGCAAACGGAATCAATTGGTAAGAAACGGGATTGCCTAATTTATTTTCCTTGTTGAAATTGGTGAGTAAACGAATAGTCGATGGATCAAATTTTTCAGCCGCGTTTTGCTCATTGCTAATCACTTTACTGTCAATTTGCATCGAACTTGTACGAACACCACCTCGGTCATTGGCCTTCACCACAGGGTCCATATGCATAAAGCTATTATTTTCTCCATCTACATCCATATCTAAGCGGAAGTTATAGATATGTTGATGCGTGGTTCCGACAATATTATGGTCAATCAAGGTGCCATATTTGGTGTCTTCTTTGGCGGTACTGTCATGCATAGTTCGTGCTTTAACGCCTTTCACCGCTTCAATCCCTGTCGCACCTGCATTAATCCCAATCACACCATTTTGAGCAAAGACCCAGTCAAACATATAATCGTAGTTACCCACCGTACTAATCCAGCGCACCACAAGTTCACGGCGTGCTTCGCTAGCATCCTGATCACCAAAAATTTCTTGGTGTTTATACTCAGGTCCTGCATAACGCTCAAAAATGGCGATGGCATTCGGAATAATCTGCGGCTGGCCCTTATAGTCGGCAATGACGGCATCCAGTAACACCGCATTTTCTGGTGCATCGGTACCCAGTTGAATATTTGAGGTTAGGGTTCCCATGCCATACTCGCCTGAATCCAGATAAGATTTAAAGTACCAGCCCATATCTGGGTCGCCATAAGGAACCACCATGCCGCCCAGATTACCTTCATACATGACCTTGCGTTTTACACCTTTATCTTTATAGGTCACGGTTGAAAGTTGCAGGCCAACACGAGAGTCTAGTGCGACATGGAAACACCAATTCCCCCAATGTACGGTTTGTCCTGTAATGGTAAAGTTCTTGCCTTCAGGTTCACTGATATTCAGCGGTTTGATTTTCGGTGGCTGGGTATTCTTGGTGGCGTAAGGACGGTCTGTCATCGGTACAGGAATCATTGCTCCTTCTTCAATTTTAATAATTTTTTCTTTGTCTAAATCCACTACTGCGACAAGGTTTTCAATCGGATGCGCCCAATAGTTACCGTCTCCCGTATCCAGATAAGACACCACTTTTAAGACGTTAAGCTGTTTATCCAAGCCATCTTTCCCACCAAAATAGCCCACCGTTAATGGATTGGTAATCACTTTCTTCACATCGGTGATACCACGTTTACGCAAAGCGTCCTGATATTCTTTGCTGGCCTCAATCACACGCTGTACGGTCTCAAAGTTGTCCAGTAACACCATGCCATGCGTGTCTTTTAATACATTCCATTTGCTAACCTGTTGCGTCGTCAGGTTCACTTCGCCTTCAATTGCCTGATTGCCTTTCAATAAAATGAAAGATGCCACCCGATCATCTTGATATTCTTTATGATTGATAAAGAAATCCCAGACTTTGGCCTTTTCTGGCTCTTTCAGCTTCAGCTCGGCAAAACGCATATTTTTATAGGCATACTTTGAGCGATTAATGACGTCAAAGGTCTTTTTAATTTCATCTGTATTTAAGCTATTGAGCGGATGAAAGGTATTTTCAATTTTAAAGGTTTGATCTAAACCCGACTGAAACACCTCATTGAAAAAATCTTTCCCAATAACAGGTTTACCGTCTTTGATTAATACTGGAACACTCAGCTTTAAGGGTTTTCCATTCACCAAGACCTGATCTGAATTGGGTTTGGCTCTGACCACAATAGAACCTTTGGAGATGGTATAGCTATTCGTGAAGTCATCTTTGACCACTTTGGCACCCTGTTCAGTCATGTTTTGGTACAGTGGCACCAATTCGGCAGCCTCACCATGCGCATAAGCCGTGCTATGAACACCACACAAACTCGCAGCGATGGATAGGTTAAACGCCAGTATTTTTTGTATCTCTTTGAATAATCTTTGTTTACGCATCACGTTGATCCTTTTTCATCTATCCCTGAGCGATCTGTATCAGATCGTTAAAATGCTCTTTGCTCTGTGTGTAGCGGCTAAAATCAACTTCATATTCCAAGTCGATTGAAGCGCTTTAATCTTCCCTTATTGGTTTAATTTCAACACAGTTACATGGGTCTAGCTTGTCCAAGAATGACGCGGAACTTGTCTAAAAATGACATCTAAAATGTTTAAGCCAACATCGTTTCTCTAAATTCTTTCGGAGAGATGCCATAGGTTTTTTTGAAGATCTTTGAAAAATGAGCACCATCCCAAAAGCCCCATTTCAGCGCGATTTGAGTGATCGAACTCTGCTTGTTTCTTTTATCCAGCAGATCTGTTTTGACCTTCTCGAGTCGTTTGATCTGTATGTATTTATTAATCGATAAATTTTCTTGCACAAATAATCGATACAAATGCCGTAACGATACCCCGATATGTGCGGCAATCAACTTGGGAGAGAGATCAGGTTTTGTCAGATTTTCAATAATATAGCGCTCTGCTTTTTCCAAAAGATGATTCTGATTATTATTGATATTTTTATAATTAATGGTTGGTTTGATGAGAGCAATCAACGCATCTTCAAAGGCATTGCCATCTTCCGATGCATACCAAAGCTTGATATTTTCAGGCGACATATTTTTCAAAATATTCTTAAGCAAAAAACCACTCATATTTTGGGTGATCAACTTACCAAAATATTCAGAACTAATATTCTCTTTCAGCAACTTTTCCCGTGACAGATGCACTGAAATTTGACTGACTAAACCTTGTGGAAACATCGAAATGGTTTCGACGGGATCAACCAAGACAATATCACCCTCATTTAAGGTCAAAGTTTCATTTTTATATTGCAGCAACATCTTGCCCGAATTCTGCAAAATCAAAAAACAGAAACGATTATTGACCCGATCGATTTCATCCGCCTTTCGGACGATTTTATTGGCATTATTTTTAATAAAGGCAATCTCGGTATCACCCAGTAAAAAACATTGCACTTCACCAATAAATAAATTCCGTGTGCCATCAAAATCTGTTTCAAAATTGCCGCACACATTCTTGATATGATGTGTCCACATTAACAGTGCATCACTCACATATTGATTCATCCCTTCGCTCCCCTGTGCTGCACAATTGCTAAAGTTTGTTCTTTAGCGCTGGTGCTCTGTTTTGGCTTGTATGCAATCATGTTTGATCAATAAACAAGTTGCGTGCCAAAAATTCCTCATCCTTGGAATTCTTTTTTGATTAGAATCAGCTCGGTCCAAAGCTGATAAATGGAACTCAATTTATCAGCTTCACTCCGCTTATGCTACACCAGCAAAGTCTCTCAGCATGGTGATAAAGGTCTCCTTTTGCTCATCAGAATATTTTTCAAACACCTCATTTTGATGGCTATCGGCGATATCAAATAGATAATGCGCAGTTTTCTTACCTTTTTCGGTGAGTTTGAAAAAGCCATCACTCTCAATCAGCAAACCATCTTTTTTCAGAATGGTCGCTGCCTGCTCCACTTCACGCATCGGCATAGCAATATCACGAGGCAAATCTGCTTTATTCGACGCAGTACCACTGCCCAGTACCAATAATAAACGTGCTTCACTGGTGCGGAATCCTGTCACTAGCTGCTTGGGAATATAATCAGTTTGATAGAATTTAAAAGCCCGACTCATCAAATAACAGACATTGCTATATAAATGCCCTTGATGCATTTCACCGATATCTTCAGCTTCCACTGAGTCTTTTAACTGTAATAACGGATGTGGAATCACACCCGAATAAGCACCTTGGTGATAGACCAATGGACTACGCCCTTCATCACGGAAACGCACCACTTTACCAATAATAATCCAGTGATCTCCACCTTCAATAATCTCATGGCGTTCACATTCAAATACCGCAGAACAATGGTCTAAAATGGGCGCTTGACCCGAACCCGTCTGATAACTGGTGCCTTCATACTTATCGATATTGCGACGTGAAAATTTATTCGATAATTCAATCTGCGAGCCCGATAAAATATTCACTGCAAAATGAGTGGCTTGCTCAAACACAGGAAAACTGGATGAGTTCTTATCAATACTCCATAAAATCAGCGGTGGATCTAGCGACACTGAATTAAAACTATTGGCAGTCACGCCTACCTTTTCACCCTGTTCATTTTGCGCAGTCACAATGGTGACACCTGTGGCAAAATTGCCCAAAGCACGTCTGAACTGCATTGGATCTATTGTGATTTCATCCATTGATTTTAGTGAATTCATTATTCTCTCCTGAATCTTTTATCCTGTTTCTGGCCGATATTGGATAGCGATTTATCCTGATTAAATCGCTTAAATATCCAGTACCAATCGTGCTGACTTAGAACGTGAGCAGCACACCAGAATCTGTTCATTACTGGCCTTTTCTTCATCGGTAAAATACACGTCACGATGATCAGGTTCTCCTTCGATCACATCACACATACAGGTTCCGCAAACGCCTTGTTCACATGACATTTCTATCTCGATGCCTTCACGCGCCAAGGCATGCAAAATGGTTTCTTCTGCATTGACCATAATAATCTTGCCGCTTTGCTGTGCCACAACTTCAAATGCATCGCCGCCTGTTTCAACCTCAACCTGAAAGTATTCCTTATGAATCTGCTGTTCAGGGAAATTCTGTGTCAGGGCTAAATTGATCACCCAATCCATAAATCCATTCGGACCACAGGTATAGATATGGCTATCTTGATCAATGTCTTGAATGGCGGATTGAAAAAACTCACGGTGGCTCGCTCCTTCCGATTTAAAATGAAAGGTCGTGAAAGGCGCCAAGACGCCATGTTTAATTTCATCGACAAAAGCACAGCGTTCTGGGCTTGCGCCGCAGTAATGCAGTTCAAAAGAAGTACCTTCCTGTGCCAACTGATAAGCCATCGTAATCAGTGGGGTAATCCCGATCCCCCCACCCACCAGTACCGCATGTTTAGATTTCACTAAAGGAAACAGGTTCTTCGGTTCACTGACCTGAATCTGCATGCCATCTTTTAAATCATCAAAAGCCGATACTGAACCACCACGTGATTCGGGATCACGTAGAATGCCGAGTCGAAACTTACCGACATCATTCGGGTTCTGGCACAATGAGTACTGACGCACCATGCCATTCGGAAGGTGCACATCAATATGCGCACCTGCTTCAATTTTGGGTAATACGGTCGAATTTGCAGATTCAAACTCCATGACTGCAACATTCCCACCTTCGACATGACGGTTTTTTACCACCACGTTATACAGTATCGTCATGATTTCTCTCCCTGATATGCATCTCGCCTAAGGCTTAACGCATAAATAATCCACCGTTAATATCCCATGTTGCCCCAGTTACAAAGGCAGCACTTGGACTGGCCAATAGCGCACAGGTTTCGGCAATAAATTCCATGCTGCCCAAAGCTTTAACGGGGATATTTTGAATAAACTGCGCCATTTTCTCGTCTGAGACCACGCTATGCACAATCGGTGACTCCATCGGTCCTGGGGCAATTGCATTCACGGTCACTCCTTTGGCGGCAAACTCTTTGGCAAAGATTTTGGTCAAGGTAATGATTGCGCCTTTAGTAGAGGCATAATGTGCACCCGTCGCAGTCCCACCATTTTGTCCAGCCAAAGACGCCATATTGACGATACGGCCATAGCCTTGATCGGCCATAAATTTGCCAATGATCTGGCATGACTGGAACGTGCCACGCTGATTCACTTGCGTGATCATGTCAAAATCCGCCGCGCTAATCTCTAAAACTGGGGTTGCCTTGGTCATGGTGGCATTGTTAATCAGCACATCCAGCTTCGAAAATTTCTGCTGAATCCATTGCACTGCGGCATGGAAATCGGCTTCAACTGAAATATCCAGTTTTAAGGCAAACATATTTTCTGCATACGGGCTACGAGCTTTAGCCTGCTCAGCCTTTTCTAAAGTACTGGCAGATACAATTACTTGATGTCCCTGTGTTGCAAAATACTCAGCAATGACATTCCCTAGACCCGAAGCGGCACCTGTGACTAAAACAACCTGTTTCATTTTTTCGCTCCTAGAGAATATAGCTGATACCCGCCAAGGTATCGGTTGAGTTAACTAAGTTGATAATTTTACGATTGATCTTAAAGCCTTGTTCCACATCACGAACCAAATGGAAGGTCACATCAGCGGTGTAATGTTTGAGGCTTTCTTTACGGAATTCACGCAGGTTTTGTGCACAACGCAAAATGATTTCGCCCTCTTGATCTTTGACGATGCGGATACGCGAAACACTACGCACGGTATTGGCTTTAGGTGCAGTTGAAATCGCTTCACCATTTTCCAGACGCTGTACTCGTAACTTACGCATATGATGGTCGTCATAGGCATAGTTCAAATTATTTTCATAATCGGTCAGTTTTGGATCGATCGGGATGATATACACACCTTTTTCATTCCAAAGGTCCAACCAAGTATCATGCTCAGAATGGTCCAGCATATCGGCTTCTGCCCAGATAAAAGCGGTCACTTCATTCAGTAAATTTAAATCGATTTTCATGGCGCTCTCCTTAAGCCGTCATCATCTTTTTCCACTGCTGATAAGCAGCGCGCATCCCTGTTTCAGCACTGACATCACTCTTTAAGCCATCTTCAGTTTTAACTTCGCCTGACAAGCCACGATTCAGCATGATCCACAGGTCATTCCCCGCATTGGCACCATGCTGTACACGCTCCCATGCTTCCGAATCATCTGGCGTACCAAAGCCAAATGGACCTTGGAAATGTTCGTGCAGACGTAAACGATACTGGTTGGCAATTTGTGGACCGCCATCCATGGTAATGACGGAATGATGAATCTCTGTTTCATTGACAGAAATCGGTTGCATCACGCGGAAGAACGCCATTGAGCAGGCAATGTTCGGGAACAGGTTCAGGTTAAATCCAGAACCACCCACTGCACGCACAATACGGCGCACTTCCAGTTCTTCATGTCCTTCATCACGCAAGGCTTGAGCCAAGTCTTCAAAACGTTCCTGAATTGGACGCTCCATTAATTCTTCATCCAGATCAACCAGTTCAGGAATCATCACCATGACACTGTGACCATTACCGAGGTCTTCGACATAACCCGGCTGATTTTCAAAGTTAAACAGTTCTTCGGTTTTTTCATCGACTGAACTTAAAAATGACTTGTGCACCAATGGAAAGTGGTAAGCATCGGTCGTATTTTCCAATTGGATTTTCCAGTTACCTGGAAAACGGAAACGATGTTCACCCAAGACCTTGATTGGATAACCAGCCCCTTGTTTCATAAACAAGTCGATCCATTTTTTCGCAGCACCCAAGAAATCTTCTAAAGGTTCAATATCCTGTTTAAATGTCGCGAAAATCATGCCGTTGTATTCTTCAACGCGCAGGCTAATCAATGGAAACTCAGATTTATCTAAACATTCGCCATAGCTTTCAGGTGAAGGTACACCACGTAAAGAACCGTCTAGCGCATAGCTCCATCCATGGTATGGACAAACAAAACTGTTGGTTTTACCTTTTTTATGTTCACACACTGTTGCAGCACGATGACGACAACGATTCAGCAGTACATGGACTTTTTTCTTACGATCCCGCACCACTACCACAGGTTGCTTACCAATATTGATGGTCTTATAGCTACCACCATCTGGAATTTCGCTGGCATGTGCTACCCACACCCAAGTGCTGTAATAAATCTTTTCCATCTCATCTTCAAAGATTTTTTCGTCCTTATACAATGAGGTATGGGCACGATCACTTTGAACTAACTCGTTGTAATCCATTTCAATATTCTGCATTGGAATAATACTGTTCATATCCACTATCCTTTTCGGTCTATCCATTGGTTATTGCTGAGACGGCACTGGCAATGCGGCTGTGCTGTCCCAGTGAGATACAGGACGACTGAAAATATTTTCAGTCTGAAAATGTTTGATCTTCCAACGTCCATCGTGTTGCTGTTTAAACTGCACCGTGAGTTTGGCGGCATTTAAATGGCTACGACCATCATGGAAGGTTGAGGTTTGCAACATCAACCAGTTGGCATTGGCTTGATCCGCTTCGATATACATTTGCTCTGAACTGACAAAATGCGCATTCATAACAAAATGCGACTGCTTTTGGGTATAGCTTTTGAACATGTCATAAATGGCTTGCCATGACGCATAGCGACCAAAAGACTCGGCATATTTTTCGCCTATGCCTTCCCAAATGCTGTCCTGATCAAATAAATCCATCAATTCATTCAGGTCGGTATCGGCATTCAAGGCATCACAAATTTCCATATAACGGTTAATGCAGTTACGGATCGCATTTTGGGCTTCAAGCTGTTGCAGGCGTTGTAACAGTTCCGTTATATCCATTGGCGCATTCATGTCACTCATCCTTGTTGCCACACGGGTTGATAAAATTAAGCTTATAAATAGCCAGGTGCTGGCTTCATGCCGAAGCTGACCAAACCTGCATTCTGTAAAGTGGCATCTCCCATAAAGGCATGCTGCGTCACCACATTGGTGTCATTCACAAAGCGGCTAAATGGATTGTGGGTATAAATCGCGGTCATCCCTGCCAGCATCTGTATTTTGCGGGTGACACGGGCACACACACGTGCCACATGGGTACAAGACAAACGCATGTCACTGATTTGTTCTGCAGTTGGCGTACGCCCTGCAAGCACTTCATTCCAGACAATCTGCATGGTGTCGTAGAACCACACACGTGCAGCCTTAAACTCTGCTTCGACTTGGGCAAATTCATATTGGGTTACAGGTCGGCTGGCAATTTCCGCACCACCAGTAATTGAAGACTTGCCCGGTGCCAGTTTTTGAAATTCTTCGATCGCTGCGGCAGCAACACCAATCCCCACCACGGTTAAGACCTGAGTGGCTAAAGATAAAGATGGATATTTAAAAAATGGCTCAGGTAACTTGGACGGTTCACCACGAACAAAAGTCCATTCCTTCGCAACCAGCACATCTTTTACCACCAAATCATGGCTGCCTGTACCTTTTAGACCGACCGTGTCCCACGTCATATCGATTTGAGCTTTATTGGCTGGCATCACTGCCATGCGCGGTAGACCTTGGGCTTCGTTGTCTTTTTGTGGCGAAATCCCGACCCCGACAATATCCGCGCCCATACAGCCACTGGAAAATTTCCAACGTCCACTCACCACCACGCCTGCATCGGTAATCTCGGCGGGTTGTGGAGGGAAAATACCACCTGCAAACACAATATCAGGGCTATCTTTATACAACTGCTCAAGCGTTGCTTCTGGCAAACTGCCCAAATAGGCAGGACTCATACCAAAACTTGCGACCCAACCAACTGAGCCATCAGCTTTGGAGAGTTGTTCGATCAATTCACAAAACTGTTTTGGAGACCATTCATTTCCGCCAAAACGTTTTGGAACCAAAGCACGGTAAACACCAATCTGTTTTAGTTTGTCGATGATGTCCTGACTGACATAGGCCTGATTATCGAACTCCCCTGTGCAGGCACGTTCACGAATTTCTTGACACAAGCGCTCTAATTCCGTTGTAGTTGTGTCCATGACAAATTCCTTTATCGATAAGTTATTCATTCCCTCATTCCTTTTCGGTTATTGCGCTGCACTCACGATATATTTCGCAACAGCACATAAATATTCATCGGCATTGTGTTTCGCCACGATTTGTAAGCCCACAGGTAATCCTTCACTGGTTTGCAGTGGGATTGAAATCGCAGGGTGTCCAGAAAGATTAAAAGGTCGAACCAATCCCGTGAGGTTTAAAAAAGCTACGGTATTTTCAGCATCAGCAACTTTAGGTGGAAGCTGTGGTAAGGTCGGTAAGATCAAGGCATCGTATTGAGTCAGTAAGGCATCAAGCTCGGCGGTAAAATCAGCTTTCACCTGCTCCGCCTGTTTGACTTGGGCCAATGTGGTGTCGGCTGCTTTGAGTAAACGAGCATTGACGTCAGCACCCAGCAAGCCTGTTTGAGTCAACTCACCGTAGGCTTGCCAATTTTCATAATTGATGATCTGCATCCCTGCATTAAAAGCAGCTTCAAAGCCTTTCAAAGTCACATCTGATACTGTCAGATTGGCTTGGGTCAGATATTGCTGGATCGTCTCAATGACGACTGAATCAGCAACGACATTGAGCCATGCCAGTTTCGGTACCTGAGTCAATTCAGTATGTTGATGGAAAGTGGGATCAATGATTTGCATTGCGGTTTCAATCATCTTGACTGAATTTGCAAAAGGGCCAACGCAATCCAATGAACTTGTTGCTGGATGTACACCTGCACGGCTGACACGGCCAAAGGTCGGTTTTAAACCGTAAACCCCACAACATGCTGCGGGCATACGAATCGAACCGCCTGTATCGGTGCCTAAGGTGAAATCTGCCAGACCAGCTGCAACCGCAGCCGCAGAACCGCTAGATGATCCACCCGGAATCAATTCAGGATATTTTGGATTAAGTGCCGTACCAAAGTGATGGTTAATCCCTGTGATCCCAAACGCCAGTTCATGCAGATTGGTCTTTGCTGTAATTTGGCAATCCGCTGCGAGAATACGGTTTACCACTTCTGCGTTTGTACTTGCAGGTTGGCTGCGCATTAAGGCTTTGCTGCCTGCCATGGTCTGTATACCTTGAATATCAATGGAATCTTTCACCATGACTTTCAAAGCACCTGCTCCTTTTTGTACCTCTTGTACAATAATATTCATTCACTTTTCCATGTATTTTTATACTTATCACAAATATCGGAAAAAGTAATGTAATTGTCAAGTATTTTTCATGATTAAGAACAAAGAAAATGTTTCTAATTTTTGTATAATGCTGAATGTCCATTTTTATAAAAGTAATGACTTGGCTATGCTTACTCATTTAGAACAATTTCTACCCAACAATGAACCGAGCAGCTTACAGAGCTATCCTTTTTTCTGGATCTCTCAAGTGAATGGTAAATACACACAACTTATTGAAAAATCAATTAAAAAACTAGGTATCGACAATACACGTCGTAAAATTATTTTAAGCACCAATGCGCTTGAACAAGCCAGTATTACCGAGATTGCCAACCTCTCTACCCTCAAGCTAACCACGGCAACCAAAGCCGTTTATCGCTTAGTTGAAGATGATATTGTGCAGGTGTTTTCATCCGAATCGGATGAACGTATCTCCATGGTGAAACTGACCGAGAAAGGTAAAGAAATGGTTGAACAAATTAACCAGATCAGTCAAGTCACCCTATCTGGGATTCTGAATGCCTTTGATGATGCTGAACTGCATCAGTTGAATGGTCAATTAAAAAAGCTGTTTGATTTAATGCCCTCAAGCTAAAGCAACGACAAAAGCCCATGTCTATGCAGAGATGGGCAAAAGTGTGGACCAAGCTGATTACTGATTTAAAATATTAAACGGCGGTTTAAGCTGATTTGCGGTAATCCGATCTGAAAATGTCTGTAAAACCCGTTGTTTATAAGCAGCAATATCGATCTGCTGATAATTATAAAAACCCTGCTGCTCGCGTAAGCCATTGCGTTGCTGTCGCATATTCTCGGCAATAATTTCAGGCGTGCGATAACGTTCACCTAGCTCCTTTTGTAAATATTGTGAAGCGTAATACAAAATATCGCCACCACCCCAGTCAATAAATTCCAGCAAGCCCAACACCGAAAAACGTAAACCAAACCCAGTCCGAATCGCGATATCAATATCTTCTGCGGAAGCCACACCTTCTTCTACCATCCGTGCCGCTTCATTCATTGCCAAGGCCTGAATCCGTGGCACGATATAACCCGCTTTGGCATGACACACCACAGGAACTTTGCCAATTGCCTGTAAGAAGCTTTTCAAGGTATTTACTGCCTCATCTGAAGTTTGCTCAGAACGACTTAACTCAACCAGCGGAATCAGATAGGCTGGATTGAGCCAATGCGCATTCACCGCCCGTTCTGGATGAGAAATCATCTGCGCAATATCAGTGACCAGAAAGGTCGATGTTGTCGATGCAACAATACAAGTCGGTGTAATATATTGATCAAGCCAAGTAAAAATATCTTCTTTGGCTTGCCTGAGCTCAGGTACAGCTTCCATAACCAGATCACAGTGTGCTAAGACTGATATTGAAGCCGCACGACTTAAAATCTTAATCTGATCCAGAATAAAGATGCTTTGTTCAGATTGAATAAACTGGATACTTTCCAGCAATTGCAATTCTTGTTTGAAGTCGGTTTGGACCTGAGCCTGATATTGCTCAAACTCAGCCTCCTTGCGTTGTCGGGTATCGACTAAAGCCACGTTTAACCCAGCATAGGCAAAGGCAAGCGCAATGGCTTTACCCATACGACCAGCACCCAGTACCGTAACTTGTTGAATTGGATTCATCTTAGACTCCTTGCTGCAAAGTCACTTGCAACTCAGCCTTGCTTTTATCGGCAAGCCCTAGGTTCTCAAACGTCCGTCCGTCCTGATACAAATCCTTGCCTGTCACCGCAGAAGCAATATTCAGTAGCCCTTCTGCCACAGGTGTCGCGACACCTGCCCAACGCCCGACCGAAACCAGAAAGGATAATCCTAGACGCGTATCTTCCAACATATAACGATGGGTCTGTAAGTCGATATCCTCACGCCAGTCTCCACTATCGGTTAATTTGCCATGTGCTCCACGGCCATACATCCATTCATCACCCTCACCGTCTTTATTGTAGTGATCAGCCAATGGAAAATGCGGTGCAGCATAGCCCAATGCTTCCCTTACACGCATACGCTCTGCGTCAAGCTGATTGGTGACACGGCGAATCGATGGTTGTGTCCCTTCATTATGAATATCCCAGGCCTCAAAATGTTCGAGTGGTCCCGCATTCATCAAAATCAACGGTGGATGAATAATCGGTCCCGCATTCATTAATGCACCACTTAAACTGTCCTCAATCGGCTCGACACTTGGATACGCCTGTTTTAAAATTTGAAATGCATGCTCGGACAAGCTGCTTGGGAATACCCCCGTTGGTAAACGGGTCGCATAGCCACTTATCACGATCTGATTGACCCCATGCTTACGCACCAGATAAGGCAGTGTGCCTGTTTCGGCAAAAGCCACTTGAGCTGTGTTACCTGCTTCGCGCATGGCTTTGGCAAAGACAAAGCTACCGAAGGTTGCAGGCGGTAAATACACCACCTGACCCGCTTGAAAGAAAGGCGCGGCCTGCTGAGCCAAATCCAGATGCGTGGTTGCGGGTAAAGGAATAATAATCAACTGGGCATGCCGAATGGCTTTTTCTAAATAATTCGAGAGATTAATCTGGCTGTTTTCAAAGCCAACACTCACTATGCGCTCACCCTGATAATCTTTGATTTTAAGCTCACCTGTAGCAGCCAACTGTTGCAAGGCTTCATGGTCACGACGCCATAACACTACATCGTGGCCTTTTTCTGCCATCTCTACCGCTGCTGCATAACATCCGTGTCCGCCACCGAGTACTGTAATTTTCATGTGCGCTCCTGCTGATTGATTTGTCATTCAGCATAGAACGACCACAGCTTAATGGCTTATCCAAATGCGCAGTGAATATTCCATTTACGCACGCATTTGAAGAACTGGCACGGCATCTTTTTTTAAAGTATGCGAAGGCAAGCAGCCATAACGTTTTTTATATAGGCTGGAAAAATGCCCAAAACTTTGGATGCCATGATCCAGTAAAATATCGGTGACAGTTTCATGAGATGGTGCTTGTTGTAAAGCCAAATGCACCCGTTCCAAGCGCTGCTCACGGATATATTCCACTGGGCTTTGCTGTAAATACTGACTAAAACCTTTTTGCAAGGTTCGTATCGACACATCGCAATACTGGCTTAAATCAGCTAATGAAATGGTCAGTTGTACATGTTCCTGAATGTATTGCTGTGCTCTTTTCATATAGCTTGGCAGCAGTTGTTGCCGTTGAGCATTCAACCGTTCGGTATAATTATTCGGGATTTTAAGCAAAATCAGCTCGATCAAATACTGGCTAAAACTGGCTGAAATAAAGCTCCAGTTGCGAATATTATAATAGGCATGACACAGATAATTCAGTGTTTCAATAATCGCATCGATCCCTTCTAAACTACAGGACAAAGAGGAATTAAAGCGTAATGGTTCTTGGCTACGACATCCCAACATGTTGAATAATTGAGTTTCGATATCCTGTTGCGCCAATTTTAAAATAATATTACGGCAATGCTGATTGGTGATGATCTGCTGTCGGGTATGCGGATGGGTGACCGACATGATTCCTGCAGATTGCACGATCTGCTGCCGATCAAATTTGAGCTCACATTGTCCTTCCAGCGTGATTCTAAATAAATAAAAGTCAGCACTATCCTCAATGTTAATCATGACTGGCGCACTATATTTCAGATCGTACAGCGCGCCATTACCAAAGCTAAAGCCATTCAAACGCGTATTTAGAGGTTCTCGTACTTCGACATCAAAACGATGCGGGCATAGGTAATAGCTGATTTGATCTTTAATGGTTTGATAATCATCAGATTTAAATAATAAAAATTCATCCAGATAATGCAAATGATCCAGCTTAAAAGATGATTGCATCACTTCACTCCCTTGCTAAAGATTCCACGGACAAAGCACAAAGCCCATTACGAAGAATGGGCCTGCGACATCCTCAGTGCAACATCAAATCAAGATCCATGTTCCTGCTGCATACTGTCACTAAATGCCTGACAGCCTTTTTTCAATAAGATAAAGGCCAATACACAGGAAATCGTACCCACGATCGACAGGGACATCCCGACCATGAGTGGATTCTCAAAAACTTTATCGGTAATCAAAGCCACCAATGTCGTCCCAATCCCAACCGCAACCAGATTACTGATCAATAAAAACACCGCTGAGATTTGTGCGCGTAACTGATTCGGTGCCAACATTTGCATAGCAGTCGTTGAAATCGGCATCGGGAATGAAGCAAAAAACATTGCAGGCACTAAGAACACCACGGATAACCATAACTCATTCACTTGCGTAAACACCATCATCGGAATGATCAAACCCACAATCCCAATCACGCCAGTAATCATCGGTGCATCTTTACGACCTTTTTGAATAAACCAGTCGTTCAGCCAACCGGCACAAAATACACCTAAGATATTCGCCACCAATAACACGCTGCCCAACATATAGCCCGCTTCAGTCGGCGTGAGACCAAACTTGCGCATATAGAACGCAGGTGACCAGCTGATCAGGCAATACAAGGCCATTGCATAAAAAGTAAAACCTAAATAGTGACATTTGAAGGTACGACCATGCTTTTTAATAAACTTGAATGCATCCTTCATACTGGTTTTTTCTACTTGCCCCTGCGCATTTAGGCGCTGACCTTTACGTTGCGGCTCTCTCACCGTCAACAACACCAGTAAACCGATAAAGACACCAGGCAAACCAACTATAATAAATGCCGCTTGCCATGCCTTAAGCGCACCAAAAACAGGTACCATGATGGTATCCATATTTTTGAGCAAGCCAATCACATAGCCACCGACCAGAAAAGCAATCCCGCCACCGACAAAAGAGCCAATCGAATAAACGGCGACAGCGCGTCCAAGCTTATCCTTGCTAAACATATCGCTAAACATTGAATAGGCTGCTGGAGACAAAGCGGCCTCACCGACACCAACGCCCATACGACTCAAAAATAGTTGCAGAAAGTTTTTACTTAGCCCACAAAATGCCGTTGCAATACTCCAAAAGACCACCCCGATGGCAATAATTTTCGGACGGGAGAAACGATCTGCCAGATATGCCAAGGGTAGACCCATAAAGGCATAAAACAGAGAAAAGGCTAAACCGTGTAATAAACTGAATTGAGTATCTGAAAGCCCGAGATCAGCCTTAATTGGCTCGATCATCAGCGCCAGTATTTGCCGATCAATAAATGAGAAGATATAAGCCAACATGCACAGTAATACCACATACCATGCATAGAGATTTGATTGAGCTTGTTTCGGCTCAGTAGATTGCGTATCCATTTTGCTTCCTTGTCCATGCCATTTTTCTAATGCGTCTTCTTATTGGAGACAATATGACCAGAATCCGTTTCTGCTCTGTCCTCAATAAGGTAAATCATCCTTCTCTATATTTATTATTTTTACATGGAATTTTCCATAATATTTCAGGTATAAAGTTATACCTTTTTTGCGATCTTGGCGACTTAAACGTTTGGCTAAATGATTACTTATGGTTTAAATGTTTGATATAATATAATTTTTAAAATATTGCATCAAAGTTTCCTGAATCGTGAAAAATACTGATGCTTATTTTATTTTAAAATTATATTGAATTTTACATTTATTTTTGGTTTAAAATAAAGCGAGATACTCGATTTTCAATGGAAATGAATATGGCACTTATCAAAGAACAAGCAATCGAAAGCATTCATAGCATGCATGTCCTGATTGAGAAAATTTTTAATGGAAAACATGCTGAACAAGACCTTCCCCTACTGATTAATTATTTTGCTGATCATTTTGAAATGGTCGGTGCAGCAGGAAAACGTTTTTCACTTGAAGATGTCAAAGGCTTATTTAGCAACAATCAAGGGAAAATGCCTGATATCAAAATTGAAATCTATGACGAGCAAGTCTTAATGCAAAAACAAGATGCAATTGTTCTGACCTATACCGAAAAGCACACCAAAGACACAGGTATTTTAATTCGACGCTCATGCGCTTTAATTGAAGAAATTAACGGAAAAATGGTCTGGAGCTATTTGCAAGAAACATTTTTAGCCTAAATAAATCATGTAAAAATTCTTGTAAAAACAAGAGTTTTTACATACCAAACAGATCTAAAATCGACTATAACAATGCTCTCCCTTCAAGTTTAACCCTTAGCTTAAAATCAATGAATCAGGTGCGCAGCAAATGCTGCTCTGCCCTGATATCCTGACTTCGATATCTGGATAATTATTAAAGTACAAGTATTTACATGAACCATAAATACTTATGCCATTGTTCCGCTAAAATCAAAACTGAAAAAGTGATGTCGCTGATTTCTCTCATCAGAACATATCTTCTTCCAAAGTATGATATTGACTCACTCATGTTATTGAGCAAAATCGACTGTGCGACTCAATAAAGAAATACAGGATAAATCGTTTTATGGAAAAACCTATCGAATGCCCTAAATGTGGTTCGACTGAAATTGAAACACGTAATCATGACAAATTATTGAGAACTACGGGCGGTGTATTACTGACGGCCGCAGGTACGACTGCGGGTACAGTCGGTGGTGCTGCAGGTGGTGCATCCATAGGTGCAGCAATTGGTACGGTTGCTGGACCTCTTGGTGTGATTGTCGGTGGTACGGTAGGCACTTTTGTCGGTGCAATCAGTGCAGGTGTTACGGGGGGCGTCGTTGGTAATATTTTTGGAAAAAAAGCGGGTGTGATGGTCGATAAGAATATTTTTCAGGATTATCGTTGCTTAAAGTGCAAATATCGTTTTAAACAAAAGAAATAAGCCCCCATTTATTATTCCAAATCAATTGGGGAACAGATTTTAAATCAGTTCTCCAAATGCATCTAAATCAAATCCTTGTTCAATAAGGCTGATCGGCTGTTTTACAACCTCCATTTCATGTCTAAATATAATTGATCTATATTTTTCAAACAAAAAAAATCTCAAACCCTTGGGGAAGAGAATGAGATTACGATATAGACATTCCACAGAGAAGCTTATCGCGAATTCGTTATTTATATCACCAAATACAATAAAAATGCATAACTAATCACAAAAACAATACATAACTGTCTATCTAAGACTTTCAACACCCAGCTTCAAACTAAAGCTTTAAGCATATTTTTATTTTAAACATTTACTATTTTAAATGACTGCTTTTAGGCTCTTGCATGGGACTTTCGTACGTGGTTTGAGCGATAGGCGATACACGCCAAATCACATCCCCAACATCATCAGCCACTAAAAGTGCACCAGAAAAATCAATCGCAACGCCAACAGGTCTTCCATATGCCTCACCTTTGTCATTTAAGAAGCCAGTCAATACATCTTGTGGTTGCCCATACGGCTGACCACTTCTAAACGGCACAAAAATCACTTTATAACCACTATGCGGTTTACGATTCCATGAACCATGCTGACCAATGAATGCGCCACCTCGATACTGTGGCATTAATTCCGTTGCATAAAAGGCCAATCCTAAAGATGCAGTATGATTTCCCAAAGCATAATCAGGTTTAAGTGCACGGGCCACCATCTCAGGATTTTGTGGTTTTACTCGCGTATCGACGTGCTGACCGTAATAGCTATAGGGCCAACCATAAAATGCCCCGTCTTTGACTGAGGTCATATAGTCAGGCACTAAATCACTACCTAACTCATCACGCTCATTTACGACCGTCCAGAGCTGACCACCTTGTGGTTGCCAACCCATTCCATTCGGATTCCGCAGTCCTGTCGCAAAAGGTCTGGCTTTGCCAGTGGCAATATCAAACTCTAAAATCTGCGCTCGACCAACTTCCTTATCCAGTCCATTCTCAGCCACATTACTATTCGACCCAACAGAGAGATATAGTTTGGTACCCTCTGGATTTGCAATCACATTCTTCGTCCAATGATGATTGAGTTTTCCTGCGGGTAGTTCCAAAACTTTCGTTCCCTGCGCCGTAATTTTTGTCGCACCATCCTGATAAGGAAAACGCATCAAGGCATCCGTATTGGCGACATAAAGTGTATTCCCCACCAAAGTCATACCAAACGGCGAATTTAAGTTTTCGAGGAAAACCGTATTTTTATCAGCAATCCCATCGCCATTGGTATCACGCAGTAAACGAATACGATTGGCACTTGGAAAAGATGCCCCTGCACGTTGCATCACCTTTTTCGCAATTTTTCCACGAATCCCTTTGCTATCATCTGGCTTAGGTGGTGCATCGGTTTCAGCTACCAACACATCACCATTTGGTAATACATAGAGCCATCTTGGATGGTCTAGCCCTTGCGCGTATGCCTGAACTTTTAAACCTTCTGCTGGCGTCGGCATCATTCCCTTCGGCCAACCTTTAGCAGGAGCAATATTAACAGTAGGCACTAAACTCGATTGAGGTTTGGGCAATACGGGTTGAGGGTCATAACTTGCTGAAATCGGATATTTAGATGCGGCGCTACAGCCTGCAAGTACGAGAACAATACTGGTTCCGAACATGAACCATTTTAGTTGAGTCGACATCGCTTACCTTATGTTTTATTTTTTCATTATCAAAAGCATAATCCGATGCAGCATTGGAATACAACGTGTTTAATCGATGAGTATTCAGATTAAATCATCGTTTAAATTAACAATTCATCAAAACAAGAGGCCGAAACCTCTTGTTTTATCTATGTATTCTTGTTTTGAATATTAGTGATTATAACGCAACCGTGGGGTGCTATTATTTTCATCAATTACCCACGTCGAGGTTGAATTTGGATCTGAAACATCAGCAATATCCCAACCTGCAAAAGTCTGAATTTGTTGCAGTTCAGCCGTGGTTTTTCCATATCCTCCAGCACTTTGGCTTTGTCCGGAGGTCTCTTTATTCCAATAGCTATTTACATCAATCGTGATTCCATTGGTATTGCCAATCAGTCCGCCTGTATTCGTTACGCCACTGACAGAACCAGCAGAAAAGCTATTTTCAACTTTTGGTAAGTAATTCGTTGTTCTACCTCCAAGTAATCCACCAGTAGAGTTTTGCCCAATAACATTACCCAAAGCATAGGTATTGAGAAGATGCCCTCCTTGCGTATTCCCAACTAATCCACCCGTATATTGATAGCCCTTCACATCACCAGTGGCATAACTTGAGGACACAAGCCCTAAATGATTCAGACCAATTAAACCACCGACGCTGGTACTTCCGTTAATCGAACCAGTGGCATAACTACGAAAAATTACACCCTCTTCAGCATTTGCCCACTTTTCATTATAGCCGACGAGGCCACCAACATTCTCGGTTCCAGTTACATTGCCTGTCGCAAAGCTATTGTTTACCCCCTGTAAATTTTTCCCGACTAAACCACCCACATCTTTTTCCCCAGTGACATGCCCCTGAGCTGAACTATTCAAAATTTCTGTGGCATTAAATCCAACTAAACCACCTACACTGTTTGTTCCCTGAACATCGCCTTGAGCAGAGCTATTTTTGATAATACTTTCAGATAAATTAAAGCCGACCAAACCGCCTGTATACTCAGTTCCAGTGACTTTCCCTGTTGCATAGCTATTTTCAATTTCAGTCTTATTCTGCAAACTTGGGAAACTATTACTGATTGAACCAACGAGACCTCCAGTTTTAGATGTCCCAATCACCTCTCCAGTAGAGTAACTATTTTTAACTTTGACAACACCATTAACTGAAGCAATTAACCCTCCTGCTGATGACAGATAGCTATCATCAGTAGCTGTTACTTTACCTGCGGCAAAGCTGTCCTCAATGGAAGCAATCGCATTGATATCACGCGTCGGATTATTGTAAACAGCCTCAAGACCAATCGAACCTACTAAGCCACCGACCGCAGATTTTCCATTCAAGTTTCCTGTGGCATTACTTTGCAAAATTTTGGTATTTCCTTGAGAAAATAATAACGAACCCACTAGACCGCCTAAGCTGTCAATGTTTCCAGAAATATTGCCTGTTGCATAACTCTGAATAATGTCATTATTTATTTGCTGCCCAACCAGTCCACCAACTGTTGAGGAGTTGCTTTGTTCTGAATGAATATTTCCCGTCGCATAACTCTCTTTAATTAAACTATAGCTTTTACCGACCAATCCACCAGCATTGGTTCCAATAAGCGGATCAGGGAGACTTAACAGGGTAATTTCACCCGTCGCATAAGAGTTCAAAATAGAAGCTGTGCTTTGTTGATGATTTTCATCTCGGTAGCCACTTACACCGATGAGTCCACCTATTCCTGAGGTTCCTTGCACTGCATTGGAACTAAAAGCATGCTTTACGACACCAGATTTTTGGAACCCGATCAAGCTCCCCACATTACTAGTACCGCTTACCATTCCTTCAATCGTTCCAACATCCCTCAGCGTATTTGTCGTTGCACCAAATAAACCCACTGAATAAGCATCAAAAATTGCTGGTAGCTGTGTCGGAATTTCATACAGTAGTGGACTAGGCCTGTTTATATAGAGTCCATTAACCGTATGCCCAAGTCCATGAAACTCCCCTGTAAAAGGTTTATCAATCGTTGTTTGAGTTGCAGTTATTCCACCTGGATTATTTGGATCATTCAATATCGTAACGATGATGCCAAAACTACCAATGGGATCAAAGCCTTTCCCATCATTCCAATTCACCGTATCTGATGCATCAATATTACTTCCCAGGACATAATTCCCAGTCAGGTTATTGTTCATCCCCTGCAAGGTATTGATATTGGCATCACCTTCTTCGCCTAGGTCATTGATCACAATGTAAGAACTTCCATTGATCAACAACGTCGGGGATGAACCACTAATATTAATCTTGGCACCATTATTTAAGTTGTAATCCGAGCCTGCACCATAGTTCATGGCAAGCTTGGCTTTATCTCCACTTAAGTCCAAATCACTATTAAAGTTAATATCTTTAGTTGCGGTTAGTGTCAGTGCAGTATTGGCATTCCAACTGGTTGCGTCATTGATATTAATATTGCCTTGACCTTCTGCTGTACCCATCGCATTCAAAGTGACATTGCCTTTATTTAAAGCATCACCCAAAGTGGTACTGCTGACACTACCACCAAAGAAATCGACATCGATATTTTTAGCTTTCAGTTCCCAGCCACTGGTGGTCGGCGGTAAGCTGCTGGTACTATTTCGCTGTGTCGTGATATTCGTACCAGAATTGATGTTTACCTCTGCCGCAGAAGTTTTAATCTGCCCACCATTACCACCATTTGGGGCTGATGCATCTAAGGTACCGCTCACATTCACGGTACCACTGCTTAAATCACTGCCAAGCTCAATCACGCCACGAACATTATTCACCGTTTGTGCTTGGATCACCCCAACACTATTCACCACCGCATTACTTAATTCATCAATCCCTTTTGCAGTAAGGATCACTTTACCGCCATCGGCCTGAATCATTCCACCTGAGTTAATCAAGGCCTGTGCTTTACCTTGATTAATGGTGTAACCCAACAAACTACCATTATTTAAATTCAGGGTAATATCACCGCCTGCTGCCAATAATACATTACCCTGCAGTGCTTTGATCGTACCTGTCTGTTTTACTGTTGGCGCAATTAAGGCAACCGTACCGCCTGTAGGCACGGTAATTTTGCCGCGGTTCTCAACAGTTTTGTTATTGGTAGGATTGTTAAAATTAAATAGATTGTTATTAAAATCAGCATTACTCAGGTTTAAGGTTGATGCCACCAAACCCGCGGTATTGACCTGTGAGGTACTGCCAAATAACACCCCATTCGGGTTAATAATAAACACTTGTCCATTGGCATTTAACTGACCATTGAAGTTGGATGCACTTGTACCTGTAACGCGGTTTAAGGTAATCGAGCTGCTATTCGGTTGCACGAAATTCACAATTTCATTGCTATTGGTGGAAAAGCTGCTCCAGTCAATTGCAGCTTTTGCGGTGGACTGGTTAATCGTGGTGGTGGTACCTGCGCTTGAAATGCTCGCTGTTCCAGAGCTAACCACGCCACCTGTTGGTCCTGCAAAAACAATACTTGCACTCAGTACATTCATCGCGAAGAATGCTGCTAGTTTTGCTGTATGAGCAACTGAGCTTTTAGATTTGATTTTTGTTGTTGATTGCGTTGCAACAACGCCACCTTTGGCCTTCTCACTCACGGCTTGCCAGCAAAGATGCGTCGCATTCCAGACAATTCTATAAACTTTATTCACTTATACTTCCCCTTTGATTTTTAATATTATTTCAACTTTTTGTTGAGCATTTTTTTTACCATATATTTTATTTTTCTGATCATTTTTTATCATTTTTCGGATAAAGCGCATGCAGAAGATCGTCGCATTTTGATCTCCTTTTTACGCATTTTTATAGATTCAGTGATGACTAAGCTCGTAACTGCATCACTGATCTTTAAGTCTTTAAAGCACGCGCCTCAGCAATATTATGCTGCTCCACCAAAGTCCGAATGGTATATTCATGATTGGTTTTTTGGTCACAGGCAAACTCACATTTCTGATCCAACGGCAAAGCACTACCGCCTAATAATGGACATCCTGCAAACAGCTCAGCCACCCAGTCGACAAAGACTCTAACTTTGTGGGATAGATGCCGACTTTGCAAATACACCACCGAAATTGGCATCGGTGCAGGCGTCCATTGCGGTAACACTTCCTTTAAAGTTCCCGCTTCAAAATGGTTGGTCAGCATATAGCGTGGACCTTGGATCAGGCCAAAGCCTTGCAGCGCCAAATCGATATAGGCATCACCATCATTGACAGACACCTGCCCATTAACACTGACACTTTGGATTAAGTCATCAACCACAAAATCCCAGTCAAAATTACGTCCTGTACGACTGGAGAAAAAATGAATGGCTTGATGATTTTTTTGTAAATCTTCAAGTGTCTTCGGTTCACCATATTTTTCTAAATAGCATGCGGATGCTGCTGTTGCACACTGAAACGTCCCAATACGGCGAGCAATCAAGCTCGAGTCTTGTAGCTCTCCCACCCGAATCGCACAATCCACCGCCTCGCCCACCAAGTCCACAGGCCGATCATTCATGCCAATCACCAAATCAATATCGGGATAACGATGATGAAACTCTCTTAACCTTGGAATTAAAATCAAGCGACCAATCGACACAGGCACATCAATCCGTAAACGGCCTCGTGGCCCTCGTTCCTCATCATGGAAAGATGCTTCGATATCTTCAACATCCGCCAAAATTCTCAAGCTACGGTCATAATACACCGCACCATCGGGCGTTAAACTTAGTTTACGCGTGGTACGATTCAGTAAACGAACCTGTAAATGTTTTTCTAAACCCTGAATGGTCGTGGTCACCGAAGCACGCGGTAGCCCAAGACTGTCTGCAGCCAGACTAAAGCTGTTGGTTTCAACCACTTTATTAAAGACTCTCATTGCATGAAATAGATCCACAGGCCCACTCCCATTGTTGTATTTTTCCAGTTTCACACAACAATTATTATAAAAATACGAATAGTGTTATCAAATTTAGTATATTTATTCGTAATTGACAAACTTTTATGCTCCTTTCATTCCATAAACCTGTTTCTCCCATACAGACCACAACAAAAAGTCTGAAAACAGGGATTCAAATAACCAGGAGCATCCCATGTCACTTTCTCGCAAACAGCTAACGCTGTCTGCCGTCATTCTTGCTATTTTTGCAACGGGTGGCAGTTTTATTCTCTTCCAAGAAAATGCAGATGCGAAAGCCACTCCAACAGCAAGTGCAGCACCTGCTGCAACCGTTGATGTCGCCAGTGTGGTCAGTCAGACCATTACCGACTGGCAAGAATATTCAGGACGTCTCGAAGCGATTGATCAGGTTGATGTTCGCCCTCAAGTCTCAGGAAAACTGATTGCCGTGCATTTTAAAGATGGCAGTTTAGTTAACAAAGGCGACCTGCTGTTTACCATTGACCCTCGGCCTTTTGAAGCAGAACTGAATCGCGCCAAAGCACAACTGGCTTCGGCTGAAGCGCAAGTGACTTACTCTTCAGCTAACTTAGGCCGCAACCAGCGTTTAATCCAAAGTAATGCGATTGCCCATCAAGAACTCGATCAAGCGGAAAATGAAGCCCGCTCAGCCAATGCCAACTTGCAAGCCGCTAAAGCCGCAGTGGAAACCGCCCGTTTGAATCTGGAATATACCCGTATTACTGCCCCTGTCAGTGGGCGTATTTCCCGTGCAGAAGTCACGGTTGGTAACGTGGTCTCCGCAGGCAATGGCGCACAGGTGCTGACCAGTTTGGTTTCGGTGTCACGTCTATATGCTTCTTTCGATGTCGATGAACAGACTTATTTAAAATACATCAGCAATCAACGCAATTCGGCTCAAGTTCCTGTCTATTTAGGTCTTGCCAATGAATCTGGTTTTAGCCGTGAAGGTTATATCAGCTCGATCGACAATAATTTAAATACCACCTCAGGCACCATCCGGGTTCGTGCCACCTTTGATAATCCCAAAGGTGTGATGCTCCCTGGACTGTATGCCCGCATTCGTCTGGGCGGTGGACAACCTCGCGCAGCGATTCTGATTAGCCCAACGGCAATTGGTGTCGATCAGGACAAACGCTTTGT
The DNA here is from genome assembly GCF_037028485.1 of Acinetobacter sp. 102. Taxonomy (NCBI): domain Bacteria; kingdom Pseudomonadati; phylum Pseudomonadota; class Gammaproteobacteria; order Moraxellales; family Moraxellaceae; genus Acinetobacter; species Acinetobacter sp. 102. The sequence continues at coordinate 104,466 of NZ_JAZEZK010000012.1, forward strand.
CGTGGTGGTCGATGCGAAAAACCAAACTGCATACCGTGAAGTAAAACTCGGCGCACAACAAGACGGCCTACAAATCATCAATAGCGGCCTGCAAGTCGGTGACCGCATCGTGGTGAATGGTTTACAACGTATCCGTCCAGGTGATCCTGTCAAACCTCAACTCGTTCCTATGCCGAATCCTCAAATCATCACCGATAACACAGCACAACAACCTCAGCCTACAGATAAAACCCCAACTTCGGCAAAAGGTTAATCCTCATGAATATTTCTAAATTTTTTATTGATCGTCCGATCTTTGCTGGGGTGCTGTCCGTCCTGATTCTACTGGCGGGCTTACTCTCCCTTTTCCAACTGCCCATTTCTGAATATCCAGAAGTGGTGCCACCCTCTGTCGTGGTGCGTGCCCAATATCCGGGTGCTAACCCTAAAGTAATCGCTGAAACCGTTGCTTCTCCACTGGAAGAATCCATCAACGGCGTAGAGAACATGCTGTATATGCAGTCTCAAGCCAACAGCGATGGCAACCTGACCATTACCGTCAATTTCAAGCTCGGAATTGATCCCGATAAAGCCCAGCAACTGGTTCAGAACCGAGTTTCTCAAGCCCTGCCGCGTTTGCCAGAAGATGTACAACGTCTCGGTGTGACCACGCTAAAAAGCTCACCAACCTTAACCATGGTGGTGCATCTGACCTCACCGGATAATCGCTATGATATGACCTACTTGCGTAACTATGCCGTACTCAATGTCAAAGACCGTCTGGCACGCCTACAGGGTGTAGGTGAAGTTGGTCTGTTTGGTTCGGGTGATTACGCCATGCGTGTATGGTTAGATCCACAAAAAGTGGCTCAACGTAATCTCACGGCCACTGAAATCGTCAATGCCATCCGTGAGCAAAATATTCAAGTTGCCGCAGGAACCATCGGTGCAGCGCCAAACAATTCACCTTTACAGCTCTCGGTGAATGCACAAGGCCGTTTAAGTACCGAACAGGAATTTGCCGATATTATTTTAAAAACAGCAGCAGATGGTGCAGTAACGCGCTTGGGTGATGTGGCCCGTGTTGAACTGGCCGCTTCACAATATGGCTTACGTTCATTACTGGACAATAAACAGGCGGTGGCGATTCCAATTTTCCAAGCACCGGGTGCCAATGCCTTACAGGTCTCGGACCAAGTGCGTAGCACCATGGCGGAACTGTCCAAAGATTTTCCAGCATCCATTAAATACGATATCGTTTACGACCCAACCCAATTCGTACGCTCAAGTATCAAAGCGGTGATTCATACCTTGCTTGAAGCGATTGCACTGGTGGTTGTGGTGGTGATCCTGTTCTTACAAACATGGCGTGCCTCGATTATTCCTCTACTGGCAGTGCCTGTTTCAATCATTGGTACCTTCGCCTTAATGCTGGCCTTTGGTTATTCCATCAATGCGCTATCCCTGTTCGGGATGGTGCTCGCCATCGGGATCGTGGTCGATGATGCCATCGTGGTGGTGGAGAATGTCGAGCGGAATATTGAAGCAGGACTCAGTCCAAGAGATGCCACCTACCGTGCCATGCGTGAAGTCAGTGGACCGATTATCGCGATTGCATTGACACTGGTTGCCGTGTTCGTCCCTCTCGCTTTTATGACCGGCTTAACAGGCCAATTCTATAAACAATTTGCCATGACCATTGCCATCTCCACCGTGATTTCGGCATTCAACTCACTCACCCTGTCTCCAGCTTTGGCCGCCATGTTACTCAAAGGTCATGATGCCAAACCTGACTTCCTGACCCGCGTGATGAACCGTGTCTTCGGACGCTTCTTTGCCCTGTTTAACCGCGTATTCTCACGCGCATCGGATCAATATGGTCGTGGCGTTAGTCGGGTGATTTCGCATAAAACCTCAGCGATGGGTGTCTATGCAGTACTACTCGGTCTGACCATTGGGATTTCTTATATCGTTCCGGGTGGTTTTGTGCCTGCACAAGATAAGCAATACCTGATCAGCTTTGCCCAATTACCGAATGGTGCCTCACTGGATCGAACCGAAACCGTGATTCGTAAAATGAGCGATGCCGCGCTGAAACAACCCGGCGTAGAAAGTGCAGTGGCTTTCCCCGGCTTATCGATTAATGGCTTTACCAACAGCTCTAGCGCAGGGATTGTATTTGTCACCTTAAAACCTTTCGCTGAACGTAAAGCAGCCGATCTTTCTGCCAATGCCATTGCAGGTGCTTTAAATCAGAAATACGCCGCGATTCAAGATGCTTATATTGCAGTATTCCCGCCACCACCGGTGATGGGTCTCGGCACCATGGGTGGCTTTAAACTCCAGCTCGAAGATCGCGGTGCTTTAGGCTATGCCGAGTTAAATAACGCAGCCCAATCCTTTATGAAAGCGGCACAATCTGCACCTGAATTGGGGCCAATGTTCTCCAGTTATCAAATCAATGTACCTCAACTAAATGTTGATCTGGATCGAGTCAAAGCCAAACAACAAGGCGTTGCTGTGACCGATGTATTTAATACCATGCAGATTTATCTCGGTTCACAATACGTGAATGACTTTAACCGTTTTGGTCGTGTCTATCAGGTACGTGCCCAAGCCGATGCGCCGTTCCGTGCCAATCCTGAAGATATTTTACAGCTTAAAACCCGTAACAATGCAGGGCAAATGGTGCCGCTGTCTTCGCTGGTCAATGTGACTCAAACCTATGGCCCAGAAATGGTGGTGCGCTATAACGGCTATACCGCTGCCGATATTAATGGTGGTCCTGCACCGGGTTATTCATCCAGCCAAGCCGAAGCTGCGGTTGAGCGCATTGCCGCTGAAACCTTGCCACGTGGGGTAAAATTTGAATGGACCGATCTGACCTATCAAAAGATCTTGGCAGGTAATGCCGGATTGTGGGTGTTCCCGATCAGTGTGCTGTTGGTGTTCTTGGTCTTGGCGGCGCAATATGAAAGCCTGACCTTGCCATTAGCCGTGATTCTGATTGTGCCAATGGGTATCTTGGCGGCACTGACCGGGGTTTGGCTCACAGGCGGTGATAACAACATCTTTACCCAAATCGGCTTGATGGTACTGGTCGGGCTGGCCTGTAAGAATGCCATCTTGATCGTCGAATTTGCTCGAGAACTGGAAATGCAAGGCGCGACCGCATTCAATGCTGCGGTTGAAGCCAGCCGTTTACGTTTGCGTCCGATCTTGATGACTTCAATCGCCTTCATTATGGGTGTGGTTCCACTGGTCACATCTACAGGTGCTGGTGCTGAAATGCGCCATGCCATGGGCGTTGCGGTGTTCTTTGGTATGATCGGAGTAACCTTCTTTGGTTTGTTCCTGACGCCTGCCTTCTATGTATTGATTCGTACCCTGAACAGCAAACATAAACTGCATTCAGCAGCGGTACATGAAGCACCACTGCACAGTTCACACGATCACTAAGGAGCAGGACATGACAGGATTCAAACCCCACTGGATACTCTCCTCACTGATGGGAAGCCTGCTGCTTGCAGGCTGCTCATTGGCACCTGAATATCAGCCTGCCAAGCTGGTTATTCCACTGCAATTTAAGGAAGCCGATGCTAAGTTGAACGATCCCAATTGGACCATTGCGCAACCTGCCGATGCGCAGTCTCGCGGTGAATGGTGGCGTATTTTTAATGATCCGCAACTGAATGATCTGGAACAGCAGGCCATTGCTGGTAACCAAAATCTAAAGGCGGCAGCAGCCAATATTCAGGCCTCAAGAGCTTTAAGGTCTGTTACACAAGCTGAACGTTTACCCAGTATTGGTGCAGGTTTTGGGCCAACCCGTCAAAAGCCCTCACCCGCTTCTTTAGGACTTGATTCGGATGCATCCACATCTGCACGTACCTTATGGCGGGCACAAGCCAATGCCTCTTATGAACTGGACCTATTTGGACGGATTGCTAGCAGTGTCAATGCAGCAACCGCAGATGTGCAGCAACAGGAAGCGTTGTATCATTCTGCACTGCTAGCCTTACAAGCTGACGTGGCACAGGCTTACTTTCTGATTCGCCAATTCGATGCTGAACAAGCCATCTATGCGCAAAACATCAAATTACTGACTGAGAATCAAAATTTGATTCAAGCACGTTATCGCAATGGCCTCGTCAGTGATCTGGATGTTTCACGTGCGCAAACTGAACTCTCGACCGCCCAAAGCACTGCACTCAGCATTACACGGAATCGAGCCAATACCGAACATGCATTGGCAGTATTACTCGGGAAAGCGCCTGCTGAATTTAGCTTAGCCATTCAACCCTTGTTTGCTACTGCGATTCGCCTGCCTGCGGGTTTGCCTTCGAGCTTGCTTGAACGTCGTCCCGATATCGCTGCTGCTGAACGGGCTATGGCCGCTGATAATGCACGCATCGGTATTGCCCGTGCTGCCTTTTTCCCAAAACTGGATCTCACTGGTGCGCTAGGTTATGAATCAGCAAGTTTAGGCGATTTGGGTAAATGGTCGAGTCGAACTTTTTTACTCGGCCCTGTTGCGGGCACAATTTTGTCTTTACCGTTATTTGATGGTGGGCAACGTAAGGCAGGCGTTGCTCAGGCACGTGCAGGCTATGAGCAGAGTGTGGCTAATTATCGGCAGACCGTGCTGAATGCGTTCCGTGAAGTTGAAAATGGTTTGTCTGATCAGCGTATTCTGGATCAGCAAATACAGGCACAGGGGCAAGCACTTGCGTCATCCCGACATGCCAATCAGCTTTCACATTTGCGTTATCGTGAAGGCAGCATTAGTTATCTGGATGTGATTGATTCGGATCGGAGCATTTTGCAGCAAGAGCAATTGGCTGCACAGCTTCATGGCAGTCGAATGATTGCTAGTGTAGATCTTATTCGGGCTTTAGGTGGTGGTTGGCATACTGGGCAAGTGGAGTTGGTACGGCAATAAGGCTTAAATTGGGAAAATATACAAGGATGTAGATTTTCTCTGTAAAATTTGACTCCCATCCCATGCTTTATCGTCAGTTTTTCGAACAATTATAAATGTATGTGTTGGGTAATTTTTTCAATACACCTAGAAAATGAAAATTATAAATCCATATAATACATAAAATCCTAATTCTTTAAATAAGTTATTAAAAAAACCAAACAACTACATATCACCAGCTACTAATAAGTCATGATGCTCTTTGCAATAAATCTCATTATACCAAGTATAATGCATATCATTATTAACTCTCACTAAAACCCAATCAGGAAATTCTCTTAAATATGTTAAATTTATTCTGTTTTCTAGAAAAACAAATTTACTATCTTTTTCAGGCCATTCAGGATCTGAATTATAAGATCTAATAGGGTTTCCTAATTTCATTTCCTTTATAATAATGCTCTCCAAACATTCACAAACTGGTATCTCTGTATTTTCCATTTTCTTAATTTACGTTCCTAAGTATTTAAGATCAAAATTCAAACACTCCATCACACTCTCCATTAAAATTAATTCCATTAGATTATATGCTTATCTTTCGACTTCCATTAAAAACCATACAACTAAAAACATACAAATCAAAATTAATTTACCCCACATATAAAAATTTAATATTCAAGTATTAAAGATATATCTCCCTGCTTGGGATCATAAGTGAATTCAACTTTATTCCATTTCGTTTTATCTTGCTTCAAAGCAACTCTCGCAGGATGAATAACAATAAAATCTTCATCATTAAATTTATACTTATTCTTAAATCTTTTTAAAATTTTTGAGTGAAGTAAATTAGCATCAAAGAACTCAGGCGTATTAAATAAAATATAAATAGTTCTTCCTTGTTCACTAAGAATTTCCACACATACATTATCACTCAAATAGATAAGGCTATCTAAATCATCTTTATTTACTAAATTAGACCTAATTGTTCCTCGGTCATTTTCAACATCAAAATCAAGAAAAAAATTACCAACCATTAAAACCCTTTGGTCAATTAAAACATTTAAATTCAATTTATTACCTCTCAAACTAAATAACGCCCCAGTAGAAACCAAGTTCATTTTATCTGAGTTTTCGATAAAGTTTTGCGGCCCTTCTTCTGCACCTAAATGAGGATTTGCAGCTGTTCTACCTTTAGCCACACACGTATCTTTAGTAACAGTAAAGCGTCAGGCTTATGAATTTAGTCTATCAGATGGGCCATATAAATTCATTTACCTCACTTTCCTCTAAGAGCATAAAACTAAAATCACCAGAATCTCTCCACTTTGCAGTAGTAACATCTTCAACTCTTATACCTTTGTAATTAATTCTATCAATTTCACTTTTAACAGTTTCATTTATAAAAAAAGTATCTTGTGCTGAGTCAATTTTATTTATCTTAAATATATTTACACTTACTTCTTCCAACAAATGAGGTTCTTCCAAAACCAAAAAATCTCCATCCAACCTATACACAGATTTATTTAAATCAAAAACATCACTATAATTTAAAAATTCGTTAAACCTAAAAAAATAATAATCATTATTATCAACCTTATCCAACTGACTGGAAACCAGTTCAACTTTAAAGAAATCAACATTAATATAGTTTTGCAAAATTTCTTTAAAAAAACCATCTACAACATAAATATCAGCATTAATATTCCTAAAAGAAATTTTAGTATTTCTATTTTTTAATACTAAAACCCCATGTCTTGGTAGTTCACAGTTTTTGCTAGTTTTATAGCTATACCATGGAAGAGAACCATACTCAAATTCAGAATCAATCTGCTCTTTATGATTATATAGAACAGCTTCTTCAGAAAGTGAAATTGGACAGATGTCACTCTGTGTAGCACTTAATACATAATAATTCATATTATTAAACCTAACTTAATCTAATTGGTTTAGACCCTGGTACTGATAAAGCAAGTCTCATACTTTTTTGTAAATTCGCAACTTTATCCCTAGCTTGTGAAGCAGTTATTTTTTTATCTCCAAACTCTCTTTCAATCTGTGTTAGCTTTTGATTAATTGCTGCTGAATATAGTGGATGCGATCCGCAATGTACATTACCATTAGTTAAATCAACATTCCCTTGAAGTATCAATGAAGTATCTTTCTCATAGTTATACACTGCACACTCTAAAACATATTCACCATCGTCCATTTCATTCAATTCAAATATAGGCATGTTTTCCACTTCCTGTAAATGAACTTCATCAAAAGGAATCAATGATAGCTTATAATCACCATCAAAATAATTATTAAGAACACCCTCTAACTCTTGATACATTTTTAAAGTAACTTCAAAATCAGATAACAAACCATTCTTATCTTTTTCATTTATGCATTTCAGAAAAAATCTACAGTTTTATAGATATTCAATTCAATATTTTTATCTATCATTCATGTACCATTTTAAACCTTCCATTTCTCACCTCGAACATAACTTAAAAAATCATCCATATTAGTTGTAGGTTCATTTTTAAATTTTACAATAGAATTAGGTGAACAATATCCTGTGATTGTTGTTTGTAACTCACCCAAATAATCAAATTGATCTTGTAATTTTATATTTTTTTGAATCATACTTTCTTCCATCAAAAAAATTTCATTTAAAGATTTATAAACTTCATTTCTCGTCCCCCCTTCATTAATGTAGTCAGTTAATACATTATCAATATCCTCATCATCACCATTATTTTCCAATAGCCAAACTATTTTATTTTTAAAATTTAATACACTCATATTTACTTCTAATCAAGTAATATCAATAACATTCAAACTATAATAAGTATTGAAAAAGACAACCTTATTCCACACACCATCGTCATTAAATCCCTCTAACTCAACCTTATCATCAGAGATATTTACAACCTGAATTAAAGTAAATAAATCTTTACCTTTATTTGTTTCAAGTAAATCAAGTTGTTTGTATTCTTCAATACTACTATCATACATTTCAACATTGAATGAAGTCCAATTAAAAAAAACCAACTCTACATTTTTTACATATTATTTTAAACATATATCATAAACTGCTGAAAATAAAATATAAAACTTATCACCATAAATCTTTATACTTTTTATATCCATATCTGCTATTTCAATTTGTTCCAGCTTCATAAAAAACTTAACCATAACTAGACTAGTTTTACTCTTCATATCGACAAAAAACCCAACCTTTATATGAAAGCAACTTTCCTATTGGCTTTTCTGACTTTTCTAAATAAATTTTTTGTTTTAAAAACTGTGGGTAAGCTGCCATTATTTCTGTAACAGCAATATCAATTATTTCATAATCTTCATCTTTGGGTTCTACATTTAAATACCCATAAATAAATATAGTTTCATCATTAAAGTCGAATGCTACTGCTCTTACATTATTTGCAATAGCACCTAAAAAGCTTTTAAACACGACCAATTCCAGGTTATTAACATTCATTTCAAAAAAAATAAATCATAAATAAAAATCTTTAAAATTAAAAAAACATCATTTTCATATATTTTTTGTTATTAAATCCTCAATTATTTCTTCGTATGCTTCTTTGATATCACTTATATTACTATCCTTCCCTATCATGAGCAGTTTATCTATTAAATCCTTCCTCTCAAATCTAACCAACAATTCATACAAATAATTAAATGTGTAGTAGTCAAAAAAACATTTACCTCCAGAGTTTTCAACAAAGCCAACCAAAATACGATCAACTTCTTTTTTATAAAAATTCACTACTTCTTTAGTTAGTATCGTATTAACTATCACTCTTTCCTCATCACTACCATCAACAGAAATATTTAAAACACACTCCATCAAACTTACATTAGAATCATACAATGTAAAACTATCCCTAATAAGGGTCAAAACAGAACACCTTACGTCTTTACTTTTATCATTTAAAAGAGAAAGATAATTATCACAAGTTAATCTATTAGCTAATATTTTAGAATTTTCATAATACTTTCCTATTCTATGCGAAAATATAGAATAACCTTCAGAAAGAACATTACCATCACCATTTACAATTGCATATTGAAGCTCACTGTATTCACATATATTTTCATCAACTAAATGCAGAATTTCCTTCTCATTAACTATCATTATATTTTTCCTCCATAATTCCAAGGCATTGACTGAAGTTTTTCATTAAACTCTGATTGAGGCATATCTCTAGTTGGATAAATAGTTGAGTGGCCTTCACCACGTTTGCTACCTGGAATTATATCTTTACCATCATGTTTGATGGCTAAACCTTCAGGCATTGGGGTATCTGCAGATACCTGATGATAATGTCCAGATAATCCTGATTTTTCAGGTAATCGAGTAGCAGACTTCCCTTCTGGCATAGCTTTATCTTTTTGAGAAGGTAAAATACCATTCTCATCTGGTTGTAAATCTTTATCCCTTATACCTTTTGGTTCACTTTTATTACCAAAAACACATATAGGATTAGTATTATTTAGCCCCAGAGGATCAATCCAACTTACAGGATTTGGCGCGTAAGCATAAACGTTGTTACCACCCAACAACCCAATCGGATCTTTAGAGATAAAACGTCCTACATAAGGCGAATAATATCGATAACGGTTGTAATGTAAACCCGTTTCTTCATCAAAATACTGACCTTGGAAGCGGATATTATTGGTGACGATTTCTGAATTTTCAAAAAAGTTAGATGCTGACTTTGTTGATACACGCTCACCCCATGCCTTATATTCAGCTTTCCAGACCATTTGACCTTGGGCATCGCTCATCTCCTGAGGTGTACCCAAATGATCACAATGATAGAAACAAATATCATCTAAAGATTTTGCTGGTGCAGTCTTACGCCATAAAGGATCTTTGGCAATATGATAAGGCTGATCTGTCCAATCAGGTGTTTGTACAAGCTCAATCGGTTCACGATAGATTGCTTGCAATAGAGGGACAAAACTATCCTTCTCATACACATAATGCTTGGTGATCTGATCATTGGATTCAAAGGCCAAAGTATTGCCATCCCACCCATAAATCACATTCTGCTCTTCACCTGTATGATGGTGTTTACTACGTTTTTGAATACGCCGCCCTAAAGCATCATAACGATACTCCGCAGTGTATTCTGTATTACGACTCTTGATTAACCGCCCACAAGCATCCCACTCAAGGTACAAGTCCCCTTTAGATGACTTTTGACGCACCAATTGACCATAAGCATCGTACTGATATTGCTGATCTAGATATGCTTTAACAACATTATTCACCAAACGGTTATAACCATAAGCATTACTTGCTGTTGCGGCTACACTCGGTTCTTGATGATGATTTCGGTCAATGATGTTACTTGCAGGGTCAAAACTAAAGGTTTCTTTGCCCAGCTTACTATTGGCTTCCAGTAAACGACCGACAGGATCGTATTTATACTGGATATTGCCACGGCGAGTATCTGCAATACTGAGCAATTGCCCCGTTTTATCGTACTGATATAAACGCTGAATCAACTGTTCAGTTTCTTGAATGGCATTGTTCTGTATTGCCTGCTGCGGCGATGTATATGCAAATTCATGCCCATTCAGCACGCGTTGCTGAGTCAGACGCCCCAGTTCATCATAATGCTGCTCTTGGCTAATCCCGTTGGCATAGTGGCGAACAGTTTCACGATGTAAATCGTCTCGTTCAAAACTGACAGTATCTTCACCATTCAGGACCAAACCATGAACATGCCCACTGCCATAGGTTAACCAATCGACCTGTTGTCCATCTGGGCGTATGGTTTTAATCCGATCACTAATTTCATCATAACTGTGTTTCCACACCGCAGTTTTATGCGTTTGATGATCTTGATGATGCTCTCTCACCAGATTACCGACGACATCGTAATACCACTGGAGATTGCTCTCATTATTTTTAGCCTGAATCAATTGGCCATTATTGTTATAGGCAAATTCTTCAACCTGTTTTTGTTCTAATTCCTGCTCGGTATAGCCATAGCCTGCTTGACGCTGTTCCAGTCGTCCCATGCTGTCAAATAAGAATTGTTGAATACGATCTTTCGGTGCAGCCCGATCTTTTAAGTCCTGCCCAAATGCAGAGGCTACCTCAATACTGCTGGATAAATTACCATCTGTTTCATCATATTTGTAAAGGGTTTCTTTACCATCAAAATCAATTTCTTTAATCAGGCGACTGGCAACATCATAGAAAAATTCATAGCTTGCCCCATTTTCATTGGTCAAACGTTTCAGACGATTCAGCTTGTCCCATTGATATTTCAACGTGTGCTTCAAGGCATCCGTACGAGATGAAATCAGTCCTGCTGCGTCATATTGATATTGTGTGAGTTGTCCTTTGGCATCGACATGCGCCAATAAACGCCCTTCGGCATCATGGACAAACTGTTCTTCTGTGGCATCGGCATGTTTGATTTTTTCAAGTTGACCAAAAGCATTCAGTGGCAAACCTTGAATGATCGGTTCACGTTGTTCTGTGGTTAGGTCACTATAGAAGTATTCAACCTTTTGTTTTAAGGCATTTTCAACTGATTTTACTCGCCCACGTTCATCATACTGCCATGTTGTGGTTTTGCCCGAACAGTCGGTATAACTGATCAGATTACCCTGATCATCATACTTTAACTGCTTGGAACCCCCTTTGGCATCTTTTATCGAAGTGAGTAAACCTAAAGCATTGTAACTATATTCTGTTACACGTTTTAGCGGATCGATTTCCTTGCTGATATTGCCCTGAGCATCATATTCCTTAAACCAACGCCCTTGCTCAGCATCGACCATACCTGTTAATTGACGCTTGTCATCATAGGCATAATATAAATTTGAACCGTCAGGTTGGGTAACACTGACAATATTGCCACTTTCATCATATTCATAAATGGTTACCGCGGCGTCTCGATCAACATGCTTGGTAACACGGGCAAAATCATCACGGAAGAACCATTCTTCCAATCCATCAGGATAAATGATGCGATAGGTATAGCCATCAATATCATAGTAATACCAAGTTTCTGCCCCATAGGCATCCGTTACATAGGTTAAACGGATATTTTCATCCCATGCCAGTCTGCTCTCAGAGCTGCCATCATCAGCCCATTCGTGAAAGGCCTTCGATGTGGGTTCAATCCCGTCATATTCCAGATTAATACCACGACCAGTCAGATCGGTATAACGGCTTAATAAGTGATGCTCATATTGATAATGATAGCTTGCGCCATTTTCAGTAATGGCCTCGATTAAGTCGCCTTTATGGTTATAGTTATAACTCGCAAGTGGACGAAGCAATTGCCCATTTCCCACCAACCATGCATCGTCAATACGGCCTTGCGCATCGACTTGGAAAGCGACATGCGCCAATAATTTTTGCTTCTCTTTAATCAATACATCCGAAATAAATGAATGATCACCCGATTGATGGTCATAACGAACCGCTAAGGTCACCCCATTTTTATATTCAATCGCAGATAAGCGATAATAATCTTGATACTTTTCAAAAATATGCTTTTCTTCTTTTTGATAAGAAATCATCTGAATATGTTCAGAGATCACACTATAATAAAAATCTTCTGTTTGATTGTGAAAGCTTTCGCCCACTTTTAATTGAGGTAATTTGACTGGGCGTGCGTCTGGACCAATATATTCTAGCCCTGCCAACGGTTTGATATATGCGGCCTGTTGTTCCGTTTCTTCAATATATTCACTTTGCGGCACAATTCGGGTGGTAAAAGAGGTCAACCATCTTGCCCCGAACTCTCCTTGGTCTAATTGATACAAGTTCGATGCATAGGTTCGATTTAAAATAAAACTTTCAATCGCAGACACATAGGCATCCTGATGAGTTAAAAACTCAGTTCCCAATGCATAAGTAATATGTTTTTTAGTACCTGTTTTGGTCTTTCCACCACCTAAATTCAGTGGACATGACACTTCATTTGGATTGTTTTTAGCTTTGGCTTGGTGATTGGTTTTTTCCAGTTCCCCACTCGGTCGACTCTTTTCTTTTTTAGCGACCTGTTTCTGAGTAATATTAGCTGTGGCTTTTTTCTTTAATTTGAATTTTTGCACAGCTTTTAATAAGACATTTAATAACCAAGCAATACTCATTGCTTTGCCCGGATCGGCTAAAGTCATCAAGAACTGCGGCGCTTTTTTACCAAAACCACGAATCCCTGTAATAACCAGTTGAATCGGCTGTTTCGCACTGGCTGGCACAACCGATGAAACACCTTTGGCAACCGTGTTAATATTTTCCTTAACGCTCGCTTTCCATAAGTTCGTCAAACCATCTACAGCATTATTAAAAGTAGCTTTCGGATTACGCTGTAAATTATCTAGATTGACTTTATTAAGTTGTTTCTGTGCTTGTTTGACATTACCTGCTGAACTAAAGACGTGACCATTTAATATTTTTTGTATGCCGTTGGCAAAATCATTACTGATGCTGGTGATTTTTGTTCCACAGTGCTGCATCATATCTTTGACAAGCGGTTGAGCTTTTGCCGCAAACTGATCGAGTTCACCTGCAATACGTTCATTTAAGTGATCACTTAAAATCACCAAAATGGTATCGGAAATGACCCCACCTGCTTTTTGACGAACCAGATTCAAAGTCGGTCTCAAGCTCATGCGCATTGTTGCCATGGTTGGCGGTACAGGAATAATCCCAATCACATCTAAACCAAGATTCAGCCAATCCCCAAAACCCGGGTTTGGTTTTTTACTGATATCGATAACATCGTAAACGGCATCCACCAAAGCAATCGCATTACCAATCACTGGAAGCGAGCCTGCTACACTTTTAATGGTATTTAAGTCGACATAGTCCTTGGTGTTCTTCTTCAACCATGAATTGATTTTATTCATACCTGCTTTGACATCAGCAGCATACATTTTGTTTAAAGGCACAACCGCAACTTGTCCAGTATTGGTTCTTACACTCTGTTTATTTTGCTGATTGTTGGTCTTCTTAGGTGGTGTCGCCATCTTTCATCATTCTCAAAGCTTAATTTTTAAAATCAAAACGCGTTAGATCGAACGGATCTTTGGTTTTTTTATCGCTTGCCATTAGGTTTTGTTGCGCACGCAATGGATTTTTGAACTGGGATAGACTGTCCAAAGGACTGCCTATATTTTTCATCACTTTTTGTGCCAATGGGTTGTCCTTGACCTGATCAGCCAATAGCTTATTTGCTTGTTCTGTCAGGTTCGACTGAACCCCCTGCTGTAGCATTGGCAATAAAGCCTTTGCTCCACCCTCCTTCAACTGCTTTGCAGTCTCAAGCGTTTTTAACACTGAAGAAGGACTGGTAAAGGATTGACCTAAAGCATTCTTGGCGCTGCTAACCGCATTTTTAAGACCTGTCTCTGCTTTGCCCAATAAGGTTTGCGCATCAGGGTCATTTTCATTTGGCCACATTGGCGGGCGTTTAAAGTCACTGGATTCCGCCCACGGATCACGTTTATCATCTTCAAATACAACTTTAGCTGCACCCGTTGCCAGCCCAGAAACCCGAACAAAACCTTTATCATCCAATTGACCAGAAAACTGCTGACCCAGTGAATCAATAACCTGATAGCCACCCTGTTTCACAAACTCGCCATGTTTGTAATCGTGCAGCAATTCCAGTACCCCTTGTCCGCGCTTTGGTGGTGGTGGCAAACTAGACTGTGCACTAACGCTTGAGCCGCTCATAAACAAATGCTGCCCCGCCTTCACCTCAAACTTGCCACCCGTCACAGGAAAAATACCTGAGCCATTCAGCTTGATTTGAGAACCACCCGCGGTAATTACAATTTCTTTCGGACTGCTAATCTGAATCTGACTTTCAGTGGAAATGATCTGGATGCCTTGTTTGGCGAGCAAATCCAGTCCATCTGACTGTGCCTGAACCTCAAACTTGCCTTTGGCAGCCACCTGCTTAATCCCATTCTGGGCAGCAAACAGGCTGATTCGATTTTGAGCATGACCAATCAAATTTTTTTGCGTACTTAAGTTAATACTATCGCCTGCAATCTGATTGATTTGCCCATCTGCAGATACATGAATATCCTCATTACTGCTTAGACCAATACCTGCTGGCGAATGAAGCAACAACAACGCTTTATTAAATTTGGCAATCTTTGCTTCAATCTGTTCTGCAAATTCTTTTAACTGTTCTAAAGATTCAATTTCATCAGTTTGCTGATTTTTGGCGACTTCACTTAAAGCTTTGGCATTGTTCTGGTTGCCTTCTAGCTGTTGCTTGGCAGGTTCTGCATCGAGATGCTCCCCTTGGGCCTGATCCTGCTTTTGAGTACTGAGCAGTAAACCATTGCCTGCACGCACTGCACCCCATTGATCGGTCCGTAGCTCAAAACCCTCACCCCGATCTTCACTTTCAGCCTTATCTTTTGGATGGCTGAGTTTACCCAGATTCAGTTGAGTGGCGGCATGACTACTTTGTAGTTGCGCACTGATTTGTCCCGTGGTGTCATCAAAACGTAGTTGGTTAAACCCTTCACCTTGGTATTCTTTGGATTTAATCCCTGCCAGTTTCTTGGTATCAGGCAACTTGCCCACATGGTCAAACTTAGTCGGACTACGCTGTGCTTCATGAATCCGCCCAACCACAAAAGGTCGATCAATATCACCATCAAAGAAATCAATCACCACGATTTCACCAATCCGCGGCAAGAATCGTGCACCGTAGCCTTCACCTGCCCACGGCGTTAATACATCCACCCATGCAGAGTCAGTATCATTGTCATTGGCACCTGCACCACTATCATGACTGTGGTCATCTGCTCGGGTAAACAGGAAACGAACTTTAATCCGCCCCCATTCATCCACATAAATTTCGTCACCGCTTGGCCCTACTACTTTGGCACGTTGTGGATGTGTCGCAGGTCGATGTTGTAGCGGGTTATATTCAGGAACCAGACCAATATTGCGTCGTTGCAATGTCAGTTGATTGGCTTGCCGCTCATCAGAAACCACATGCTGAAAAGGACTGCTTTGCCAATTGCTTTGTTGAAGCAAAGCTGCGACTTGATCCGTTAAATCTTTAGGTAGGTTATTTTGGTTATAGAACGTTTTTGAGCTGATCAGAAACTCTTTGTCTGCGCCATCATGCTGATCAATTTCAGGATGTTCATTCAGTTCAAACCAATAGCCCACTGGGGTATCGCGAACAGTCGATGTCGCAATAAACTGCTTGGCCTGTGAATCATAATACTGGCTTAAGTTCTGATTCAGTTTTTCAATTTGAGCATTGCCCGATTTGGTGGCGCCATCCTCCCCCTTTAAATCCTGAATCCAAGCAGGGGAAAAATGCCATGCCTGTTCTAACGCAAGCTGTTGGTTATCATGTAGATCGCTATGCTGATGTTTACTCTGAACACTGCCTGCGCCTTCTTCTTGCTCCAAGGCATCGGCTTGCCAACGCTGTACATGCACTGCACTCGGTTGAAGGGTACGCTGCGCTACAAATGCGGTGATGCTGTCCTGTGTTTCGGTTGCACTACTGCGATGAAAGCGGATATGACGGCGCTCTAGGGCTTTATATTGATTATTGTCATCAATGAGTCTGAGTTTCTGCGGCTGAATCTGTTCGCTGGAACTAGATACTTTCAGTTGTGCTTCATCAATCAACCAGTTAATCGACTCTGCTCGCATCAAACGTGTCAAAAAGTCGTAATCAAGTTCATTGGCCTGCATAATAAATGGACGAATGTCATATTGTTTGCTTAAGCCACTTAAGTCCAGACTTAAACTGGCCGCAAACAATGGACTTTTAGCCTGCCATTCTTTAAAAATGGTCTGAATCACATCAACGACGGATTTCGCCATAAAAACACGGCTGTTACGACGCTGCTTCCACAAGGCGGTGGGGTCTTGTACACCTAAACGATAAATAGTCAGCGAACCGTCACTGGCGCCGATATCGGCTTGAGTAATAATCCCTGAGATACGCGTCAACTCTGCTTTATCGGTCACAATATCAATGGCAACCTGACTGCCAATAAAGCTTTTTAAAGGAATGACTGCATTGGTCGAAAGACAGAGTAATTGTAGGTCAAGGCCATGATTGAGCTGATGCAGACCCTCAATACGCTGTAAGAAAACTTGATTATTTAAAGATGTGTTTGAAAATTGAGCGTGAATCGCACGTTTTTGTGCTGTCAGGCCCAAGCTTTCTAAAGCTTGAAAGATATTATTCGCCATCTTTTTTTATAGATTATCTGCTTGAATTTAGCGCATTTTACTCAAAATATCGTTTTACTGTCCATACAGAACCGTCTATTTATGACAATTTGCGTCACTTTTTTGTTCGCTTTATATTATCGAGTCAGGGTAATTAAATTTATGCTTTTGAGTTAGATTGTTTTTTACTTAAAATACTTTGATTCACTTTAGCTATTTTTATAATAAACGTTGCTGCAACTTGCACCTATGGCATCTAAAAAATCTTTTGAATAAAGGCCTATTCTGATCGTTAGGCCTTTATTCACGATTAAAAGTTTATTTTCTGCTGTTTAGAATTTGGCACGTAGCGATAAAGTTACATTACGTGGTTCGCCCCAATAAACACCATTATAGAAACCGACCTGTTGATAGTATTTTTCATCAAATAAGTTATTCACTTGTAAGTTTGCACTGAATGACTCGTTGAAGGTATAGCCCATATTGGCGCTTGCCAAGAAGTAAGCATCTTGTCGCACATAACTATCTGAGTTTTTAGGTGCACTGCTCGACTTACTTACCACCTCACTTTGCCAATTCACACCAAAGCCAATATTGAACTTATTGGCGCCGTCCCAGAGCTGTTCAGGGAGTTTGAAATTGGTATAGATTTTGACTTGATTCTGAGGAAGCGTGGTTGAAGCCTTCACAGTTTCTGAACTAATACTGTTCACATAGGTATAACCCGCCGTAATATTCCACGTCGGTGTGATTCGACCGATGGCTTCTAACTCAAAGCCTTCAATTTTTAGGCCTTCACCCGAGGCTTTCATTGGGTCACCGCCATCATCGGTTTTAATACCTGCTGCGATCGCCTCTTCATCACGAACTGCAACATTCTCCTTTTTCGACCAGAACGCAGCAGCGGTTGCCAAAAGTTGGTTATCCAATAAACTGGCTTTTAAACCCGCCTCATAGCTTTTACCTGTTTCAGGATCTAGGAAACTGTTATTGCGGTCTTTCTGGCTGCTTGGATTAAACATATCGGTATAACTGGCATAAGCAGTGACAATATCGTTAATCGCGTAAGTGGTACCAAAGTAAGGTGTGAAAGCATCGGTTTTCACATCACTCTTGGTACCATTCGTTGCCGAATAATCACTATAACGTCCCCCGACAATCAATTTTAGATCATCTGTTAGGTTTAGCTTTAAGGTACTGTATGCACCATAATTACGTTGTTTCGCATCTTTAGTCGAAGGAATAACCGTGTAGCCTGGTTTAGGTGTTGTATTACCATTCCATGTACGCCAATCATTAATCACACAAGTATCACCAATATTATTAGAAGGTAGCGTTACCCCGTCCACTTTCTTGGTACAAGTCAATTGATTACTGGCAATACCGTCAATAGCTCCACCCGGACTATCTGTAGAACGATCAAAGCCATTTCCACCAATCACCAATTCATGCTCACGATTAAATAATTTAAACGGCCCACTGGCGAACAACTCTAAGCTGGTCTTTTTAGATTCAGATGTTGGATATACTGTTGACCAAACCCCAACGCCCGTTCCATCATTTTGGTTAGGAAAACCAGAACCGCCGTAAGACATCAGCCAGAAACTTTTGGACAATGAATGTGAAGCTGCCGCCTTGATCATCCAGTCATTCTCAAATTTATAGGTCAAATCAGCAAATACAGTTTTGTCACTTTGGCTAATGGTATTCCAGCGATTGGCCAAGCTGAAATTGCGCGGTAAATTGGCCAGCGAACCATCTTGATTCCAGTACGGTACAGTTCCCCACGTCGAACCCCGTGGTTGGTTGTCTTGATATTGAAAACCAATACTGCCTGTTAATTTGTCCGTGATATCGGCTTCAACCATCGCCATCGCCGCCAAGGTTTCCAGAGAGTAATAATCCATATAGGATTCTCCCTCTCGACGTGCGGCCATCACACGGCTGCGCACACTGCCATCAGCCGTCAAAGGGATTGAAACATCCGCCTCATTGCGAATGGTATTCCAGCGACTAAATGAGGTGGCAACCGAGCCTGTCAGTTCCTTTGCAGGACGTTTCCGAATCATATTAATGGTGGCAGATGGATTTCCCGTAGATCCTGTTAAACCTGTTGCCCCCTTCACGACTTCAATACGATCAAAGAAAAAACTATCAACCCGTGGGCTATTCTCGCCAATTGGCATGCCATCAATTTGACGATTGCTAATCGCATAGCCTCGCGCAGAATAATTTGAGCGTTCACTATCATTTTTAGTGACCGTGACCCCTGGCGTGGCCGCAAGCACATCATCAATAATATTGAGATTCCGTTGCTCAATCTGTTCCCGCGTAATGACACTGACGGATTGTGGTGTTTCTTTTAAGGAAAGTTTTAGCTTGGATGATGTACGAGATGATTTCGCTTGAAAGCTTTCGCTACCTTCTGTTTTTTCATCCTCGGCTGCAACTTTGATGGTTGGGAGTACGCTTGCGCCCTGTTCTTGCGCCCAAGCGTGATGTGAAAATGCCCCGAAAATCAGAATCGATTTTATCGCAATATTTAAAGCAGATTGTTTAAGCTGATTGTTCATAATGCTACAAATTAATAAATAAGAATCATTATTATTATCAATATCAATACAAAAATAAATGCAGAATTCACAATTACTTAATATTTATTTGATCTTTTGGGCCAAAAAAGGAAAACGAATCATCCATAGAGATCAAGATGATAATCAAATACATCGAAGCACCAATGTACTTCGATTCAGGACAGGAGCTCAGTTAAAATTTTTTTACTTATACTTTCTGTAGTCGATATAAAGTATATTTTTCCAATCTAAACTAGGTTAATTATTATTTTTCAATCAATTAAAGCTCTAATATTGAATCATCCTCGCGCTCTAGAATACGCGGACCTGAGCCCTGCTCTGCCAGAATATCTTCTGGATTACGCAAACGGCATTGTTCCAAAGATAAACATCCGCAGCCAATGCACCAGTCCATTTCATCCCTTAAACGAGTCAGCTTCTGGATTCGCTCATCCAAGTCCTTACGCCAACAGGTCGATAATTCTGCCCACTGCTCAGCCGTTAACTTGCTACCTATTGGGTAAACACTCAATGCTTTTTTAATCTCCTCCAATGAAATGCCAACTTTTTGCGCGACTTTAATAATGCCGATATAGCGCAGCACAGCCAAAGGATAACGACGTTGATTGCCATTGGTTCGAATACTTTTAATCAGTCCTTTGGATTCATAAAAATGTAGGGTGGAAACCGCGACACCACTTCGTTTGGCGACTTCCCCAACCGTCAGCATCCGATTGATATCAATTTTTCGTTCGAGTGTCATGATTCAATATCTCAAGATTACTTTAGGTTTTATAGTGTATGGCAAAGTAGTTTGTCAATTTAAAGCCTCCCATCATGAGTCAGAACAAGCCATTTGCTTAAGCTCAGCTCCATAAAAAATGCAGAAGCATCGACACAAATTGTGCTGACACTCCTGCTAAAAATGCCTTTTTCCAGACTTTAATTTTCGAGCTCACCCCATTGACCTCAATATAACTTGAGGTTTTAGACTACTTGGCACTGCATTATCAAATGCAATTAAGCAATTCATTTTTAATGTTTTTCAGCAGTCAGTCTGAATCTACTCAGGAAATACGCCTATGCCGTACTTCATTAAATCAAGTTTAGAAAGTCAATGGTTATGGATCATTAGCCGGTGTTGTCTGGCACTGTTATTTTTTAGCTCAGGTCTCAGCAAAGTACTGGATGTCAATACTGGCTTTCAGGAAATGCAAGCTGCAGGTTTAGAACCTGCATGGCTGTTTAATTATGCCTCGGCACTGGTTTTACTTGTGGGTGCATACAGTATTTTGTTTGATCGCTACCTTTGGCTAGGTGCTGCACTGCTCTCTGTTTTTTTAGTGATTACAATTGTATTGGTACACACCTTTTGGAATCTGTCTGGGGGACAAGCACAAATCTCGCTTTATTTTGCACTTGAACACATTTCGGTGATTGGTGGCTTAATCGGTACGGCTATTGCCAGCCATTTTCGTCAACAGCTGCAAGAGGTTGGAGTGATCGCATGAAAACCAAACTGCGTATTTTGCTGATTATCAGTATTTTAATTGTGATTGCTGTAGCCACTTATGTTTATTTTAAATCCCGCTCCACAGAGAATGCTTCCAGCTACAGTTATCCACCCGTAAAAGTCGCGCTGACAACAGTCAAACAACAAGTCACACCGCGTATTCTGTCCAGTATTGGTGAGTTGGAGGCTGTACGGCAAGTTCAAGTTTCAGCGGAAACAACAGGCGTGATTGAACAGATTTATTTCCAGTCAGGACAATTCGTCAAAAAGGGACAATTACTGGTTCAACTCAAAACCAATGTCGAGCAAGGCAATTTAGGTCGGCTACAAGCCAAGCTGAAACAGGCAGAAATGACCTATCACCGCACCAAACAACTGATTGATAGCAATGCGATTTCACGTGCGGAACTAGATACGGCGCTAGCCGATCGAGATATGACCCGTGCTGAAATCCAGCAATTGCAAGCGCTAATTGAACAAAAGTCCATTCGTGCGCCCTTCTCTGGGGTGATCGGGATTCGCCAAGTTCATCAAGGGCAATACCTTGAAGCAGGCATCAGTATTGCCAATTTAGTGGATACACAGCAACTGCTTGCCAATTTCACACTGGATGAACAACTGGCGGCACGGTTAAAAACCGGCCAAGCCGTTCAATTAAAAATAGATGCCTTTCCCGAACAAAGTTTCACTGCCGTAGTAAATGCAATTGATCCAATGGTGAGTAAATCTAGAACCATGACTGGACAGGCACTGCTCAATAATCAGCATCAACAATTAAAACCAGGCATGTACGCAAAAATAGAAATACAGGAAGCCAATCTACCCAGTTTGGTCATCCCTGAAACTGCAATTACTTATACCGCCTATGGCAACACTGTTTTTCTGGTGAAACATGGGCCACAAAAACAAACGGTACAACGGGTTGCGGTCGAACTCGGCGAACGTCATCAAGGTTGGGTCGAAGTACAATCGGGTATTAAAGCTGGTGACCAAGTGGTGGTTTCAGGACAAGTCCGACTTAGTGATGGTATGCAAATCGAACCGACGGTGAATAGCCTAGAGCAAACTTCATCATCCCAAGCCAAAGCCAAGCTTTAGGGAGACACTCAGATGAAATTTACCGATCTTTTTGTAAAACGCCCTGTACTGGCTCTGGTGGTCAGTACCCTGATTTTATTGGCGGGTTTATTCTCACTGAATAAATTGCCGATTCGCCAGTATCCTTTATTAGAAAGTTCAACCATTAGCATCAGCACTGAATATCCGGGTGCATCGGCTGAGCTGATGCAAGGTTTTGTCACGCAACCGATTGCCCAAGCGGTCTCTTCGGTTGAAGGCATTGATTATCTCAGTTCGTCCTCAGTACAAGGCCGCAGTGTCATCACCTTACGTATGCAACTCAACCGAGACTCCACTCAAGCCCTGACCGAAGTCATGGCCAAGGTCAATCAAGTTCGCTACAAATTGCCTGAACAGGCATTTGACCCTGTGATTGAACGCTCCTCAGGCGAATCGACCGACGTAGCCTATATCGGCTTTTCCAGTGAACAGCTGTCTATGCCCGAGCTAACCGACTACCTGTCACGGGTGGTTGAACCGATGCTATCCACCATTGATGGCGTGGCAAAAGTTCAAACCTATGGTAGCCAACGCCTTGCCATGCGGATCTGGCTAGATGCAGACCGTTTGGCCAGTCGTGGTGTGACCGCTGCCGATGTCGCTAGTGCGATTCGTCAAAACAACTACCAAGCCGCCCCCGGCCAAATCAAAGGTGAGTTGGTGGTTTCCAATGTCAATGTGTCAACCGAGCTGACCAGTATTCAGGACTTTAAAAATCTGGTGATTCGTAATGATGGGCAGAACCTGATTCGTTTGCAGGATGTCGCCACGGTTGAACTTGGGGCAGCATCTACCGAAACCAGTGCCTCGATGGACGGGCAACCCGCAATTTTTATTGGTTTACAGGCCACTCCAACAGGTAATCCACTGGTGATTGTTCAAGGCATCAAGGATAAATTGCCTGAGATACAGAAAACCTTACCCCCCAGTGTCAAAGCCAATCTAGCCTATGAAACCGCACGTTTTATTGATGCTTCAATTGATGAAGTGCTGCATACCTTTATCGAAGCCCTAATTATTGTGATTGTTGTGATCTATCTGTGCTTAGGTTCACTTCGTAGTGTCTTGATTCCTGTGGTGACAATTCCGCTTTCAATGCTGGGTGCTTTAGGCTTGATGCTGATTTTTGGCTTTAGTATTAACTTACTGACCTTATTGGCGATGGTACTAGCAATTGGACTGGTGGTGGATGATGCCATTGTAGTGGTGGAAAACGTACACCGCCATATTGAAGAAGGCTTGTCACCTATTGCTGCTGCACTGGTCGGTGCACGTGAAGTCGCAGGCCCCGTAATCGCCATGACCATTACCCTTGCTGCGGTCTATGCGCCGATTGGCCTGATGGGTGGACTAACGGGTTCATTATTTAAGGAATTTGCACTGACCTTGGCAGGCGCAGTTTTGGTCTCAGGGATTATTGCCCTCACCCTCTCCCCAGTGATGAGTTCCTATCTGCTGCAATCCAAGCAGGACGAAGGCCGAATGGCCAAAGCTGCTGAATGGTTCTTTGAACGTTTAACTCATGTCTATCACCACTTACTGCAATTTTCATTGCAGCATCGTTGGATCACTGTGGTCTTTGCCGTTGCTGTTTTTGCCAGCCTACCTTTTCTTTATCAACTCCCACAAAAGGAATTGGCCCCACTGGAAGATCAAGCCAGTGTGCTGACCGCGATTAAGGCACCACAACATGCCAATTTAAACTATGCCGAACACTTCAACTATGAATTAGATAAAGTGTTCTGGACCCTACCTGAAACCAGCACCACATGGATTATTAATGGTACGGATGGCCCAGCAGCCAGTTTCGGGGGCACTACCCTATCCACATGGGCTGAACGTACGCGCTCTGCTGATGAACTTCAACAGGAATTACAAGCCAAGGTCGGTGCAGTAGAAGGTAGCAGTATTTTTGTATTCCAAAATCCAGCTTTGCCCGGTTCAACAGGTGGCTTACCAGTACAGATGGTGCTGCGTAGTGCGCAAGACTATGCCACCATTTATCAAACCATGGAAAATATCAAACAAAAAGCACGTGAAAGCGGTCTGTTTGTGGTGGTAGACAGTGATCTGGATTTCAACAATCCGATGCTGAAAATTGAAGTCGATCGTGCTAAAGCCAATAGCTTGGGCATTCGGATGCAGGACATCGGCGAAGCACTCGCCACGCTCGTGGGTGAAAACTATGTCAATCGTTTTAGTATGCTGGGCCGCGCTTATGATGTGATCCCTCAAAGTATCAAAAGCCAGCGCCTGACCCCACAAGCATTGACCCAGCAATTTGTACGCACTGATCAGGGGACATTGATTCCATTGTCTACCGTCGTCCATCTAAATGAACAGGTTGAGCCGAATAAACTGACACAGTTTGACCAGCAGAATGCCGCAACCTTCCAAGCCATTCCTGCGCCCGGTGTTTCTCTCGGCCAAGCTTTAGCTTTCCTTGAGCAAGTCACGGCTGAGTTACCGACAGGGTTTAGCCATGACTGGCAAGCTGATGCCCGCCAGTATATGCAAGAAGGCAATACGCTGTTGTTTGCATTTTTGGCTGCATTGGTGGTGATTTATCTGGTCTTGGCCGCGCAATATGAAAGTCTGGTCGACCCGTTCATTATCTTAATTACCGTGCCCCTATCGATTTGCGGTGCCTTGATTCCTTTGGCACTCGGTTATGCCACCGTCAATATCTATACCCAAATTGGTCTGGTGACCCTAATCGGTTTGATTAGTAAGCATGGCATCCTCATGGTTGAATTTGCCAATGAGTTGCAACTGCATGAAGGACTGAATAAACAGGCCGCCATCCTTAAAGCGGCACAAATTCGCTTACGCCCGATTCTGATGACCACGGCGGCGATGGTATTTGGTCTTATTCCACTACTGTTTGCGACGGGTGCTGGCGCACATAGCCGTTTTGGTCTTGGATTGGTGATTGTGTGCGGCATGTTGATTGGCACATTCTTCACCCTGTTTGTATTGCCCACCATTTATAGTCTGCTGGCACGTCAACATAACCAAAGTTCGGCTCGTGTGCAGGAACTACAGAAAATTGATGCAATGGAGTCTCAAGCATGAATAACGATCCAGTCTTCACCAAAAGCTCCCAGCATCATTCATACAAGCAGATGATCAGCACTGGACTCATCATGGCAGCTTTGGCCATGTCACTCAGTGGTTGCCAAAATCTTAAACCACAACCACCCAACGTCAGTGCTGATATTCCGAACAGTTACGACCATTCGATTCAAGGCAGCTCCATTGCATCCCAAGGCTATCAGCAGTTTCTTGCTGATCCGCGTTTAGTGCAGGTGATTGAACTAGCCCTCAGTCATAATCGTGATTTACGCAGTGCAAGCCTGAATATTCAGCGTGCACAGCAATATTATCAGATCAGGAAAAATGATCAGTTTCCAATGATTGCTGGCCGTGCAGAGCTGCTTCGCCAAGTCTCTCCGACACTTGATCCAAACAATCCCCGTTCAAGCTTGCAAGTTGGCCTTGGTTTGACAGCTTATGAACTGGATTTTTGGGGACGGGTTCGCAATCTGAAAGATGCGGCACTGGATCGTTATCTGGCGACCCAAAGTGCGCGTGATGCCATGCAAATCAGTTTGGTCAGTCAAGTCAGCCAAGCTTGGTTGGATTATGCCTTTACCCATGCACAGTTAAAACTTGCCCAACAAACGCTTGCGACACAATTGAATGCCTATCAGCTCAATCAAAAACGTTTCGATGCGGGCACTGACAGTGAAATTCCCTTACGTCAGGCACAGATCTCAGTCGAAACTGCACGTCATGATGCGGCCAACTATCAAACGCAAGTGCTGCAGGCGCAGAATTTACTCAATCTATTGGTGGGACAACAGCTTCCTGTAGATCTCTTGCCACAACAACCCGTTAAAAACATCAGTACCAACGCAGTTTTAAGCACAGGTTTAAGCAGTGATTTACTCAATAATCGTCCTGACCTCAAGCTCGCTGAATATCAATTGCACGAAGCAGGTGCCAATATTGCGGTTGCCAAAGCTGCCTTATTTCCCAGCATTCGATTAACAGGCTCAGCGGGTTATGCATCGACTCAACTCAGTGATCTGTTTAAATCTGGTCATGCGGTCTGGTCGATTGGCCCGAGTCTGGATCTGCCGATCTTTGACTGGGGTACCCGTCAGGCCAATCTTAAAATTTCAAAAATCGAGCAGCAAATCGCCCTATCGAATTATGAAAAATCCATTCAATCTGCCTTTAAAGAAGTCAATGATAGCCTTGCCACACGTGCCTATATGGATGAACGGATTACTGCACAACAGCGCCTAGTCGATGCGACCAATCGGAACTACAAACTGTCTAATACCCGCTTTCGTGCAGGGATTGATAGTTATTTAAGTGTCTTGGATGCACAACGCTCTCATTATGCTGCTGAGCAAAGTTTGCTATTGCTGGAACAGGCACGGCTCAACAATCAGATTGAACTCTATAAAGTATTGGGTGGAGGCTTAACACAATAATCACCGCAACGGGTTTTAAGAATGGCTACGGCTGTTCTTAAAACCTCATCCAACCAACCAAAGATAAGCTAGGCTAATAACCGGAACCAAAAGAGCAGCCTATAATCGAGTTAAGCCGATGTTTTATTTCTTATTTGTGAATCATTGTCTATTTTTAAGATCAATCAGCGATTTATATAAATGTTAAAAAATTAAAATGAACCGTTTAAAAAGTCTAAAACGTGAAGCTTATGTCTTTGCCAATGTCGCTTGAATAAAATCACCAATCTCATCTAAGGCCTGTTCAGATTTTTGCACAAAGCGATTAAACATCTGAAAGTTATGCCACATATTTTCATAGACATGCAGATGAACCTGCACACCCGCTTGTTGGGCACGCTCAGCCAGATTGATCGCATCATCCACTAAAATCTCTTCACTGCCTGCTTGAATCAATAACGGTGGAAGACCATTTAAATCAGCAAAAATAGGTGAAATACGTGGATCATTAGATCGTAATTGCCCGCGATATCCATCCCCACCCCGTTTTAAAGCATAAGCACGAATCATCGGATCTCGTTTGGCATTTTTAAATACCGAAGCTGAACTCAAAGTAATATCCACATAGGGCGAAATCATGATCATCCCAGCAGGTAAAATCTGCCCTGCCTCTCTTAATTCCACCGCGAATGCTAAGGCCAAAGCACATCCACCAGAATCTCCACCCAAAATAATTTGCTCAGGCGTCCAGCCATCACTCAGTAAATGTTGATAGACCGACCTCACATCCTCCAATGCCGCAGGATAAGGATGTTCAGGCGCACGTCGATAATCCAGCATATATACTTTGACCTTGGCCCGTGCAGCCAATTCGGTAGCAAGTGCTCGATGGGTTCGTGATGAACCTGCAAAAAAAGCACCGCCATGACAATGCAATAATATCCCTTGCACCTCACCCGCAGGCCTTGCCACTTCGACGGGAACAATACGTTGATCCCGTGCATCTCTTAATTTAATCTGCTGTATAGCAACATCGGCTCTGGGTTTAAAAATACGTGATCCAAGCTCCATTGCACCACGCAAGATCGGAAAAGGTAAAGCCAGACCACTGGCCAGCTTAAAACTCAGCCGCAAGCCCAGTTTCACGCCTGTTTCAATCAGCTTTTGCTGCATCATATGCTCCTGTTGATGGCATCACCGAGTCATCATTTAACTGGCTTTTTGATCCATTTTAGACTCAGTAAAACCAAGTACATAATCATTCAGATCGCATTGTGCCAAGCGAGCACGCATCTCAAAGGTGGTCCATGGCCATAAAGTACTGTTACGACCATTCCGATCGATAAAGTAGCTGCTGCATCCACCGGTATTCCACACCGTATTCGTTAATGCCGCTTGGATTTCATCATTGTATTGCTGCAATACCTCAGCACGAATTTCAACAGTTTCAATCTGCTGCGCCTGTACTTTTTTCAGCATATCCAAGATATATGCCAATTGTGCTTCAATGATGATGAGTGCCGATGAGCTGACCGCAATATTAGGACCAAACATGACAAAGGCATTTGGGCAGCTTTCGACCACCGTACCAAGGTAGCCTTGGGCACTGCCTTGCCATACTTCGTCCATGCTTTTACCATGTTTATTACGAATCTGTTTGGCAATTGGCGGATTACTGACTTCAAAGCCTGTACCAAAAATAATCGCATCGACCTCATGTTGCGATCCATCACTGGCGATCAAAGTATTGCCATGCACTTCTTCCACCCCACAACGCAATACCTCTACATTCGACTTTGCCAATGCTGGATACCATTGATTGGACTGTAATACCCGTTTGCAACCGATGGTAAAGTCAGGCAATAGTTTTTCTCGTAGCGCAGGATCTTTCACCCCTAAGCGAATATTCAATTTGGCTAAGCGTTCAATCTGGCTGACCAGTTTTGGATGGTGCATACTGGAATTTAAGGATTCAAATACGCCATAAACGCCATAACGGGTCAAACGCTGAGTGACTGGAAGTACTTTAAACAGTGCCTGAGCAAGTTTTGGTAGGCTTTGATCCATTTTTGGCAATACCCATTGTGGGGTACGCTGCAGTAAAGTGAGTTTCTCCACTTGGGCTTGAATCTCAGGTACAAATTGAATTGCAGATGCACCTGCACCAACAACGGCAACCTTTTTACCATTTAAGTCAACATCATGATTCCATTCTGCCGAGTGGAACTGAGCCCCTTTAAATGTCTCTAAACCTTTAATCCTAGGCAATACAGGTTGTTGCATTGGCCCACCCGCCATAATCGCAAAACGGGCATGGATAAGGCCATGATTGGTTTTCACCACCCAATGTTTAGCCTGATCATCCCAAGCACTTTCCAGCATTTCATAGCCAAAGCGTACATACTTTTGCACATCGAATTGCTGTGCAACATGTTGTATATAGGTCTTAATTTCTTGTTGCTGTGCAAACACCCGACTCCATTGTGGATTCGGTGCAAATGAATAGGAATATAACGCCGACGGCACATCACAAGCACAACCTGGATAAGTGTTGGCACGCCAGACACCGCCAATTTCATCGGCTTTTTCCAAGACCACAAAATCTGTAAAACCTGCTTGCTGTAACTTAATGGCTGCACCAATCCCTGCAAAGCCAGCCCCGATAATCACCACGTGAAATTTTTCGATCTTCGCCATGAGTTTTAATCCTTATTTTGTCTGTGCCAATTGGCTTAAACGTTGGCTATATGCTTTGCGATCATTCTGATCCAAGCCTTTTAAAATACGATCATCTCCGATCAGTTTTCGGAATCCAGTATTCAACCAATGCGGGACCAATCCATAGGCTTTCGGGGTATGGGTTAAATAATTCGGCACCGCAATTTCAGCAAGATTATGTGCGATGGCTTGAATAATCGCATTCGCCACATCTTGGGGTTCTACCGTCGGAATCGGCAAACTGTCTCCAGTTCCAGACGACAACTCAGTCAAGACTTTGGACGGTAGCACTGCCGATAAGCCAATCGGCGTGTCTCTAAGCTCTTGTTGCATCGATGCGGTTAAACCCACCACAGCAAATTTGGTCGCGCAATAAATACTGGCACCCGGAATCGGATATTTACCTGCTAGCGAAGCCACATTGACGATATGCCCTGTTTGTCGCTCCAGCATTTTGGGCAATACCGCTTTCATACCATGAATCACTCCACGTAAATTGATATCAATTTGCGCATCGGTAATGGCTTGGCTTTCCTCGACCATCGCCCCCATTGGCATAATGCCAGCGTTGTTGACCAAGATATCGATGGGACCCAATTGCTTTTCAATCTGCGCAATGAGGTCATGAAATGAGTTCTGTGAACGTACATCCAAATAGCCGCCAAAGCCTTGCACTTTAGTGGCGGCTTGCTGAGCCAACTCTAGATCAATATCGCCAATCGCCACTTTGGCGCCAAGTTTCCTAAAGGCAACGGCGGTGGCCAAACCAATCCCTCGTCCACCACCGGTAATCAGCACCACTTTGTTTAAAAAATTGTATTTTTTTCCCATGTCCAGTTCCTTTCGCCAGTCAAAAAACCACCAATTCGGAATATAATGTCATTTACGGAATGAAGTGTCAATTTTAGTTGATTTTGTTTTATCGTATTTCCGATAAAGTTCTGATAAAATTTTTAGCATGAATGATCAAACAACTCTCTCGCGTGCTGAACGCCAACGTATTCAATTACAAGCAGAAATTATTGAAGCTGCTTTTTTGGAATTTTCTGAACGCGGTTATCATCAAACTGCGATCTCTGACATTGCCAAAAGACTCGGTATTGGTCACGGCACTTTCTATCGTCATTTTGAGAATAAAAGAGACATCCTAGATAAAGTCATTGTCGATACCATGTTCAAAATAACCGCCTTATTGGCCGATGAAAATGCACCAGATGCGGTATCCACACTGGAGGCTTATCGTATCCAATGCGAACGGATTTCCAGTAAATTTCAGGAGTTTGCCAAGGACAATCCACGTGCGGTACGTTTGATTTTGCTTGAAGCGACCTCGATTGATAAAGAAATGACCGCCCAAGTGCATAACCTGCTGCACCTTGGAGGTTTACTCACTGCAGACTATTTAAAAAATGGGGTGAAGTGCGGTTATTTAAAAGCAGATCTAGATACTGAAATGACAGGACATGCCATTGTCGGCATGATTATCGCCGGCGCATTTAAGTTCTTATCTGCACCTGAAGATGCCAATCTGTTAAAAAAATATAGCGATGCTGCAATTCAAATGATGATGGCGGGCATCGCTTAAAACTCAACTTTGGCTTGTGATTTATGTGGCTTAAATGCTGGCATTTGATTTAAATAGGCCAAGGCCTGCTCTGTTGCCCCTTCATGTAATGGGCTGTGTTTGGGATTAAAATAGCGTAAGCAAGCAGTCAAGACATCACCCACACGCGGCACGCGATCCTGTCGTGCGGCACGTAAATAGTCTTTGATGCGAAAACGCTGCGGTAATTGCGGATCTTTTGCAACCAAGGTTTCCACAGCAACATAAGCCAATATAATAAATAAAGGAAAGGTAATAGCAGCTGTACCTGTTCGTAACAGTAAGTTATTACTTAAATGCCGAAACAGGGCATCGGCGACTTCACGATGTTCTACTTCTTCGGCACCATGCCACTGCAATAGGCGTAGCATTTCCTCATCGACAGGTGCTTGTTGTAAACCTTGTGCATTGAGTACCCAATGTCCTAATACGCCAGTAAGGTGTTCCGCTGCTGCAACCATAGCAAGGCGGGTATGTAACCATGTCTGTTTCAAGCCTGAGTGATGCAGCTCATAACCGAATGGTTTCTGCCCAAGCATGTCATGAAATATCCAGTTCATCAGTTGACTATATTGACTCAGATCAATCCCCAAGGCCTCAATATGTCGCGTGCCCAAGATATGTCCATGACTGTGCGCCCCTTCCTGTTTAATAAAAGCGATGACTGCTGCTTTTAACTGTTCATCCTGGATTAGTGGCAGTGCATCTCTGAAGGTCTGACAGAACCAGCGTTCAGGTGCGGGGGTAATTGGGTTGATGACATTAAGAATCTGCGACGCCAAAGGATCATCATAAATCCAATGGCTCGGTGTTTCTGTAAAATCAAATACGGGACGTCGAGGAACAATGTGATGGGTTTGTTTGATTAATCCGCGCATAAAAGAACTCCTTGTATCAATAAAACCTTGAGCACTAATCCTGCGTCAAAATGTTAAAGCCCATACGCGGTCCAAATGCCAGTAAAGTACGGACGAGACTCTTAATCGCCTTCGGTTGTTGACCACTACTAATACGACGGAATTGAGCTGCATGCCAAGCCAATTGCAGATAAGCATCGATAGGTTTATAGCCAACTGCAGGAATTTTTGTAGGCGCTGTGACTGATTTTCCTGCCATGAGCTGTTTGGCTAGATCTGGCTGTAAGGCGAAAGGACGAGCTAAACCGACGACATCTACCGTGCCATCACTGACTAAACGATTCATTACGTCTACATCGCGTAGTCCACCAGTCAACATCAGTGGTAATTGACTTTGTTGGCGCAATGCGGTGGCATAATCTAGAAAATAAGCATCTCGCTGAACCTGACGATCAGGGGCATAGCCCAGTTGCGCTGGAGATTCGTAATTGCCCCCAGACACTTCCAATAAATCTATCCCTTCCTCTTCTAATGCCAAAGCAATGTGCCGTGACTCTTCCTGACTCAGCCCGCCTTTCTGGAAATCGGCAGAATTCAGTTTGACACTGAGGATTTTATTTTTGCCAATGGCCTGACGCACAGCTCGAACTGTTTCAATCAAGATACGACGACGATTTTCTGGATTCCCGCCCCATTGATCGGTACGGGTATTGACCAAAGGCGATAAAAATTGAGATAACAAATAGCCATGTGCCGCATGGACTTGTACACCATCAAAGCCAGCCTGTACCGCCAATGCCGCTGTGGTGGCAAAACGTTGGATTTGTTCTAGGATTTCTGTTTCAGACATGGCTCGCGGGACACGAATCAGATTCATTGCGGGTAAATCTAAGCCTACTGCTGAAGGTGCAATCGGCTTTTTAAGTAACGGCAGTACAGCAACCCGCCCCGGATGGTTAATTTGCATAATAATCTTGCTGCCATTGGCTTGTGCCGCTTGGGCCCAAAGTTTATGCGCTTGTAAGAATTGTTCATCTTCCAGCACCACATTTCTTGGCTCAACAAAGGCACGATGGTCAACCATGACATTGCCAGTGATTAATAAACCCGTACCGCCTCTGGCCCATGCCGCATAGAGTTGCTGTAAATCCGTGGTGGGCGAGCCATGTCGATCAGCCAATTGTTCACTCATGGCAGACTTTGCAATTCGGTTTGGAATAGTGATGCCACATGCCAAAGCTAATGGTTGTTGTAAGGGTGAATGGCTAACATTTGATTGTGTCATTTTGCTGTTCCTCAAACTCTGATCGATATAGATCGATGTCATCTGTTTTATTCATTTTTCTGAGTAAATCTATAAGTCAATCTGGGGTTTATCCTCTATAAAACCCGTGGATTAAATTGACGCAATAAAAACAACGGAGTCCGTAATCGAGGAATTTGAATCGGTGGAATCAAGCCACCCGATAAATCCACCCGATGTAAGCGCGCATCCACCACTTTGCCTAAGCCCATTTCATGCAAAGGATCATTCACCGTTCCCCTAAAGCATAATTCCATCTCCACACGACGCACTTCAACAACATGCTCTTTCGGGGTGAATCGAACTTCTCGAGGTAAACCTAACCCCAAACCACCTGTAATATTACGATGCGGCAAACCTAAAATAGGCGGTGCATCCTGTAGTACTTCACCCAATTTAGCTTCCATTTCAATCAGCACCGTCCCACGGCGTGATGCTTGGCTGATGATGCGTGAACCATCATTATCCCAACTGATTTCCCCAATTTTTTTCGGATAACCGAGCAACTCACGCCCAATAATCATGGCGCGATCATCATCCAGTATCATCCACGGGCAAAAGATGCCGGTTTTATTGCCGACCTGAATATGCACAAATAGTCCCGCTTCGTGATAAGCGCCGGTATACACATTTTCAGGGAAATAAGCACAAAACAAATCCGCTCTGGCTGGTTTCGCCAGCTTCATTCCAGCAGGCAGCCAACGTGCCATTCGCTTCTCATCGACTTCGACCACCGCAGTTAAATATTGGGCATTGTGATAGAGCTTATTGCCCAAATTGGCGAGACCTATGGGTGTGCGTAAATCTTGAATCAACTGTCTCATGCTTTTAATCTCGAAAAGACGTGCTTTAATATCGGTAATAAAATAATGCGCGGGGTATAACGTCCCCCTAGAGTCTGTGCCTGTGCAATTAAGCCGGGAATCACAATACGGCGATTGCAAGCCATGCCTTGAATGGCCTCTTTAGCAACCCGTTCTGCAGTTACCCAAACCAGACTGCCACCAATTCCATTAATCTTGCTGATCCCTGCCACTGCATTAAAACCGGTGATAGTGGGACCAGGTGCCAATAAGGTGCAGCTCACCCCAGTACCGCTCAGCTCGCTATACAGCGACTCGGCAAAAGAGTTAGCAAAGGCTTTGCTTGCCGCATAAGTGGCATTGGCTGGTGTGGGTTGATGACCTGAGGTAGATCCAACAATAAGAATGGCACCCCGTCGTTTCTGAATCATATTGGGCAATACTGCCAATGTCAGATCCTGTACAGCCACTACATTTAGCTCGGTCTGTTCACGTTCACGATCTGCATCTAAGTCCTGCAATCGGCCAAAAGTGGCAAAGCCTGCGTTATTACATAAAATCGCGACATCCAGCTGCTCGAGTTCTTGACGGAATTGAGTTCTTGCCTCGCGATCCGCGAGATCACAGGGACGTAACATCACGTCAACTTGATATTTTTGACCTAAATGAAGCGCTAAAGCCTCAAGTTTATCAACTCGTCGTGCCACCAGAACAAGCGAATAGCCACGTGCAGCGAATTGTTTTGCGAGTTCTTCGCCAATACCAGACGATGCGCCAGTAATCACAACGGGGGAATCTTTAATAGGAAGAGGTAAACTCATTACCAATACTCAGATCAACAGAATAACCCTAGTATCAAAGAGCTAAAACTTGAGCGTGAGCGGTAATTCAGCCATACTGCTAATCATTTTCGGCCAATTAAAACTAAAAATGAAAGATCCCTATGGCTTGTCCAAAGCGACTATCCCGATTTCATATGCACATTTATTATTAGAAATCATGGTTGAAAAAGGCTTTTCTGCTTCCGAAATTCTATACCAAAGCAAAATACCGTCAGCACTTCTGCATCAAGTCGATGCCCGTATTACTCCAATCCAATGGTCAAAATTGGCATGGGTCAGTTTAGGCTTAGCGCAAGACTGTGGTCTGGGATATGAATATGGACTCAAACTTCGTTTAACCGCGCATGGTGCCATGGGCTTTGCACTAATGAGTAGCCCCTCGCTCAAACATGCTATTGCCTTGGCCAGTCAGTTTTTTAATATGCGGCTCAAAGATTATCGTATTGATTGTTATGAACAAGCCCAGCAGTCGATTATTGAAATTCAGCAGACCCATCCTGTGGTCAGCCAGCACCCTGAACAGGCAGACATCCTAAGACGTTTTTTTTATGAATGTTTGATGATTGGTATTATCCAAACAGGCCGAAGCTTAATCGATCACCGTTTTGCCGATGTTGAACTGTGGGTAGATTGGCCTGAACCACCCTATCACGCCAGATTTCAAGCACAACTTCCTCTGATCCACTTTAATCAGGCGCAAAATCAAGTGCGCTATCCAAGCTTAGTGCTCAATCATGCCACCAAAATGGCAGATCCAATGGCTTTCCAGCAGGCTTTAGCCCAATGTGAAGCTGAACAAATCCGTTTTTCCGAAACCATTCAAGATATTGGACTCAGGGTCAAAACCGAGTTGCAGCTCACGCCACAAAAAGGCTACCCGAGTTTAGATAGCGTTGCTGAGCGCTTGCATACATCCAGCAGAACCTTAAGACGAAAGTTAGATGAAGCAGGTTATTCCTATCTGGGTTTATTAGATGAGGTCAGATATCAAGAGGCAAAACAGCTGTTACTCAATCCACACATGGAAGTACAGGATATCGCACTGTACTTAGGCTATCTACAACCTGCCAACTTTGCCCGTGCCTTTAAGAAATGGAGTGGGCTTACACCCAGTCAATTTCGTCAAACTCAAACTTAAGCTGCTCAGAATATATTTAAGTCAGGTCGCTCGATGTCGACCTGACTTAACTTATTTATTTTACAGCCGCTTGTATCAAGCCTTTTAACTGCTCAATTTCAGCTCCTGTCGCACCTTGCAAAGGCGATCTTGGCATACCAACCGAAAAGCCCAGTAAGTTAAGCCCTGATTTCACTGTTTTCGGTAAGCCACCTTTGACAATAAAGCTCAGCACAGGTAATTGCTGATAAAATATCGCCTGCGCTTTTGGCAGATCACCTTGTTGAATCGCTTGATACAATTGCTTTGGCAGGTCACCCAACAAATTCGGCGCAACAGTACACCAACCAGCTGCTCCAGCACAGAAGGCTTCTAGCGCCAATGGATTAGAACCGTTATAAAAAGGCAATTTTCCGCGGCTCAATGCATGAAACTTATGCATGCGCTGAATATCACCAGTGCTGTCTTTGACCATACAAACATTGTCGATCTCATTAAACATTTTCACGATCAATTCAGGTGACATATCAATCCCGCTGGTGGCAGGATTGTTATAGACCATAATCGGCAATTTTACCGATGCGGCAATCTGCTGATAATAATCATAAATTTCTTGATTGGTGAGTTTCCAGTAAGAGACAGGAATCACCATAATCACATCTGCACCCAATTCTTCTGCTTTTTTGGCTTTTTGAATCGCCATTGCAGTGGTCAGTTCAGAAATCCCAACAATCACCGGAACACGCTGATTCACCACTTCAATTGTGGTTTGCGCCACCTGTTGCCATTCTTGCCAAGTTAAATAGGCACTTTCCCCTGCACTGCCTAAAGGTGCAATCGCATCACATTGTGATTCAAGCAATGCATTTAGACTGATGCTCAAGGCCTCAAGGTCAAGCTGTTGGCCGTCTGCTTTAAATGGCGTGACGGGATAAGCAATAATGCCTTCAATTTTCATGAGATTTACTCCTCGATACAATCTTGATGGTTTTTCAACGCCTTACGTGCGTAATAGGCAAAATTGACTTTGTTACGCTTATCGGTAGACAGCCAGTCATGCGCTTCTTTTGCCAGTTCATGCGGAATCGGTTGGATTTGTCCTGCAGACATGGCTAACAGTTGCAAACGTGCGGCACGTTCAATCAACAGCGCTAAATTACAGGCTTCTTCAATGCTCTTTCCTGCCACCAATTGACCATGATGAGACAGCAACACCGCCCGATTTTTTCCCAAAGCTTCAGAAATAAAAATGCCTTCTTCATTACCGACTGGTACTCCCGGCCATTCATCGACAAAAGAACAATCCTCATACAAGGCACAGGTATCCATTTGCGAGATGGCAAGTGGCACACGTAGCATCGACAAGGCTGCAATATGAGTGGGATGAGTATGGATAATGCAATTCACTTCAGGATGTTGCTGATAAATCCAGGTATGAAAACGGTTGGCTGGATTGGCCATGCCTTGCTGATCTAAAGGTTTAAGGTCCTGATCCACGACCAATAAATTGGCTGCGGTAATTTCGTCAAAACCCAAACCAAAACGTTGCGTAATAAAGCTATTTTCTTGTTCGGCACGACAGGTAATTTGTCCTGCCAAGCCTGCATCATGACCATGATCAAATAAAATACGACAGGTCAAAGCTAGCTTCTGTCGATCCGTGTAATTGACCTCTTGGATCAAATTCATATTCTGCTGCGCAGTTTGCATCAATTGCTGTTTGCTGAGTAATGCGGTTTGCATGAGACCACCTCGCTACGGTTGATTTGTGGATGGGACAGATGCAGAATACGAAGTCAGTGGATGAGTTAAAATATCCAGTTTTTAAAACTTATATGGTCCAGATCAGCATGCAGCAGCCATGGAAGATTCGTCTTCATCTTGAAGACCGAGAAGAAAAAACCATCTTTCTCAAATTGGCCAATCAGATTATTGAAGAGATTCTGTCTGGACGGCTCAGCTCAGGTTCACGTCTGTCTGGCTCGCGCTCGCTTGCCGATGAATTAAGAATTAATCGTAAAACCGTACAGTCGGTTTATGAGGATTTAGAGGCACAAGGTTGGTTGATCTCTAAGCCACGCCAAGGCACTTTTGTGGCGGAGAATTTGCCTGAGTTAAAACATAAAAAGATCAATGCAGCAGCAGAACCTAATCCTTCATCCAATACAATCAGTCTAGTAGCAATTAAGAATGATGGCATTCCAGATACGCGCCTCATCCCTTATGAATTATTTTCCCGTGCTTATCGACATGCCCTGATTCAAGTGACCCGTTCTCAGATCATGGGCTATGGCGATCCTCAAGGCAGTATTGAATTACGTCAGGCATTGCTGCAAATGCTGTCGATGGAACGTTTTATTAAAACCAGCGTTGACAATATCTGT
The DNA here is from genome assembly GCF_037028485.1 of Acinetobacter sp. 102. Lineage (NCBI taxonomy): Bacteria > Pseudomonadati > Pseudomonadota > Gammaproteobacteria > Moraxellales > Moraxellaceae > Acinetobacter > Acinetobacter sp. 102. The sequence continues at coordinate 142,896 of NZ_JAZEZK010000012.1, forward strand.
GTGGTTCGTGGTAGCCAAATGGGGATTTTTTTAGCGGCTCGTGTGCTGGCTAAACAAAGCTCATCACGCAAAGTGATTGTGGTGGAACAATGGTCTTATCCACCTGCTGTCGAAACCTTTTTATCGCATCATTATCACATCGTTCGGGTTCGACTAGATCAACACGGTCTTGATATTGAACATCTGGAAGAAATATTAGAAAAGTATGCTCTGGCTGCAATCTATACCACCCCACATCATCAATATCCCAGCACCGTAACCATGGCCATGGATCGACGCCTGAAACTATTGGAACTGTCGAAGGCTTTTGATTTTTATATTATTGAAGATGACTATGACCATGAGTTTCATTATGACAGCCGCCCAATTCCACCGCTGATCAGCTTACCGCATGCAGAAAAGGTGATTCATATTGGTTCACTGTCCAAGGTCTTTGCCCCAAGCCTAAGAATTGGTTATGTGGTCGCCAATCGAGACATCATCCACGCCATGAATCAGGATATTTTATTGATCGATAAACAAGGCAATATCATCACTGAACTGGCGATGGCGGAACTGATGCAACAGGGGGAAATCAAACGGCATATCCGCAAGATGCGCAAGGTTTATCAACAACGGCGCGACTTTGCGCTGGGTCGCTTGCAAGCGGTATTTAAAGATCAGGTCGAAATCAACTCACCATTGGGGGGTATGGCCTTATGGGTCAAATTTAAATTTCCCTATCGTGCTGAATATGCCGAGCTACTGAATCAATTGCATATTGATGCCGAAGCGCATTTTTCGGAGCAAGGTCAGCAATCTAATGAGCATTTTCATATCCGCTTTGGTTATGCTGCCATTAATGAAACGGAAATTTCAAACATCATCCGTTTGCTCTATGGCACATTTCAGCCCGACGATTGAATGCGCATGATTTTATAATCCTAAGCGCAGTTCCTGACTCCATGTCGACCTAGGTTGTTGGTACAAATGCCAACAGGTCTGTTGCAATGATTGCATTAATTCATTGTTTTCATTTTGCAAATGTGGCACCACACAATAGACCACATGAATGCCCTTGGGGTGGAACTCTCTGGCTAAGGACTGTGCTAAAGCGCGAATACTGGCAGACATGCTTTGACTAAATAAATCCTGCTCCGATTCGACGGGCTGCTGAGTCCCTAAAAAGATCAAGGTGCCTTGCTGTTTCGGCAGCATCTGCCGAATTACAGCTTGGGCAATACTCACCGCCGTTAAACCTGTGTTTTGCCAATAGTTCTCAAGCTGTTCAGCGGACAATGCATGACTATTTTCAGGTAGCACAAAGTCAGGCTGAAAAATGCATAAATCGACAAAATGCCCTGCTTTCTGAATCTGCTGCATAACACTTTTTAGCGAAGCAGCATCAAGTAGATTGAGTCGAACAGCGATCAGCCCCTCCGCTTGAACTTCAATTTTTGGCTGTGTTTGTATCGCATCATGCTGCAGTTGATAAACAGGCAGAGCATCGCACTGAACTTGCTCAGCAAAAAGTTGGCTGAGTTGCTGGACATCATTGCCCACAATCACAATACAGCCCTTGGTTTTTCGTTTGGATTTAAACCATTGTGGTAACAACTTACTCATCTTAGAATTTCTCCTGATAAGGACGTAGATCCAATTCATGCGTCCATAAGTCAGCATTTTGCTGATAGAGCATCCAGTAATTTTCGGCAATTGCCTCAATATTTAAACCACCTGTGCCACGAGTTAACCGCGCCAGCCGCCCCAAGCCCCATAAGGCTTTATTGACACGATCACCATCGACCATGCCATCTACCACCACATGCGCCACATGGATATTTTGAGAACGATATAGCGCTGCCAAATTTAAGGCATAGCTTCTCAGCGCAGACTTACCCATGGTAAATGCAGCAAAAAAAGGTTTCCCGCGCAATGAGGCACTGGCACCAGTAAAAATCAAGCTGCCCTGCTGTTGTTTTTGAAAAATGGGCAAACTACGCTGCGCCACCAATACCGCAGATAAAAAGGTCGAACGCCACATTTGGCTAAAAAACTTTAAACTGCTCTGTAAAAAGATCGAAGGAATATTCCCCCCCACATTATGGATCACTGCTGCCAATGCTTCTGGCTGATCGCTTAAATGCTCAAACAAGGTCTGGACCTGTTGCTGATTTTCAGCATCCAGTGCATAAGCCACTGCTTGCCCACCTTGACCATTAATTGTCGCAGCCACTTTTTCAACTTTATTGAGCGTTCGCCCCACCACATAAACTTTGAATTGCTCATGGGCAAAACGGCAACACACCGCTGCACCAATGCCTTGTTCTGCTCCAACGCCAATCACGACGACAATCCCTGTTGGCTGAGTTGGAGCTTGATCGACCTGATTCATAATTGTTGTATCCAATGCTGAATATGCGGATAGCTGTTAATTTTTGGCCCCCAGATTTTACTGGTGCGTATCACTTCTAACAGTTGAGAACCGACTGCAATATCGGCAATGGTTTTGACTTCGCCAACCAGCCAACCCGTTTGACCTAATACCAATTCAATGCGTTCTAAGTGCCGTGTAAATTCTGCTTCGATATCAGCCTTTGCCATTCGCCCCGTACCTTGCATCTTCACTTGCATATTCAAAGCAGCCTTGAGCAAAGGTTTCATCAGTACAACCTCATGCTTGGGACGACCCTCTGCACTGATGGCCACCGCTTGATTCAAGGCATCAGCATCACTGACCCGAAAATACACTTCATAGAAATATAACAACTCATCGGACCAGTCTTCCCACAATTCGACATAGGCTTTTTGTAGTGGATCTACAGGATATAAAAGTGGCAAATCTGGATAAGCTTCATCCAAATAACGCGCAATGCGGGTACTGTCCTGAATGCGTTGTCCGTTAATGTCCAGCACAGGGACTTTACCGACTTTACTCAACATTGGGACTTTGGCCCCCAATACACCGTTATAATTTACAGTTTCAAATGGAATGCCTTTAAACGCTAACATGCGTGCGACTTTTTTGCAGAACGGTGAAATTTCCCATTGATGTAAGACCACTGTACTCATTGTTATCTATCCATTTTTTATTGAATTCATCTCGGTGATAAGTGAGCAGCTTGGCGCTCACTGCACTTATCTTACAGATATTTGTCCCTTTGGCGATGCATTCATGTAGATGATTTTCTCTACAATTTATTAATGCACGAAAGTCGACTGCTCAGGAGACAGGCCAATTTTGATTTTGGTTTTTGCCACGATGTCAGACTCATCGGTATCGTTGGGATGGAAGTCACGACGATAATAAGAAAAAAATTGTGGCACCAATTTTCGATAGGCCTGCACAGTAAAGCCTGCAAATTTAGCCCACGATTTTAGATTGAGTAATTGCTTATCTCTGGACATCAATACCACTTGGTAGACATTCGAGAAGGTTGTGATAAGAACCAAGCTCAGGCTAAAAATCGCAACCCGTGGGATATAGGCATCAAGCCCTTTGCCATAGAGATATTCATACATATCATAGGCAACCGCTTTGTGTTCGGTTTCTTCCACACTGTGCCACAGCCAGAGATTTCGAATGGTAGTATCGGTCATTAATTCATTGACGTTTTTCATCATCTCCACCACCAGTACTGCGGTGTAATGTTCCAGCCCAACCGTCACCAAGAGATTCCACTTTTTCGGGAAAGTTCGTTCAATCGCTTTGAGGATGATGCCTGTCGCTTTTTCCAATGATTCAGGATCTAGCCCATATTGTTGTGCACTAACATGAAAGGCATGGTGTTCTTTGGAATGCATGGCTTCCTGACCAATGAATGCACCAATATCACGATCCAGTTGTGGGTTACTTTTGACTTGGTCACGCAAAGCCCTGACTGAACGGACAAAGTAAGACTCTCCTTCAGGAAATAGAGTGGAAAGTCCCGTGAAATAATGAGTAAAGGTTGGCTCATCATTACACCAATATTTAGGCATATCCTGAAATTCATAATCCATACGGCGGACTGGAAATGATGCAGGTATCTTTTGCTTTGATTTTTCTTTTAACGCTGACGCAGACATAACTCACCTCAAGAATAGATCTCAAAATATTAAGTTCCAAAAAAGAACTTAATTGAAAAATATAGCTGCTATGATAAGTTGTCAATAAAGCGGATATCTTAATCGTTCAAGTTGTCCTAAAATGACAGCCTGCTTCCTGTAAAGACATATAGATGGTATTGCGATGAAATGGCATGAACTCGGTGAAATGAATTGTCCAATTGCACGGACTTTGTCAATTTTTGGCGACCGTTGGACCCTGCTGATTATTCGTAATGCTTTTATGAAAACCCGTCGTTTTGATGATTTTCAAAAGCAGTTGGGCATCACCCGTCATTTGCTGACCGAACGTATTAACCGCTTGGTGGAGCACAAGATTTTTGAGAAAGTGCTGTATCACGAAGCACCGAAGCGTTATGAGTATAAGCTGACTGAAAAGGGTTTAGCGCTATATCCGATTATTGTCACCATGAGTACATGGGGCAATATTTGGCAGAATGAAAATAAGCAATTTCCTGAGCTGCGTTATCTGCACAAAAGCTGTGGGCATGTGACCAGCCCAAGCCTAACTTGTGATTGTTGCAAGCAGCCTCTTGATGCCAGGCAGATGTCGCCTGTTTATGTGGCGGATGAGGAATGAGAGTAAGGCATGACAAGTGAACAGCACTTACCCAAATCGTTACTGAACCTGTTGTAACCATCTACAAAAAAACTCTTAGCTTAAATATTCTCGATCTATTTATTTTATCAAGTGGTTAAGTTTACATGCAAAAACATATTATTTTTAATAAAAAACAATGTTTTCTATTTAATTAAAATTTCGTGACAAATTTAAACATCCCGACTAAGGTATGGGGTTTTAAACATTAGAAAATGGGTAAAACATGAAAAAATTATTAATAATTGGATTAATGCTTGCTTTGGCTGGTTGTAGCAAAACACTTCCACCAGGAAAAACTACGGCTGATGCAGAAGTACAGATGCCAACAGAAAACCCAACGCCATTCCCAATTGAAGGGGCTGATAAACTTGCAGAAGATTGTAATGAAGTGGCAAGTTTAGCTAAAGCAATAATGCAGTTACGCCAGGATAACAAGAATTCTAAGGCAGCATATAAAACGGCTAATGATCAAGGATATGCTAATGGTAAACTAAGCCAACTTGAACATGAATATGTTAATCAGATGCTGGAGTTCGCTTGGGAAAGTTCAGTAGGTGAAACGGAAAAGATTAAGGAAGAACGTGCCAAAGCATTTGGTCAATTGAACTTAATGATGTGCGAAGCGGCTAGAAAATAGAACAACCTATGAATTTAATTAAAATTTTATTATCTGTCTTGTTTTACTTTACAGTGACAACGGTTCAGGCAGCTAATCAAGCATGTTTAGAACATGCAAACGTGGCTGGAGAAGTTATGGGATGGCGGACTACAGGTAAAACATTGAAGGAAAGTAGGGAAAATCTAGACATTGTATATGGAATGGGGAGACTTTCTACACAAAATTACCGCTATTATAACTCATTGTTAACAATGGCTTACCAGGAGAAAATGGGTAAAAGCAAAGCCGAAAAGAAAGAGCTTATTAAAAAATTTATGAAAAAACATTATGATATTTGTATGACCATTAACTCTTAGATTGGATAGGTAAACAAAGAAAATTGTTTAATAACATCAATTCCGTAATTCTGACTTAAGCTCTATACAAAGCCAGATTTTTTGTCTTTAGATGGTAATACTGTTTCACAGAATAGTATTACCATCTAAATTTTAGAGAGTGCAATCCACTCAGGAAGCGATATACAGAAAATAACGCTATAAGTTGGCATATAAAGTTATGCAATAGGTATAAAAATCCCAGCCTATTACTAGTTAAGTCTGTATACCGGTATATAAATTTAGATATTTTCTAGAGATGGCCTTAGTTAAACTATAGCAATAACATCAGATTTTATTTGTATCAGAATTCAAAATTACCCCTCTTTGACCCACAAAGTTAAAGACTTTTAGTATAGGCCTTAGCTTAATTCACAATACCATACCTAACCAAGATTCAACCAAATTGTTAAAGGAAGGTAATTAGTTGCACTCATAAGTTTTAGATGCTGGTTTACTTATCTAAAGATTATACAGATGAATAAACCCTTACAGAAATTTGATGTTGAAAAACACCCACTAATAGAATCCAAATTGATAAAATAAAAATATGGAGTTTGCCACTAAATAAAAAATTTAATATCCCCCTCCAATTACAACACTTTAGTCTTTAAAACAATCAAAAATTAAATATTTTATTAAAAATAATAAACAATCAAAGTATCAAATTAATTTAATGGTGAAGAATTCTCATAAAATTTATCTACGATCATAGCTTCAGTAAATCTTTTATAAAGCCCTCTATTCAATTCTTAATTTTTATGCAAAAATTACAAAAACATACAATTCATTACATCATGAATAAAAACCGACATTTTTTTACACAAAGTCTCCTCTGTGCAATGGCAACAATCTTGTTTACACAGCAAGCCTGTGCAGATAATTTATTTACACTCTTCCAGAAAGCAAAACTCTATTCTCCTCATTTACCTCTCGCTGAAGCACAAAAGGAAATAGCCAAGCAAAAATTAAATCAGGCGCGAGCAAGTAAAGAGGCTAAGATTAATTTCAGTGCTCAAGAAAAAATGGGCCAAAATAAACGCCCAGGGCAAAGTGAAATAGATTACCGTGTACGTAATTATGCAATACAGTTTTCAATACCTGTTTACAATAAAATACAAGATGAAACGATTTCAACAGCCAAAATTGGGGAAGAAATTTCTTTAGAACAATTCCAAGTGAGCTATAACGAATTATTGCAGAATATTGTAGACCAGTATTTTAAAATACTCAGCCTAAAGTCCAAACTTGAACTGATACAGCAACAAAAAGTTTTGGTTCTAGAACAAAAGCAAATGGCAATTGCAAACTTTAATCAAGGTATGGTGTCCATTACCGATCTAAAGGAAGCAGAAGCCAAGTTTTCAACCTTACAAAGTCAAGAGCAAAGTACCAATTTCGAGATCTATAAAGAATTAAGTATTCTGGCTGAATTTATAGGTACAGATGACGTTGCGTTTACTAAAAATAAGATTCCCGTTGAAACACTGCCACCGTTATCCTATGGGGATCAATCCTTATATAACCAATTTTTGCTGACAAATAATCATCAAATTCGAATCTCTGAGCTAAACTTAAAAGTATCTCAAAATGAAATAAAACAATCCAAAGCTGAAAAATATCCTGTACTTAATTTTTCCGCGAAAATGAGTCGAAATTTTGACTCTCAAGATTCCGCATTTACCAATAAACAGAATGGCTTAGATTATTTATATGGTCTTGAATTAAACATTCCGATGTATAATTCCGAAAACTACTTCAAAATTAAAGAGCAAAAAGCGTCATTAGAAAAAAATAAAAATGAGTTATTGTTAACGACTCAAAAGCAGAAAGCCCAAATGCTGGATAACTTTTACAGCTCGCTAGCTGCTATATCAAAAACCAAAGGCATGCAAGATGCTGAATCTTCATCTCAAAAAGCATGGATAGCCAACAAACGGGCATATGAGGTTGGCATGCGTGTTAATGCTGAGGTTTTAGAAGCACAAGCCAAATATTTTGAAGCAAGACAAGAACGCGTATCTGCATGGTATGAAGCATGGCAAAACTATCTCAAGTTAAAAATAACGACAGGCACATTGATAGAACAAGAAATTTTTGATCTTGATCAAATTTTCCATCCCTCCCTTACTCTACAGAATTAAGTTACAACCATGCTCAATAATAAAATGAATGACTTACCTAATTCTATTCAGATTTGGATACTTAACTTAAAGCGTTTAAACGTCAATGTATTAGATATATGCTTTGAAAATTTAATCGATCTAGGTACGCATGCTTTTCAGGATCAGAAGCTACAGGAGTTATGGGCATCACTCAAACTTCAATTAACAGCAGAACAGCCAGTTGTTATTCAAAAAAATGAGTCGACTTACATCATTGGCTATTTATTAACATATTCCAATACATCATCTATTATTGGCCTATCAATAGCTCCTCCTATTAATGAAGTCACTCTGGAACTAATACGTACCAGTATGGGCTGGTTATTCTACGAACAGCAAAGCCAAAAACTACAGCACGCTTTTCAAGCAGAACAGTTACTTGAGATTTTTGCTCACGTCGTGAATCAAGACCAATTTAGGGTTGCCGCACAAGAATGGATTAATCAAACAACAAGTTATATTCGGCATCGGTTTCCCCAGCATACGAACATTCAACTAAATTATTTAATGGTCGAAGGCCCACATAAAGTCAAATGGATCGTCTCGTCTGAGCTGTCTTGGACAGAAAAAGGCGCTGCCGATATGCAAAAATTAAATGAAATTGCGTTGCAAACCTTATTTTTACAACATGAATTACATGAGCATAGTTGGTTTGGTTACCCTATTTTTAACCAAGGAAAGATCCAAGCAATACTTGTGGCAAATGACCGCGCGTTTGAACACCAAAATACTCAAGCAGAGTTAAGTATCTATTTAAAAAGTAACAGTGATTTAATTCAGCCACTACTTCAACATTGGTATCAATCAGAACAGAGTTTAATTGGCCATAGCCTTCAATCTAGTCGTAATTTATTCAAAAAATACAGTTCAGATGGCCACTATACTTGGAAAATTCTCACCAGTCTTATCATCTTATTTTTACTCTGTATCACCTTAATTCCTGTCGACAAACTCGTCACTGCCAACCTAAATGTTGAAGGTAAAACTCGCTGGATTATTCCTGCACCAACGCAAGGTTTTATAGAAAAGGTATTTGTTCGTCCTGGAGATAAAGTCCAAAAAGACCAAGCCTTAATTCAACTCGATAATACCGATTTAAAAATTCAACTGGCTGAACAACAAAGCCTATTGGATCAAGCACAGCATCAATTTCGCATCGCAATGGCAGATCAAAATTTAACAGATAGTGGTTTAGCCGCAAATCAAATTAAACAGCAAGAAACCAAAATCCAAACACTACAAAGAAAGATCAATCAAACCCGAGTATCCGCCCCAATAACAGGAACAGTTATTGATGGAGACTGGATTCAACAAATTGGAACCCCTATTGAAGATGGTAAGGAACTCTTCCAGATTGCATCACAAGATGCCTATAAAGTGATCTTACATGTGGCAGATAAAGACATTCACTTGATTGAAAAAGATCAAAAGGGAAATTTAAAACTGACAGGTTTGCCAGATCAAACTTTCCCTATTCGTATTACCCGTATTACACCAGTCGCTTCTGTTCAAAGTAATGTGAATGGCTTTAAAGTTGAGGCTGCTTGGTTAGATTCTCCCCCTGCCCTGACCCCAGGTATGCAAGGTGTTGGAAAAATTACGGTTGGTAAAACCAACCTACTGCTTCGCTGGTCACGAGATTTCATCAACTGGATGAAATTAAAAATCTGGGCGAACTGGTAAAGCGATGCAAAGCTTATTCTCTGAACATTGGCATCTGGTGCGGCATCTTAGACCCCAATTACGCCAGAATATTGAGGTTCTACCACGCACGCTAAGAGGTCGTGCGTGGTTTCTGTTGTTTGAACCCATGTCGCAGCGGTTTGTGCGAGTTAACCCTGAAACATGGTATGTCATTACCTTATTAGACGGCCAATCCAATGTAGAACAAATTTGGGATAAAGCAGCAGAATATATCGAACAACAAAATATTCATTTAAATAAACAATATCGAGCAATTAGCCAAAATGAATTAGTCCAGCTTCTGACTCAGCTCTATAACAACGACCTGCTACAAACTGAAGTATCTTTTGATGCAGAGGAAATGTTTAAACGGTTTAAGAAGCATAAATTCAATAAATTAAAGCAATCGTTCTTAAATCCGATGAGTCTCAAAATACCATTGGTTTATCCAGATCGGTTTTTTAATCAATTACAAAAAGTCGCTCAATCAGTTTTTAGCATCTGGGGTCTACTCATTTGGTTGATGATCGTATGCCCGGCCTTATTATTGCTTGCCGAACATTGGCAAAGCCTAACCAATAATTTGTCAGATCGGGTATTGTCTACAAGTAACCTGTTAATTCTTTGGTTTACCTATCCAATTGTTAAATTAATTCATGAATTCGCTCATGGCTTAGCCATAAAAGCATGGAATGGTAATGTTCGAGAAATGGGCTTGATGTTCATTCTATTTATTCCCATCCCGTATGTTGATGCCACCTCGTCCTATCACTTTATTTCCAAGTGGCAAAGGATTGCTGTATCTATTGCAGGCATATTGACAGAATTATTATTGGGTGCAATTGCCATTTACCTATGGGTCTCCACCGAATCTGGACTCATTCATGCTTTTGCTTATAACGTCATCTTTATCGCAACTGTTTCCACCGTGTTGGTCAATGGTAATCCATTGATGCGTTATGACGGTTACTATATTTTGTCTGATTTACTTGAAATTCCAAATTTAGCAGGTCGAGCAACAAAATATTGGGTTTATTTATCTGACCGTTATCTTTTGGGCGCTAAAACAGCTCAACCTCCCTATGCTGCTGAAAATGAAAAATTTTGGCTAATTAGTTATGGTTTTATCTCTCCAATCTACCGCATCACCATCATGGTGAGCTTAATTTGGTTTGTGGCTCAGAAATATTTTTTCTTTGGTGTCATTCTGGCCTTTATTTCTGGATTTATGACCATTGTTTTACCTCTCTATAAAGGCATTAAACATATCTATCAAGGAGCGACATTGTCAAAATATCGTGATCAGGCAGTCCGACGTTTCTGGGGAATTCTTGCCACGCTTATCGTGATTTTTTTTATTCTCCCCTTTCCTTATTTTAGTACTCAGCAGGCCATCGTATGGATGCCTGAAGAGTCAATCATTCGAGCCAATGAATCAGGTCATATTGCAACAATCAATTTGAAAAACAATCAAATTCAGCAAAACCAAATGCTTTTTCAACTGTCTAATGCTGAACTCACCGAAAAATATGAACTACAAAAACTACAGGTTGAAGAATTAGATTATAAACTCAGACAAGCTTCACTTGATGATATATCGCAACAACGTAAATTAGAGTATCAAAAACAAGGTGCTGTGCAGCAACTTCAACAATATCAGACCAAATTTGAACAACTTCAAGTCTATAGCCCACTTGCTGGTCACTGGTTTGCTAAAGATAGCATTGAACTCAATCAAAGATTTTACAAGCGTGGGGATATCATTGGTTACGTCATCAATCAACCCGCTCAGATTGTTCGTGGTGCCGTTTTACAACAAGATTATGATTTGATTCAAACAAGGTTAAAAGGAATCGAAATCCGATTTAAAAACCATTTTGATGTGGTTTATACAGGCAAAATTATTCGAAGTACACCACAAACACAAAAGAAACTTCTCACTTCAGCATTAGGTAGTCAGGCGGGAGGAAACATCACCGTTGACCCCAATGATCAGGAAGGTACAACAGCTTTACAAAACTATTTCGATCTCGATATTCAATTATCACAACCGTTGGACTCTTCCGTATTTGGTGATGTCGCATACGTTCGTTATGATTTAGGTTATTCGCCACTGGCATGGCAGTGGATCAGAAAATTGCATCAATTATTTTTGGAGCAGTTCTATGTCTAATTTACGGGTGGTTCAGAGCTTATCCTTGCGCCCTTTTCATCTATCTAACGTTGCGCGTGTAGAACAAAAAGATCAGGAATTGCATAAATTAGAAATTTTCTTTGCCAACCTTTTAGGCTGGATTCCCGCAAAAAAAATTTCCAGAACACATATTCAAAAGTTTGCTCAAGCAATTTCACCGCTCCGAGACGCATTAAAACAGCTTGATCAAGAACAGCTCATACAAAAATTTCAACAAGCCATTCACGATTTATCAACACAGCCCTCACATGATACCGCAATCGCTGTAATTTTTGCTTGCGTAGGAGAAGGCATCTCCCGTGTCTTCAATATTTACCCACATCCTGTTCAATTTATGGGTGCCTATATTCTACTAACGGGCCGCCTTGCTGAAATGCCCACTGGAGAAGGTAAAACGCTGGTTGCTGGTATGGCAGCAACTATTATGGCGGCAACAGGAAATTTTGTTCATGTTCTCACGACCAATGCATATTTAGCACAACGTGACGAAGAGGAATTACGTTCTTTATTTCAGTTTTTTCAACTGAGTAGCGCTGCCATTTATGGTGAAATGGAAATTCCAGAAAGAAAGGAAAATTATCACAAGCAAATTTGCTATGTGAGTGCCAATGAAATTGTTTTTGATTATCTAAAAGACCATATTTCAGGCAAAGGTACTCAACCACGCCAAATTGAAAACTTACGTGCATTGGCAACGGGACAAACTTCTGATGACGGGATGATTGTTTCTGCACTGCACTTCTGTATCGTGGATGAAGCGGATAGCGTATTTATTGATGAAGCTCAAACCCCTATGGTTATCTCTCAAGAAGCTGAAGGGCTTATTGAAGCAGCCATAATTCACTGGGCAATTGAACAAGCACAGCAGCTTGTTGCAGACGTTGATTTTTCAATACTCGAAGCTGAGCATCATGTTGATATTGAAAAAATCCCTGTCAATAAAGAAATTCCACTTCCTCAGAATGTACGCCCAATATGGTATAACCATGCTTGGAAAATGCTGCTGATTAAACAAGCTTTGACGGCATTACACCTCTACCATAAAGACCAACATTACATTATTCAAGACAATAAAATTCAGATTGTAGACGAATCCACAGGACGAATCATGGCTGATCGTTCTTGGGAGCAAGGTCTACACCAACTGATTGAAGCAAAAGAAAAGGTAGAACTGACTAAAGGTCGAGATACGTTAGCGCGCATGACCTTTCAGCGTTTTTTTAGACGATATTTACTGTTATCTGGGCTCACAGGAACCGGTTTAGAAGTTTCAAAAGAACTCTGGATGATTTATCGCTTAAAAGTTTGCCAAATCCCGCCGAATATTCCATCTAAGCGTAAGCAATTTAAACATCATTATTTTAAAAATAATCAACAGAAATATATCGCGATTGCCCAGCATGCAAAAACAATGGCAGATGCAAATCGTTCTGTTTTGGTGGGTACGCGTAGTATCGAAGCCTCAGAAGCTATTTCCGAGGCCCTGACACAACTCAACATTGAGCATATTGTATTAAATGCGCGCCAAGATGCACAGGAAGCCGCCATCATTGCTGAAGCGGGTCACAGCGGAAAAATTACGGTAGCGACCAACATGGCTGGGCGTGGTACCGATATTAAACTGCGCCCAGAAACTAAACAAGCCGGTGGTCTACATGTCATTTTAACTGAATTTCATGAATCCGCTCGTATTGACCGTCAACTCTATGGTCGAGCTGGACGTCAGGGAGATCAAGGCTCATGCGTTGCCTATGTTTCAGGTGAAGATCAACTCATGCAACAAAATATCCAAGGGTTAATCTATCTACTCAATCTCATCCCTATCTATGTACTTAGACACTATTTTTTAAGTCTTGCAGTCAAACATATGCAGAAGAAATGTCAGAAACGAGCTTATCGCAATCGTATCTCAATGTTTAAACAAGATAAAAAATTAAACTCTCAAATTGGCTTTGCTGGAAAAATTTATTAAATGAAATACGCACTTGTTTTCTTCGCCACTCTCAGCTGTTCTACCTCAGTGCTTGCAGATTCATTAAATTTTGCATGTATGGTACAGCCTGCACAAATTGTTGAAATTCGCAGCCCGATTACAGGTATTTTGCAAAATATTCCAGTTAAATCCGGTATGCCAATTAAAAAAGGACAAGTTCTGGCACAAATCGAATCAAGTGTAGAAAAATCCGCTACGCAAACTGCATATTTTCGAACGCAATTACGCGGTTCAGCCAATACGGCACGTTCTAAAATCGAACATGCCGAAAGCAAAGTAAATCGTATGAAACAACTACTGGCGGAAAATTTTGTCTCAAAACAAGCCTATGACGATGCATATAGTGAGCTACAGCAAGCCCGTTCAGAATTGCAGACTGCACAGGAAAATATTAAACAGGCTGAATATGAATACAAACAAAGTCAGGCCGATTTAAATCGCAGAACCATTTATAGTCCTTTTAACGGCGTCGTGATACAACAATATATTTATGCTGGAAGTCTGGTAAATCCAACCGAAGGAAAAAATCCAATTTTAAAAATTGCACAAACAGACCAATTTAAAATTAATGCAATTATTCCATTAAAGTATTTTAATACAGTTAGAAAGGGACAAAAGCTAAAATTGATTCCCGAAGCTCCATTTGAAAAATATGCAGCAATCATTCAGCTTGACCATGTCGATCAGGTCATTGATGCAAGCTCTGGTACATTTAGTGCGGGTGCAACCATCAAAAGTAACAGTGTTAAATTCCCGAGTGGGATTCGTTGTAAGATGTATTTATAAAAATACATCTTACCCAAGAATGATTATTTTTCTAAAAACTTTAACCAACTATTTTCTGATATGGAGGTAATGCAGTACCCGCCTCTTCAACAAGAGTCATTAATACTTTATATTCTGCATAACTATTGTTTAAATAATCAAGCTCAGAGTCTTTTTTTTCATTACGAAGAATTTCACAATGATATTGATAACGTTTTTCGAGATAATCCTTATCTAACCCAAGTGCAATAATCATGAGTTCCTGTGACCAATGCATTTGCACGAGAATATGATCAATAACATCTCCATATGCCCAGGTTTGTAGACTTCTTAAATTGCCGTTTGCGAAATGCTGATGCAAAAAGTTTATAAATCGATCAAACTCCTGAAAAAATATTTTAAGCCCATAACTGCTTTCCCATCTAGAATTCAAGTTAAAATTTAATGCATAAAATTGTTCAGCACCTGATAGTCTTTGCATAGTATTTCTAATATCCGGGATATCTATTCTAATTTTAAGTTTCTTCGCAAATTTATGTTTCATTTCCTCTGTTAAGAAATGATTTGTAATATCCAAAGTCAGATCAATGTCTGGAGATTGAGTTAAACTCCACAATATAACTTTAAGTTGATAAAAAATACTGTTTTTATCACTAATAAATATGAAATGTCTCATTCCACTATTAATATTATTTTCAGCATCAGGGCGATTCCATTGAGGCTCAATAAAATCATAGTTTCGATAAAACCGATGTAACTCCAGATTTTTTAAAATAGGATGATGTAAACACCATAACTTAAACAATTCTTCTGCTTTCTTTATATTGCGAGGTGCTTCAATTTTGTCTAGCTCAAAAGACTGCTGCTCAGCACTCAGAGGTTTCAGAAAAGACGTTAAAACAGCTGTGACTGCATGATCAGGAACTTGTACAAGACCGATTCCCCACACTGAAAAGCGTGGTTCATAAAAACCAACCCCTGAATTCTGGACAGCCTCATAAAATACCCTGTACAAAGCATCGCCCTGTGCAACTATATCAAAATGTTCTAATTCTAATATCGCACATGGCTCAGCGGTGAGACCATGCTGTAAATTAATGCACCACTGCTGAACTTCCTTTGAAAAATATTCGCTGTAGTCAGAATTGGTGACTTTTTGAACCATATATTCCGCCCAATCTTGCAGCTTTTTACCCGCTGCAGGCGTATCTCGATGCTGTTGGTATAACTCATAAGCTACGCGCTCAGATTCATTCAGCGAAGGAATCTGAGCTGTAAAAATCTCAGGTTCCCATAAATAAATTGCACCTAATGACATTTCTTTGTCCTTAAATTAAATAATCTTATTAATTTAATTAAGACCTCATACTTTTAAAAGCATGAGGCCAATCTTTTCAATTAAAACAATTGTTTCCAGTTCTGTTGTGCAGTTTGTTCCAAAGATTTCAACCATGCATCTGACTGTTCTTCTTGACGGAGTAGAATCAGATCCTCATCTTCGTCTTTTGGTAAGATGCTCAACTCTAACTGAGTTGAAAGCAATGGAATTGAACAAGCCCACTGTGCTTTCACCGTCAAAGGAATCGATGCGATATGGTTGACCCATGTCGATACAAAACCGTTGACCAATCGCCAAGGGTTGATACACGCTTGTCCATCCAACATTTTCACTGCAATCGTCTTGAGACTACTCGCACTATGCTGGTTGCTCTGCTCGATTGCCGTCGCTTTTACTTGAATCGCCATATCTTGATTACGGCTACTTGCAAAGCGTAACTGCGTCCAATCCCATGTACTAATATCAATCCACTGCTGAGTTGAGTTAATCGTGATGTAGTTTGTTCCATCCGTCACGACCGTACCTTGACTAAAACCTGTCAGTTCTAATTTCATTCGCTCAGAACCATCGAGATCATTACTACGTGCCGCAATAATTGGTAAATACGTAGTCTGGCCGACAACAGCATAGACTTGGTTTGCAGTTGAAGTATAGGTTTCAACTAAACGAATATCGTTGATAAAGGCACTACGACCACTCAGATTTCCTTCAAGCTGCAAACGGATAGTTCGGTCACACCCATTACCCGCAAAGCTAATTTGATACTCCTGCCAGTTCAATGCGGTTTGTCCACTCGCTGCGTCAAACACAGCGATCTGTTGTCCGTCGACATATACCCCGACACGCCCCATATTTGCAGTTTGGCTTAACAAGCCTGCCATATCAAAGCTTAAGGTATAAGTCGTCCCGTTGACCGTATTTACCTGACGTTCAATCGCAGTTTGCTGATACAGTGCATCCTTACCATCATTCAAACGAATCCAAGCATTTGAACCCACGCCTTGTAAGCTTATATTTTGATTCGCAGCATTCTTCATTTGATCGCCAGAGTGCCATACTTCAAAAGCATCGAGTTTAAGTAACTGATCTTTTTGAGTCATCCAACCATCTAAACTCCAGCCATACACCACTGACGGGTTTTTATTGAGAATGGCATTATAAACACCTCCCCATTCAGTATGGAAAATCTCACGGCTCGTTAAAGCATTTTGTGATTGATGAGTTTCTAAACTTGGCGCATCTGCAACAGCTTCGATATATACCGTTAACTCATGAATCGCTGACGCAAGACTTGCATTAGATTTTTCAATACTGCTTGCCACCACTTGTAACTTCAGTTCACCGCTAAAGTCTTTAGGTGGTGTGAACTGTAGTGTGTTGAGATTCCAAGTGCTGATGTCAGCAACCGTATGCTGATCGGTCACCACAAACTGGTGTGAACCATCAGTTAACTTACTACCTAATGGCATGCCTGCAAGCGCAAGTTTAAGCTGTTCTGAACCATCTTTGTCCTGCAACTGAGCTGAGATACTAGACAACTGCATTGCCAAGTCTTCTTTGCCTCGATTCAGTGGCTTATTGGTCGAAAGTACAATGTTATCAATCATCGCACCTCGCCCACTTAAATGTGTCAATGGCGCATCAATATGAATTTGGATATTTTGCAGTTTACCCGTACCCACAAAACTAAATTGGATATTTTGCCAATTCAGCTGATCATTCGGACTGGTATTGGCATAAGTCGCAATACGTTTACCATCAACATAAATACCAATTTGGGTAAAGCATTCGCTAAAGCCTAAACGCCCTGCATAATCGAAACTGAGATTATAGCTACGCCCGAATTCAGTTTGTACATTACGCGCAATCCCCAAGGTTTGAGCTTGGAACAAGCCTGCATCATTGAGCTCTAACCAGTTATTACCATTACCAGCTTTTGCTTGAACTGTTTTAAGCTGACCATAGGCATTCTCCATGCGGTCGCCATTGCCCCAGATTTCAAAACCATCTGTACCAAACAGGTTGCAATCCAATCCTTTAAGTAATGTCCAACCCTCAAACATATTCTGTTCGATCAAGGTTGAAGTCAGGTCTGGGTTTGCTGCAGTTTCCCAACTGGTCTGGAACAAAATTTCTTGATTAGTAGTCGAACCAATATTTAGAATCGGTTGATCTGCAACAGCCTCGATTTCAATATTCAACCAGGTCATTGCACTGTAAAGCTGCCCATCAAAAGCTTTATAACCAACTTGTGCATAAATTGCTTTTTGATTACCAATACCTGCAATTGCACGATCACTGGCCTCATTCAAACTTGGCACAAAACGAATATGCCCAGCATTAGAATCGGCTTGATTGAAACGTGTGCCTACACTCACTAACTCCCACTGGTCATGGATAAACTGTTGTAATAAACCAGTTTGAGGGAGAGCACTAATTTCTATGCTTAAGACATCGCCATCTGTATCGAGCACAGCAAAATCAGACCATTTTAAAATCAGGACTTGGTCTTCTAAACCTTGAACAGTTTGAGCGTTTGCAGTTGGGGCATCATTTACAGAGTTAACCGTAATAGCAACCACAACCGTCTGAGATTTAAGCTCACCATCCGTTACATAGTAACTAAAGCTGTCTGCACCAAAGTAGTTGGCATTCGGTACATATTGATATTGTCCATTTGCTAATGGTTTCAACTGACCATTGAGAGGTTGTGAAACTAGTACAGGCGTTAAGACATCATGCTCCACATCTTGAGCTGTTGAAAGAAGATCTATCGTTACCGCACTATCTTCATTCGTCACTATCTGTTGTGCAAACAATGTCGGTGCATCATTTACTGCATTTACAGTAATCGATACGGTTACAACCTGCGAGTTTAGTGCATGATCAGTCACATAATAGCTAAAGCTATCCGTACCGTAATAATTTGCATGTGGCACATATTGATAACGTCCATCCGTCAATCGTACCAGTTGTCCATGGACAGGTTCCGTCACAATTACGGCATTTAATACATCGCCTTCTATATCCTGTGCTGTCGCCAGTAAATCAATGAAGACCGCAGTATCTTCGTCTGTGATCAGCGTTTGTGCTTGTAGCATCGGAGCATCATTCACAGCTTTGATATGAATCGTCACGCTGACCACTTGTGAATCCAGTTTTCCATCTGTGACATAGTAGCTAAAGCTGTCTGTACCAAAGTAATTGGCATTTGGTACGTATTGATAACGCCCATCCGCCAATTGTTCTAAACGTCCATATAGCGGCTGTAGCGTTATATGCGCGCCAAGTACATCACCATCGGCATCATAAGCACTTGCCAATGGATCAAAGATCACCGCTTGATCTTCATCGATCTCTATATCTTGTGTATTTAATACGGGTGCCGTATTTGATGCCAAAACATGAATACTAAAGGTATAAGGTTGGGAAGAATCTATACCATCGCTGAGTATAACCGTAAATGTGTCATCACCCACAAAATCCTTATCAACCAAATAGACATAATGACCTGTCGCAGCATCATAACTAATTGTGCCGTATTGTGGCTGTTGGGTGATTTGTACTGTCACTAGATTGCTTTCGACATCTTTAACGTAGCTATCAAAATCTAAGACCAGTGGTTCACCCGCAATAATTTCCCAATTTGGTTGTTGGCTAAAAATCGGTGCATCATTTACTGGGTTGATATCAAATTGTACAGTCGCAACTTTAGACTGCTGCCCATCGAGGGTGACAAAGTAGTAGCTAAATTGATCCGCACCAAAATAGTTGGCATGCGGTACATAGCTAAATTCACCATTGGCAAGCAAGACCAGCTCACCATGTTGCGGTGCAGTCACGAGTACCACGTTTTCAATTGATTTACCAATCAGTAAATCATTATCCAACACATTGCCCGTGAGGGTTGTATCTTCATCAAACTGGTAGTGATCATTCATTGCCAATGCTTCAGCAACTAAACGGATATTGCTAAGCGTGACTGAACTATCTGCTGCCCCAAAGCCAAGTAAATCAAAAGATAATAGAACTTCTCTACCAGCTAAAGCTTGGTCTAGGTTGATAAAGAATGTTTGACTACCATCACTGTTAATAACTCGCTCAATTCCTTGTGCCAAATAGTTTTGACCATTGGCTTGCAGGTTAAAGAGTGCATCTGATTGACTCAGATCATTCACTTTAAATAGTGCTTCGCCTGTTTTTGCATCCAGCAGCGCAACCTCAAAGGCATCATCTGGACCATTGTTATAGTCTGTTAGATGCTGATCTTTTACCGTAAATGTAAGGACTCGATCTTGTGCCCCGAGTTTAAAGGCTTGGGATAGATTGGTATGAGTCTGCTCAATTTCAGTAAGGATAATATCTTCATTGCCTTGTATCTGCACCGCACCTAGATGCTTCCATCCGGTTAATGTAGAACTTACGTTGTTAAACATATCCTGAATATTCAGATGTTGCTCACCCCATTCTCTTGCATTTAAATTTGGTACAACTAAACGGCTAATTACAAATTCATGTCCAACTTTGAAATGATTATCTAACTCATGCATATGACTCAGATCATTTAAATTTGGTAATATCCGCACTCCTGGCTGAATCAGACCTGTCATAATGTTATTTTGACTATAATTATCCGCATAACCTATAACATGCCCCAACTCATGTATCAGTACAGTTAACAAATCAATTTGTTTTCCTAAATCTGCCCGATTTGCCACACTATAATAAGAGTTAATAAAATTAAATTCACTAGATTCACCTGGGGTCTGGTCAATAAACCATCCCCATCCCCCTGCATTCTGAGAAAGGTAAATCTCCTTATCTTTTGTTGTATAGGCAATAGTACTATCATTAAGACTCTGGTCTAATTGCAGTCGAATATTCTCCAATAACGATGCATCTATACCAATATCTACCCAATATTGTTTGGCTTGTTCAAATACAGCCTCAATCTCGGACCATTGCATAATATCCACAACGCCATTATTCAAGCTCAGCAATGACATTGCTTGCCCTGACTTTTTAGGTAGTTTGATTTTGCTGTAGTCATCTAAGAGATAGCTTTTATGCGGTGAATTTGCATTATTGACATAGATTTGAACAGCTGTTTCTGCTGCATCCGAACTAAATCCAGCTGCAATTGCAATTGAATCTGCCGCTGCTTTATTTAAATCATAAGCTCTGACTTCCAGTTTAATTTCTTTCCGACTTAGGTATTTCCCTATATTTAAATAAACTCCATCAATAAATAAATCTTGTAAAATTAATTGACGCTCAATATCACTCAAGCCACTATCACTTTTAATTAATCTTTCAATTAAATCAATTGAGTTAACATTTAGCTTTAGCTGTAAATTCCTACTGGAATCTAATAAAGCCCGATATAAATAACGTTGATTGTCTGTAAAAGCAACTGCATCATAAATATCCTTACCATCTTTCTTACCATCTATTATATTTTCCATACGATCATCACGAGTTGATTTCGCTTCGATAATGGTAAATTTTTTCTCAGTGCTATTCCATTCAAGGAAATCAAAAATCCCCGAAGATTCTTGTCCATTCTTCGTCTGATAAGGAATAACATTACTGCCATTCTCATATAAAGTATAACCAATCTGAGATAATATTTTACGACCACTCCCTTGATAAATACTCTCTAAGTCATTTTCAAATGCTTTACCTACAACTTGTGAAATTAATAAAGCTTTAGCTGTAAGTTTTTCATTTTCTCTACTGATTGAAGCTAGATCTGAGAACCATTGACCATTTATCTTTGAAACATCATCACCATTTATCTTCGCTTCAGCTTCAAGCTCAGCCCAATACGAGTCTGCATAAGCAGCCGCGTCACTATGGTTTTTATCATCTTCTTTTGCATTTAATCCTTTCACAATTGAAGAGTACTTAAAGGCCTTATCAACAACATAGCCCAAGTTATTTACGATCTCTTTAAATTCATGAGTTAAAATTGAATTAAATCGTTCTTGATTACTAAGAGCCACAGTACTAATACTAATCTTTAATGGTTGCAAGAAAAATTGTAAGGGGTTAATAAAATCGCCCCACTTCGTAAAACGTAAATAATGTCCTGCTAATAACGTCGCTTGACCACTCTTATATTTTGCAGTTATTTCATTTTTTCTCTTTTCATCTAAAAACTCATTGTTTGTAACATATTGGTTTAAAATAGCGTCAGAACGATCCTCTTCAAACACAACTTTTATTGTATAAGACAAAGCTTCTATCGCTACTTTATTCCCTTTAACATCATCTTTAAATAACTGATCTAATAACTGTTTTAGCTCATCAGGTAAATAGTCATTAAAATACTGTTTCAAGCTAATAAAAATACTAAATAAACTCTCAGCAGTTGTATTCATATGATCAGCAAGCTGTTTTAAGCTTATTGTTACATCATAACTAACCTCCTGAAAGGTCGCTGTTTTTTTAGAAGTACTTGGATTCGATATATTTTCTTTATCCGTCACCCCAATTGAGGCAAATCCAAAAAGCTCCTTTTTCGCACTTTCCAACATGGTTTCGAGAGTTTTCTTTTCCCCATTTTCCTTATAAATTGCCTGATATCCTTGTTCTTCAAGATAGAAAGTACCACCTATAGAAATAGTATTAGGTTCTTTCTTTTTCGCTTCTGGTTCCCCAGTCGTAACATCTGTAAGAACAGTTCCAACAGTTAATGCAAGTAATAAAATCTGTAGTGATTTAAGATCTTTATTATCTAAAATTGGACCACCAACAATGACACCTGTACCTGTTACAGCTCCAACGGTTAGGACCCGCTTATAATTTGCTTTGTTGATAATCTGGAGAGCAGCTTTATAATCCACAGCCTTTCCTGCTTTTACCAGCATTTCTCTTGCCAATTTTATTTGCTGTCCAGCCTTTTTCATAGCATCTTGGAGTTCTTTAGCTTTTAATACATTCTTCGCTTGGTTGATCAACATTTCTGTTGGTCTAAAAATGCCTAATGATGTTTTACCAGTTCCAGTAGAACCAACAATTTTTCCAGCAGGGAACCCAAGTGCGATTGAAGCCTTTTGAACATCAGAATCACTAGTCGATTTAAAATCTTCAATAACTTGCTCAAGTGAGATTTTAGAAAAATCTAGTGGATTCCCCGAATCATCTACAACTTTAAGCTTAGATTTAGGAATCTCAATATTAAATTTCTTAATGATATAAGCGAGTAATTCTTTTTCCTTTTGATGTAGGAACTCCATTAATATTGCAGCAGTGTGTAAATCATTAGTTAAAGTATTCTTTAACTGATTTAAAAACTCTCGAGTATGAGAAACAATTTCTTCAGTATTCTCTTGTAACTTATCAGCATCAACAGTAATTGTTTTTAGCAGCTTTAATGCTAAAACCATTCTTTCATCTTCAGCTGTATAGTCCGTATGAATTAGTTTCAGAATTTCTTTCTGAACAGCTGCGATGAAATACATTGTAGAAGCTTGATTTCGGATTAAATTAACCTCCTCTTCTTGAGTTAACTCAATATTATCATCCTCTTCATTCTGTTTATCGCCATCTTTATCTTCAAGATCATCTAAAGAGAAAATACCGATTTGATCATCATAGTAATTTTGATAGCTTCTGTGCCATTCAAAAACACTTTGCTGGTTTTCAGTTAAATCAAATTTTTTCGGCATAGCTTCTGGAATTTCTATATAACGTGTTTCGTAACGATTTAGTTCATTTAATACTCGTTTTTTTCCAGATCGATCAAGCGGAATGTCCATTCCTAAGCCTTTATCTCGATGGTTAATTGCTGCATCGAGAAGCCCCTTCAAATCCCATGAATATAGCGTTTTATAAGATCTCCAGACTTTTTCTTCTGGTACATATTCATCATATTGCCAAACAATACTTTGTAACAGACCTTGTGCAGTAACTGCTAATGTTTGTACAGCTCCACCAACAATTGGAGTTGTAGCACCTAAATATACAGGAACACCAAAAGGATCTTCGATAATTCCAAGCTTACCTCCTGATTGGACCGGTTTAGTTTGGTTTAACCAATCAAATTCATTAAAGTCAAAATTATAATCAGCTACAATGGCATATAATTTACCTTTGTATACAGTTAGCACCATATCTGTTGCTCGCTGTATATCTAACCTCATGAAATAATCTCTATAAGAATAGCTCGTTCCAGGTACTTCAGGTCGAAGCGAGTTCGGTGCTAGAGTTGTTGCATCTTTAATATCGCCAGTACGTACATCAAGATCTAGTTTTATTGCCATAAAACCTCGCCCATGATCATTCGTAGTTGATAATAGGAACTCCCCTGGTAATACTCCTGTAATTAACTTATCTGGACCTCTACCTTTATAAGATGGAAGTTTAGAACTATCAACAACAAATGGATCTTTAGATAGCCCTACTTCATCTACATAATTACCATCAACATCGATTCTATTTAGATCCAGAATATAAATATTGCCTTGGTCAAAATTTGTTTTAAAGCCTAGAGCCTCACGGATATTGGTTGCAGCTATAGCAAGATAGCGATCATAGCTTAAAGCCATATCAGACAATCCAAACTTAGATGGGAGTTTTACGTTAATTTTTTGCTCAGTATTTAAATAATCATCACCATACGTATCTATATTCACACGAACTAACGAATTACCATCATTTCCTTCCGCTATATATAACCAAGATTGGGTGGCAATAAGACTTCGAACACTACTGATATTCTTTAACTGAATGGTATATACAATATTATGAGAGTGCATATCCATTACATAGATTAACCCCTTAACACCTGCAATAAATGCAGTAGAACCATCAAGACTAAATGCTATTTGATCATCGTAATGACTGACAAAATTTAAAGGTTGACCCTTTTCATCTTCAGTAATTTTTCTAACCACCTCAAGCTCATCGACTTTATTAGTCTGTTTGACAATCTTTATAGAATCTCGCCCTGAAGTTAATACAGAGTAATTTTTTATATTTTCTTCACTGTAGTAGGATACAAGCTCACTATTAACGGGAACACTATATTGTTTTCTGACTCCATTCTCATCAACATAAATTGAGTATCTTTGTACTAAAATATAATGCTGAGATAAAGATATTTTCTTACTAACATCTAATTCTATTTCCGATTTAGACAAATTAATATTATTTCTACCAATATCATAGATGTGATTAATCAACCCTCTGTCTGGATTTTCTTCAGTTGAAATAACACCACTTTCACCTTTTGGAATAATCCAAACTTTGAAATTAAAATCATCAATTTTAGCACCCAATGGTATTAATTTATCCATTGAAAGTTTAATTGTATTTTTATCCTTATCCTCATTAATTTTATAAGTAATTTTATTTATTTCCGGAGTGTTTCTCTGAATATTACTTTTAGGAATTTCAACAGAAATTTCATTGTCTTTCATTTCTATAATTGGCTTGGAATGATAGCTTCCTTCTAGCGTATAATTTATAAAATTAAAATTAGTTGAATAATCCCACATAAATGCTCCCATGAGAGCTAAATACCCCCCACCAAAAGCGATATTCATGAGGTTATTAATGAATACTCCATAATCAAAAGAAGCACCTCTTACTTTCATTTCACCGTTCTGTTTATTTATAGATGAAACTGCTGTAGTAACAACTAATGTTCCACTAACTTGAACACCAGTATATGGCGGGCTGGCAGTTTTCGCTGTTCCATCTGCCATAATGTAGCCATTATCGACTAACCACCAAATCTCCTTTTCAATACCATTTTCATCAGTAATGACTCCTTTTCTCCAGAACTGTACCTCCATTCCTTCTTGTATAATTTCAGCCTTACCTGTCATAGGATTAATATATTCACTACCAACTTTTAGTGATAGCTGAATTGGTAAGTTGGCTTGGCTATCACCGACATTAATTTCAACTGCAGCTAACGCAGCTAAGTAATCCTTAGCTGGAGGAGTAATTCCCAACTCATCCAATGATCTAGCCTTGATCGAAACTTCAGTACCTTCTTTTACAGCACCTGGCGCAACCATTAAAATATTGCCTTGTTCATCCTGAACCACAGCACCTTTCTTGGCATCTACGACCGCAGAACCAATTTCAGGCTGTTGAATAATCAGGCTAAAGGTATATTGGTGGCCTTTATTGATCACTGTAACTTGTGCAATACCTGTTGCTTTTGCATGAATCAGACCATCAGCACTAATTTCTGCAATACTGCTGTCGCTGATATAGTATTTAGTACCAGCAGAAGCCGCAGAAACCTTATTCCCATCAACATCGGTCACTTTAAGTTGACGCTCACCATTGAGTGGTAAAGTCACTGCTTTTGGATAAACATCCACTTCAAAGCCATTGTCATCCAGCTCTGGTTCATCACCATATAAACTGACTGAAATTGCATTCACCCCTTCAATACCACGAGCAGATACATGAATTGTTGCGATACCAGCTTTTTTGGTCGTGATATTACCTTGCGCATCTACAGTGAGCACATTCGGGTTATCACTGACAAACTGCAAATAATCAGCCGTTAAGATAACGCCACTTTCATCTTCAAAGTCACCTTTGACTTGTAAGGTTGCTCCATTACCCAGCGCCAATGCCGCCAAACGTTCGACATGAATTAAAACTAACTTGGCATCACTCACATAGATTTTCAGTTCAATTGGCTGACCTTTGCTATAACCATCATCTGCTTGTAGTGTTACTGTCGCATAACCTGAGAAGCCTGCTTCTGGTTTAAAGCTAAGATTCTTACCATTTGGTGAAAGTTGAGCAATACCATGTGTATTACCTAGAATATTCCAGTAAACCGTATCACCCTCACGATCAACTGCAATCTGCTCCAATGCACCGCTCACCGATAAATCTGTATGCGTTTTTAAAGCTTGTTTGCCCTGTTCGACCACATTGACTGGGGCTTGGTTTGATTTCCAACCATAGTTGGCATAGAGAACTTGTAAATCGGTATTATTGACAACGCCATCACCATTTAAATCAAATTGCTGTTGTCCTGCTTGTGCTTGTTGCCACAACGCACTATCTAAGCCATCGACATAGCCATCACGATTTAAATCACCCACTATAGATAAACGAACCGCAACTGAACCTGTTCCTTTTACAGCCAACTGCTTAAAGCCTGCCGAAGTGATTCGAACCAAGGTAATGGTACGATCACCATGTCGCTGTTGCGACACAATGTTTGTATCTGCAACAACAATGTCTTGAACATTACCTTGTGTTTCTATTGCCACTAACACAGCACCAGTAGCACCCATTGCTTTAATGGTAGATGCCAATTCTGACTCACGAATCGCAAAG
>NZ_JAZEZK010000013.1:0-132984 GCF_037028485.1 Acinetobacter sp. 102
GTTATACCCTGTTGGTACCAACGCCAAATGCGAAAGAATATGGTCAATACGATCAGATTTATGACTTAGCTCATGTGCAGTATTAATGGCAATCCCATTAATTGCGCCCATTGAAATACCTAGAAAAATCTTATCAATGAAAGAGGTTTCTTTACGGCTTGATAAATAACATGCATAAACATTGGCTGCATATTGTAGTGGAATAAAGCTTTTAACCAATCGAGAATAATATGGGTCTTTTTCTAACAGCTTAATATCTTCATCGGTTGGATTATTGGCATCTTTCCCAATAATCGTATCAATTGTTGGAATCACAATGTGTAAAACAATTGGACCACCTAAAGCAAAGATTTTTTTCAATGGACGTGGTGCAAATTGATAACCTGCCAAAATACCAATTCCGATTACAGGCAAAGCTGGGCTAATGGCCCATAAATAACGTTTACGATCCAACTGAGTTTTTGACTTTGGAATGCTTACTGGCGTAAGTTCTTGCTCAACATTTACTGGCGCATTCATCATCGAATCCATGTCTTTGTATATATAAGTATATTTTGAGGAATTATGAAATTCATGACAGTTGCAAGCGTCCAAAAAAGCTATGTCAAAGTCTTTGGCATCATCCACCCTGTTTTTGTCCTATAAACACATATTGAGTTATTGGCGCAGCTCTCTATAATTTAAATGAATACATCGTTAAAAAATCATATGGATGCTTTAAGTAAAATATTTGCTGATATTCATTTAAATCACACTGAATATATCTACTTGAAAACTCAAGGAGAATGGAGTTTTATCTGCCAAGATCAAACCGCCTTAATTGTTCATATTGTTTTAGTTGGTTCTTTTTTTATTCAAATTGACGCACAAAATAGTTTAACTGCACATGCGGGTGAAATTGTGGTTATTCCATCAGGAAAAGCACATACAGGCGCAGATAATACGATTACTAAACTGGTCGATGCTGTTGATATTTCAAAGCTGTTCGATGGTCATAAAGAAGAAGCCATCGAATTCGGCACACAGTCATCCGAAAAAAATCTCATTCTGACGGTACGCTGCCAAATTGACACTATTATGGCGCGTCCTTTTATTCAGGCCTTACCACCCATTATTCATCTCCAACACGGAGATACCAATGCACCAGAATGGCTACAAATTGGCTTACATTTCCTTGCCTTAGAAACACAAAATATTCAAGCAGGCCGCGATATCATCATCGATCATTTGGTCAACATTTTATTAATCAAATGTATTCGAGATCATATTCAACAAATCTCAAGTCAACATGGTTGGCTCAGCGCTTTAAATCATCCTGAGCTCAGTAACAGTTTGGCAGCCATTCACAACCATCCAGAAGATGCTTGGACGGTTGAATTACTTGCCGAACAATGTTGTATGTCACGTTCAAAGTTTGCTAGTCTATTCCACGAAGTGATTGGTGAATCACCTCTTGCTTATCTACAGCAACATCGTATGCGCTTAGCCAGCCAATATCTGCGTAAAAGTAATTATTCAGTTCAACAAATTGCCAATAAAGTGGGTTACTCATCAGAAACTGCATTTAGTCAGGCTTTTAAACGTACTTTTGAACACTCTCCGAAACAATATCGTCAGCAGTTTGTAGAACAGGAAAATTAAGCATAAAAAAAGACACCGCAGTGTCTTTTTTTTAATCTAGCAATTAGCGAACAATACCGCGAGTTGACTGTTCTAAAGAGTCAATAAACAATTGCGCTTCAGGCGTCTTCACTAGAATTTCATTACGAATCTGTTCAATCGCTTGTTCAGTGGTTAAACCAGATTTATAGATTAATTTATAGGCTTCTCTTAAACCTTGAATGGTATCTCTAGACCAGCCCTTACGACGCATTCCTTCGATATTCATACCAAAGGCACGTGCAGGATTACCAGAGGCCATGATATAGGCAGGAACATCTTTAAGAATTAAAGCAGCTCCACCGATCATGCTGTAAGAGTCAATTCTACAGAATTGATGAATGCCCGCATTACCGCCGACAATTACATGATCACCAACATGCACATGCCCAGCGACACCCACATTATTGGCAAAAATATTATGGTCCCCAATGACACAGTCATGTGCAATATGCGTATTCACCATTAATAAGTTATGGCTACCAATCTTGGTCAAACTATGATCCTGAACTGTACCGCGGTGCAACGTACAGTGCTCACGAATCGAATTATGATCACCAATTTCTAGCCAAGTTTCTTCGCCTTGATATTTCAAATCCTGGCAAATTTCCCCAATACTCGAGAATTGGAAAATATCATTATTTTTACCAATTCTCGTAAAACCACCAATAACAACATGTGAATGTAATTTGGTACCAGAGTCAATACTTACATTTGGACCTACAATACAATATGGACCAATTTGTACATCAGAAGCGATTTCTGCAGACGGGTCAATAATTGCTGTAGGATGTATTAAATTTTGACTACTCATGTCTGCTCTATTTTCTGGTGGGAAATAATAATCTCTGCTGTCGCGGCAACCTTGCCATCAACACTAGCGGTACAATTGTACTTGTAAATGCCACGTTTTTGCATCACAAGTTCAGATTTTAAGATGAGCTGGTCACCCGCAACAACTTGTTTTTTAAATCTGATTTTCTCAGCACCCGCAAACAGGAACAAAGAACCTGCTTTTGGCTTTTGATTTGTAAGTACAAAACCTAATATACCAGAAACTTGTGCGAGAGCTTCAATGATCAGCACACCTGGCATAATTGGATAGGTTGGAAAATGCCCTTGTAAAAACTCTTCATTAATCGAAACGTTTTTATAACCGACAATACTATTTTCAGTGACTTCGGTAACACGATCGACTAATAAAAATGGATATCGATGGGGTAAATATTCACGAATCGTAAGAATATCCATCGGTAATTCAGGCATTGTAAATGCTGGAGAAGTAGACTCAGTCATAATAAATTATTTACGCAACTTAAAGGTTGATTCAAGGGACTCTAATTGAGCTTGCATATGATCAAGTCTTTTAGTGATTTGGGTCAATGGCACATCTGCTAATTGTCTTAAGCGCACAATCGTCTTTTTCCAGTGACTATTTTCAAAAAGTCCCATGCCAGAAGAATATGTTCCAGCTTCAGAAATATTTTTTGTGACCATTGACATTGCTGTAAGTGTCACGTTATCTGTAATTTCAAGGTGTCCAACCACACCTGAAGCACCGCCCATGATACAGTTTTTGCCAATTTTCGCGCTTCCTGCAATTCCGCAATTCGCGGCAATCGCAGTATTCTCTCCAATTTGAACATTGTGAGCAATTTGCACAAGGTTATCAATAATGACACCATCTTCTAAAATTGTGTCATCGAGTGCACCACGATCAATACTACAATTTGAACCAATACGAACATCATTTCCAATACGCACTGAACCAAGTTGAGCGATGCGATGCCACTTCCCTTGATAAGGAGCAAAACCAAAACCTTCAGTGCCGATGACCGTATTGGCATGAATACGAACACGGTCTTTTAATTTTGCAGCACCTGTTATGGTAACATGCGCATCAATAAAGCAATCTTTACCAACTTCGACTTCATCATCAAGAAAAGCGTGAGCTTGAATAATGGTATTATTACCCACGACACAGTTTTCACCGATCACAACATAGTGCCCTATATAGGCATCATCAGCGATAATTGCAGATGGATGAATTCGAGCAGTACTCTCGATACCGCATTGAGTTATCTTTTTTTCAAATAAATGTGTAAGTGTGGCAAATGCCAAATAAGGATTATCAACAACAATAAAATTTTGTTTGTTTACAAGCTGCTGTTTAAGTGCTGCGGTAACAATATATACACCAGCGTGACTTGCTTCAGCTGCCGCCAAATATTTTTCACCATTTACAAAGCAAATATGCTGTTTTTCTGCGTGTTCTAAACTTGCCAAATTAGAAATTTGGAAATTCTTCTCACCAAAATGCTCACCTTTGACAAGGTGAGCAACTTCTTCTAAACGATAAGTACGTCTATTCATTGATTATTTAATAGCATTGACCTTTTGGATCATTTTATCAGTTAAATCATACTGTGCGTCAGAGGCAATCGTAGAATTTTTATTTAAAATAAAGTCTAAATTACTTTCTTTACGCAATTGTTCAGCAGCTTGCTTCACACGTGACTCAAAAGTTGTATTCATCGCCTGTAAGCTTGACTGAACTTTAGTCTGTAAGCCCTGTTGAGTCGAATTAAATTCACTTAACTTTGCCTGATATTGAGCAGTAAGTTTCTGAATATCAGCCTGATTCATTTTTTGACCATCAGTCTGTGCTTTTTGCTGCAAAGATTCTAATTCTTTACCCAATTGCTCCAATCGAGTCGAAGTTGGTTTAACTGACTGGGTGAGGCTCGCATTTTGTTGTTTTAGATAAGTACTGCTTTCAACAACTTTCGCTAAATCAACCACACCAAGTCCTGCAGCATTTACAGACGCAGAAACCGTGAATCCCAAACCTAACATGAGCATTGTTAATGTTTTCATTATGACATCCTTTATATATATTACAGCGCTAAATAAGGTCGACCTTAGAAGGTACGACCGATTTCGAATTGGATTGATTTAGTATCATCGCCTTTTTTATCATTCAGCGGGAATGCATAGCTCAATGATAATGGACCAATCATGGTAATCCATGTGAAACCAACACCGACGCTATAACGCATATTACCAAAATCAAAATTGTAGTTGTCTTTACAATACTGCTTAATATCAATATTGCTATTATTCATTTTCATTGTGCCAGTTGGAACATCACATTTCGTATCGAAAACTTGAGCACCCTCGGCAAACAATACTGGACGTACTTGACGTGTCCAATCCCCTTTAAATGGTAAAGGAATCGCAAGTTCTGTACCGAATTGGACGAGTGCATTACCACCAACCTCTTCTGGGTCAAGGTCAGTTTGATCAGTTTTCTGGAAAATTACACTTGGATATCTTGGGCCTAGAGAGCTATTGTCATAACCACGAACAGAACCGTAACCACCCGCATAGAAGTTCTTATAGAATGGTAGATCATTACCATAGCCTAACTTACCGTAACCACGAAGGACAAAACCACCCCAAAGTGATTTAAACGCTTGCGCATCATATGTTACTTTTTGATAATCAACATCGCTACCTGGCAAGCCAATTTCTAAACCGACACGATGTGACATACCTGAAGTTGGGAAAATTGGTCGGTTTAATGTGTTATATGACCAACCCAAGTTCAAGTTATAGGTTAAGAAAGTACCTTCAAATGCATTATCGTAAGTTGTTAAAGGAACCTTACACTGCAAAGTCGTCTCGTCAATTTGTGAATTACCATTCTCATCTAAAGGACAGTAGCTTGAACTACCAGTCGCTTTACCACCATTCGCTAATAAGTAATCACGGATATAAGTCGAAACGCTCGGACCAGTACGTACTTTGGTTTGATCAACACCTAAAGAGGCACTTAAGCTTTGGTTTTCATCGATTGGATAACCGAAACTTACACTACCACCAATACTATCGGTGACGTAGTTGTTAACGTTATAGTCTTTATTCAGCTTGGTTTTACGGTAATAAACGTTATAACCACGGCTGACACCATCAATGGTGAAATACGGGTCAGTTACGCTTAAGTTATAGTAATCTTGTGTTTCAGAACGTGACAAATCGACCGCAACACGATTACCTGTACCCATAAAGTTGGTTTGACTTAAACCCGCTTGGAAAGTTACACCACCATTCTGAGAGTAACCTACTGCAAGCGTAGTCGTACCAGAATGTTGTTCTTCAACATTGACATTTAAGTCAACTTCGTCTGTAGAGTTTGGAACACGGACAGGTTTAACATCAACAGTTTTAAAGAAACCTGTACGCTCTAAACGCACTTTAGATAAGTCAATTTTCTCATTACTTGCCAACGCACCTTCCATTTGGCGCATTTCACGACGCAATACTTCATCCGCAGTTTTACTGTTACCTGTGAAGTTAATACGACGTACTGTTACTTGTTGACCAGGATTGATGTAGTAATTTAAACCAACAATACCAGTTTGGTTATTAATATCAGGTACAACATTCACTTCAGCATAGTAATAGCCAGCATTACCATATTTACGCAATAACAGCTGCTTAACCGCATTTACTCGTTCTTGTGAATAAGTTTCGCCATCTTTATATAGTTTTAGTGCTTGTAACTCTTCAGGTTTATAAAGTGCATCACCTAAGAACTTCGTTTCACCAAATTTAAACTGACTACCTTCATCTACTGAAACTTCAATGAAGATGTGCTTTTTATCTTCACTAATATTCAATTGCGAATTGATGATATTAAAGTTGATATAACCTTTGTTTAAATAGAGTGCACGTAAAGCTTCTAAACTAGCCGCCATTTTCTCACGTGCATAACGGTCGTTACGCGTAACAATCGATGCCCAACCACTTTCTTTGACTGCAAAAGCCTGCTTGATATCACTATCACTAAAGACTGTATTACCAATAATATTGATATCAAATACTTTAGCCGCCGTACCTTCATTAAAGTTAAGCTTTAATTCAACACGGTTATTTGGACGCGCAACAGTTTCAACCGTTACATCCGCATCATAACGACCTTGCTGGGTATATTGTTGTTCAAGCTCAGTTTCAATGGTCTGCAATGCAGACTTCTTAAACACTTCACCTTCAGCAATACCCATCTTCTTTAAGCCTTGTTCTAAGGCTTCTTTCGGAATAAGTTTATTGCCTTTAAATTCCAATTTAGAAATAACTGGACGTTCAACAACTTTAAAAACTAAAACATCATTTTCTTTATAAGTTTTAATATCGTCAAATAAACCTGAGGCATATAAAGTGCGGATTGACTCAGCAATCATTGGATCACTTACTCTATCGCCACTATTTATTGGTAACATAGAATAGATACTTGCAGGTGTTAAACGCACTAAGCCATCAATTCGTATATCTCGTGCAAGAAACTCATCTGCTGCGTATGCTTGTTGTACCACTGCCATCGCACTAACCAGTGCCAAAGGCATTAATAAATGTGTGTGACGCATGCCCATATATTTTCCAGTAAGTTAAATTCCATTTGCGTTGTTATAAACGCATGAAGTCGTTAAATAAAGCCAAAAGCATCATGCTACCGAGCAGTACCATACCAACTTTTAGACCAAACATCTGTATTTGTTCAGAAACAGGTTTACCACGAATTGCTTCGATAAAGTAATAAACTAAATGACCACCATCCAACATAGGAATCGGCAATAAGTTTAGAATCCCCAAACTTACACTCATCAAAGCCATGAATGAAATAAAGGTTTGCCACCCCATTTCTGCACTTTGACCAGCAACTTTGGCAATTGTGATTGGACCAGATAAATTATCTAAACCAATTAAGCCTCGCACCATTTTAATGATGGAGTTGAAAATCATGCCTGAAAGCTGTGTTGTCTTTTCAAAAGCTACCACAAGCGCCTCAACAGGCGAATATTGAATGGTCTGCTTGTAATCATTTGGAATCGTGATTTTGCCAGCATCACTTTTCACGCCGAGCATCCCAGTCGTATTACCCATATTATCGCGTTGCCCTTGAGGCATCACTTGTAGATGTACCAATTGACCTTGACGTAGCACATCAATATTCAAAAGCTTTTCTGGTGATTTTTGAACCACATCAACCACATCAAACCAATCTTTCATTGCAACATTATCAATTGCAACAATTTGATCTCCAACCTTCATTCCTTGACGGACTGCCGCGCCATCCGCACTCAGTTCTTTGACTGTTGCAGGAATAACAGGGCGATAAGGTAAGAAGCCAAGTACATCTAATGGCGATTGGCTCTGATCTTTCAAAAATTCTTTAATCGGTAAACTAAATTGCTTCTCGGTTCCAGCACGATCAACAATGATTGAAACCTGCCCAGTTTCACCTACACGGTTGACCAAAGCATAATTCAACTTTTCCCATGTCGATGTTGTTTGACCATCAACCATCAACACTTTATCGCCTACATGTAGATCAACTTGTGCTGCTGGCGTATTCGGCATGACTTTACCAATACGGGTATTCAGCTGTTCTTGCGCTGGCAAGAATAAAATCCAAAACAGGAATACTGCAAAAATCAGATTAATTAACGGGCCAGCAGCAACAATCGCAATCCGTTTCCACGGAGATTGACGGTTAAACGCATAAGGTAAATCTTGTTCAGCAACATTCCCTTCACGCTCATCCAGCATTTTGACATAACCACCGAGTGGTAATGCTGAAAGTTGATATTGGATGCCTGATTTTTTAGATTGCCATTTCAACAAAGTTGGGCCAAAACCAATGGAATAGACCAGGACCTTAACACCCAGTTTACGCGCGACCCAATAATGACCAAATTCGTGAATTGCGATCAGAGGACCAAGCAATAAAATCGCTGCAACAATCATAAATAGTGCATTCATACGATTTAGCCTCCTATACCCACAATATACTTTTCTGCAATTCGTCTTGCGATCATATCAGTCTGTAAAATGATGTCTATGTTTTCTGCTTTAGCATTTTGTACAGTTTGCAAAGTATTTTCGACTACTTCAGCAATCTGAGTAAATCTAATTCTTTGTTGCAAAAATGCTGCAACTGCAATTTCATTTGCAGCATTTAAAATCGTTGGTGCTAAACCGCCTGCGCGCATCGCTTGACGTGCTAAATCCAATGCTGGAAATTTAACAAGATCAGGTGATTGGAAATTTAATTGAGCTGTCTCAAATAAATTTAATGCAGGAACGTGTGTTGCCAAACGTTTTGGCCACGCCAATGCATGTGCAATCGGTGTGCACATATCAGGATTACCCATTTGTGCCAAAGTTGATCCATCCACATATTGCACCATGGAGTGAATAATACTTTGTGGATGAACAACAACTGTAACAAAATGTTCTGATATTGAAAACAAATGGCAAGCTTCGATCAATTCTAAGCCTTTATTCATCAAAGTTGCAGAATCTACGGAGATTTTTTGCCCCATAGACCAGTTCGGATGCTTACATGCTTGTTGCGGCGTTACGTCTTTTAATTGCTCTAAGGTGTGATTCAGGAAAGGACCACCAGATGCAGTCAATAAAATTTGCGAGACACCTAATTGTGGCTGCCCCGTTCTTTCTGCATTTAGATAATTATGTGGTAAAGACTGGAAGATTGCATTGTGCTCAGAGTCTACAGGCAATAATAGCGCATTATTCTCTTTTGCCGCCTGCATCATAATGTCGCCAGACATTACCAATGATTCTTTATTCGCGAGTAGAACACGCTTACCAGCTTTTACTGCAGCAAGTGTTGGCAGCAGACCAGCAGCACCGACAATCGCTGCCATCACTATATCAACATCAGCATGTTCAGCGATTGTGATCAAGCCTGTTTCATCAGTTAAAATTTCAATCTGTTTTAGATTTTCTTGATTGAAACGTTGTTGCAACTCCAATGCTTTCTCATTTGGCACAACAACAATTTTCGGATGATATTTTTTACAAATTTCTAAAAGTTCATCTAAACGACTATATGCAGAGACTGCAAATACAGTGTATTGATCTGGGTGTTGTTCCAATACTTTTAAAGTACTTTGGCCAATTGAACCCGTAACACCCAATATACAAACAGCTTGAGTCATTTAAAGATCTACACCAATAAGTTTTAATATATACATACCTGTCGCAAAAATCGGTGCGGCAGCAAGCAAAGAATCGATACGATCCAATACACCACCATGCCCTGGAAGAACACGACCTGAATCCTTAATTCCCGCACGACGCTTAATCATAGATTCAAACAAGTCACCCAATACCGAAGCAAACACGGTAATAATTGAAAGGACCAAAAATAAGATCAGTTGTATAACACTTAAATTTAGATAGAAATACTGCACAACCAACATAATGATAATGGTTGTTGCAATACCACCATACAAACCTTCCACAGATTTGTTCGGGCTCACAAAGGGTGCAAGTTTTTTCTTACCGAATTTACGCCCAACAAAGTAGGCACCACTATCCGCTCCCCATACCAAAAGGAACAAATACATCAGCCACCATGGTGAACTATGCCACACGCCATAAAGGGCGGTCACTGCAGCAGAAATAAGAATAAATCCAACAATATGTAATGATACATTGTACCAACTATCAGATTGTGGGAAATTCTTAACCCAATAGATACTACCCAACCAAGTGAGAATGGATGCAGCCCAAAGTAAAAGTGCTACATCATCAAAAAATAATGCCAGTGTTGATATTAGCGCAACACATCCCCCATATACCCAAGCCTTAGGTTTTGACACAGGCGTTGTAGTTCTAGGCATAAGCTTAAACCACTCATAACCTGCAACCCCCGCGGCTAAAATCATAAGCACAAACATTGGATAATGTGATTGCGTTGCAAACATGCAACTTAAAACAACAGCAACTAACACCAATGCGGTAATAATCCGCTCTAACATTATTAATTCTCTATTTTCGCTTGTTGAATCTGTTCTGAGGTTTTACCAAAGCGTCTTTCACGTCCTGAAAAAACACGAAATGCGCGATCCAACTCTTCTATGGTAAATTCTGGCCACAAGGTATCGGTAAAATACAACTCCGCATACGCAGCTTGCCACAATAAGAAGTTAGATAAACGGTAATCTCCGCCTGTACGAATTAACAAATCCACAGCAGGAAGATCATTTAGACTGACATATTTATCAAATAAATCAACATTTATCTGATCTGCTTGAAGTTTTCCAGCAAGTACTTCTTGCGCAATCACTTTTGCTGCATGTGCCATATCCCACATACCACCATAACTAATGGCAATGGTAAGCGTCATTGAATCAAAAGCTGCGGTTTTCTGCTCTGCATATTGCATTAAATCACGCAACTCATTTGACAACCGAGAACGGTCTCCAATGAAGCGTAGCGCGATATTGAACCTCTCCATACGCGGTAATTGCTCATGAATTGTTTCTTCTAACAACTTCATTAACAAATCAACTTCGTACTGTGGTCGATTCCAGTTTTCGCTTGAAAATGCAAAAACTGTTAATGCACGAACACCTTCTTTTTTGCAATGTTCAACAATAGGATCCAAGACATTTTTGCCTTCACGATGCCCATCACCTTTTTGCATTTGCTTTTTTTTGGCAAAACGATTGTTGCCATCCATAATGATGGCAACATGTTGGGGAAGAAGCGGTTCTTCTTGCAAGGTCATAATAACATTAGACCTTCATCAATTCTGCTTCTTTCGCTGCAAGACGCTTATCAACCTCTGCAACATATTTATCAGTCATTTTCTGAATCTCATCTGACGCACGGCGATCATCATCTTCAGAAATTTCTTTTTCTTTCAACAATGCTTTGATATCACCTAACACATCACGACGAATATTACGAATCGCAACTTTGGCATTTTCAGCTTCGCTACGCGCAACTTTTTGCATGTCACGACGAGTTTCTTCAGTTAACGCAGCCATTGGTACACGGATTGCGTCAGCAGTAATTGGGTTCAATCCCAAACCGGCTTCACGAATCGCTTTATCAATCGCAGCAACCATCGAACGTTCAAATGGTTGTACCAATAGTGTACGCGAATCCTCAAGCCCAACGTTTGCCACTTGATTCAATGGAACATCAGAGCCATAGTAAGAAACCATCACACCATTTAAAATAGATGGGTGCGCACGACCTGTACGAACTTTAGCAAAGCCTAACTCTAACGAGTCAAGCGACTTCTGCATACGCTGTTCGCCATCTTGTTTGAGATCGTTAATCATATGATCTTCCTTACTTATTCATAGGTATTACAAAATATTTAGACATTAGTATAAAGAGCTTTATGGCTCACGTACATTAGTTCGTTACGTGAGTACCCTCTTTTTCGCCCATTACAACAGAAAGCAATGCACCAGATTTGTTCATATCAAAAACTTGCAATGGAACATTATGGTCACGGCATAAACAAATTGCCGTAAGATCCATTACACCCAGCTTCTCATCAAGAACCTGATCAAAAGTTAAATGATCATATTTAACCGCATCATCGTATTTACTTGGATCTTTGTTATAAACACCATCAACCTTAGTTGCTTTCAAGATCAAGTTTGCTTCAATCTCGATACCGCGCAAGCAAGCAGCTGTATCCGTAGTAAAGAATGGATTACCTGTACCAGCAACAAATACGCATACTTCATTTTGGCTTAAATGACGAATCGCATCACGGCTTGAATATGGTTCCACCACCGTACCAATCGACAATGCAGACATAAGACGTGTTTTGATATTGCGGCGCACCAATGCATCGCGCAGTGCCAAACCGTTCATCACAGTTGCCAACATGCCCATCTGGTCACCAGTAACACGACCAACCAAGCCGTCTTTCTGTAGTTGGCTACCACGGTATAAATTACCACCACCAACAACAATACCAACCTGAACACCTAAACCAACCAAGTGAGCGATTGAAAGTGACATTTGATCTAATACTTGGGCATCAATACCCATATCTTTATTACCAGCTAAAGCTTCACCCGAAAGCTTTAGCAAAATTCGTGCATAACGTGGATTTTTAGAAGCTGACATACCTATACTCCAAACCGACTAATCTCAAAACTTTCTTAAATTTAATTCAACATCAAGCAGATTTAATCTGAATTAACTTTGCATACAAATCATATTCATCTGCATCGGTAATCTCGACTTCTAGCAAATCGCCAGCTTTAATCACACTCTTATCAATATCTTCAACAAAAACATTGCCATCAATTTCTGGTGCATCCGCATATGAGCGTGCCACAGCAACTGGGAATTCGTCTTCTAGACCATCCACCAATACAGTCATAGTTTGACCAATACGTTTTTGCAGTTTTGCAGCAGAAATCTCTTGCTGGACTTCCATAAAACGCTCATAGCGATTTTGTTTAATTTCTTCTGGCACATGATCAGGTAGATCATTTGCTGTCGCACCTTCAACTGGTGAATAGGTAAAACAACCAACGCGATCGAGCTGAGCTTCTTTGAGCCATTCCAACAACATTTGGAAATCGTCTTCAGTTTCACCAGGGAAACCAACAACGAAAGTTGAACGAATCACCAATTCAGGGCATTTTTCACGCCACAATTTAAGACGTTCTAAAGTATTTTCACTATGGGCTGGTCGCTTCATCAATTTTAAGATGCGCGGACTGGCATGCTGAAAAGGAATATCTAAATAAGGCAGGATTTTACCTTGTGCCATCAAATCAATGGCAGCATCTACATGCGGATATGGATAAACGTAATGCAAACGAACCCAAATCCCAAGCTGGCCAAGCGCTTCACACATGTCATAGAATTTGGTTTTTACTGGCTGACCATTCCAAAAATCTAGCTTGTACTTGGTATCAACACCATATGCAGACGTATCTTGAGAAATCACAAGGACTTCTTTTACACCGGCGCGTTTAAGTGCAGCTGCTTCATCCAACACTTTCCCTACAGGACGAGACACGAGGTCGCCACGCATGCTTGGGATAATGCAGAATGTACAACGGTGGTTACAACCTTCCGAGATTTTTAAATAAGCATAATGCTTCGGTGTTAAACGAACACCTTGCTCAGGAACTAAATCAATAAATGGATTGTGCTTTGGAGGAGCTGGCACATACTCATGCACTGCTTCCATTACATCTTGATAAGCTGCCGCACCTGTTACTTTAAGCACATTTGGGTGCATTTGGCGAATTTTGTCTTCGTCTTTACCTAAACAACCGGTGACAATCACTCGACCGTTTTCGCTCATGGCTTCGCCAATGGCATCTAAAGACTCTTGCACTGCAGATTCAATAAAACCACAGGTGTTAACAACAACCAAATCTGCACCGTCATAATCTGATGCAACCTGATAACCTTCAGTCTTTAACTGAGTTAAAATTCGTTCAGAATCTACCAATGCCTTAGGACAACCTAAAGATACAAAACCGACTTTGGGGGTCTTCATGAATCTGCGCTCCACTTGAATCGGCGTATTGTATGACTTTTCTTTGCTTCCGCATAGCTGCAAAGCCATCTCTTTGTGTAATGCACCAAAATACGACCAAATTTTTAAACAAAATTCAACAACGCACCAATTTGGAACATAATAAAATATTGAAATAAGCAGATGTATGTGAAAAATACCGTATAAATCGATTCTTTCAGATTTAAGTGATTGAAATTTAGTTAATACAAAGTTGGCTTGTATTTTGCATAAAGTACATTTTAGAAGTTAATGGCTATTCATTAAAATTTATATTTATTGCGCCATTTTAAAACAGGATGATTCACAAATGGATCAACAGAACACTATCGACTATCGACTCTTAGTAGATAATCTGAGCACTGCCATTTTATTGGTCGATAGTAAGCTTAATATTTTTTATTTAAATTCTGC
Source organism: Acinetobacter sp. 102 (assembly GCF_037028485.1). Classification (NCBI taxonomy): domain Bacteria; kingdom Pseudomonadati; phylum Pseudomonadota; class Gammaproteobacteria; order Moraxellales; family Moraxellaceae; genus Acinetobacter; species Acinetobacter sp. 102. The sequence goes on from NZ_JAZEZK010000013.1 coordinate 14,456, forward strand.
TTGCGAAGCATTATTTGATATCAGCTTGCTCCGCGCCTCGGGTCAACCTGTATTAAATTTACTGCATGCGCATGATGATTCATTTAATACACATGAAGCATTATTAAACACTTTAGAAAGTGGGCAACACTATACCCGTCGTGAAGCCGTGATCAATGTGAATTTTAAACCGATTCATGTCGATTACACTGCATCACAACTCAATGCAGGCAAAAGCTATCATCCACTCCTGTTAATTGAACTCAATCCGATTGACCGCATGTTGAAAATTTCGAAAGAAGAAAACCTAGTTCAACAACATCAAGTCGCTCGACAGTTAGTTCGCGGTGTAGCACATGAAATTAAAAACCCACTAGCAGGTATTCGTGGCGCAACACAACTACTTGCCCGTAGTTTGGGTGATGATAACTATCGTGAATTTACTGACATTATTATTAGTGAAGTCGATCGTTTGACCAATCTTGCGGATACCATGCTTGGCTCTCGTCAGTTACCAAGTTATGAACATGTCAATGTACACGAACCCTTAGAGCGCGTTCGCTCACTCATTGCAAATCAAACTAAGAAAAAAATTAAGATCACACGCGACTATGACTTGTCCTTGCCTGATGTCATGGCCGATCGGGACCAATTGATTCAGGTCATGCTCAATATCAGTGTTAATGCCGTACAGGCCATGACTGAGAATAAAGACTTTTTTACCGACTCAGAACCAGAGCTGGTTTTAAGAACCCGAATACAACGCCTTGTCACCATTAATGGTGTGCTGAATCGCTCAACGGTTCGCATTGACATTGAAGACAATGGCCCTGGTGTTCCTGAAAGTATCTTGGAGTCTGTTTTCTATCCGCTAGTCACTGGCCGCGCCAAAGGCACAGGACTGGGTCTCAGTATTGCTCAAAATATTATGCATCAACATAACGGAATGATTGAGTGTCAATCAGTTCCAGGAAAAACCGTATTTAGCCTATATCTACCTTGGGAGTTAAACCATGTCACGAAATAAAATTTGGGTAATAGATGACGATCGTGCCATGCGCTGGGTACTGGAAAAAACCTTTAAAGAAGAGGGTTTTGATGTCACCAACTTTGAAGAGGCACAAACTGCGCTTGAGCGTTTACATGATGATGCGCCCGATGTGATTTTAACCGATATCCGTATGCCAGGGATTGACGGTTTAACCTTCTTATCTAAAGTTAAAAATACGCATCCAGATCTACCTGTCATCATCATGACAGCACACTCTGATTTAGAGTCAGCTGTTTCGAGTTATCAAACAGGTGCTTTTGAGTATTTACCAAAACCATTCGATATCGATGAAGCATTAGCTTTGGTTAATCGTGCGATTTTGCATATCAATAAGCTGCAACAACAAGAAGCAACCAAAACCGCTTCACCTTTGCAATCGACCGAAATTATTGGTGAATCACCTGCAATGCAGGAAGTATTCCGTGCAATTGGTCGCTTATCACAATCCCATATTACCGTATTGATTAATGGTGAATCTGGTACAGGTAAAGAGTTGGTTGCCCATGCACTGCATAAACACTCACCTCGTCGCGCCAAACCTTTTATCGCACTAAACATGGCAGCCATTCCAAAAGACTTGATTGAAACCGAGTTATTTGGTCATGAAAAAGGCGCATTTACAGGTGCAAACACACAACATCAAGGCCGCTTTGAACAAGCCAATGGTGGTACTTTATTTCTTGATGAAATCGGCGACATGCCGTTTGAAACGCAAACACGTTTGCTTCGTGTTTTAGCAGATGGTGAGTTCTACCGCGTAGGTGGTCATATCCCAGTCAAGGTGGATGTACGTATCGTGGCTGCAACCCACCAAGATTTGGAAAAACTGGTGAATGAAGGACGTTTCCGTGAAGACTTATATCACCGTCTAAATGTCATTCGTATTCACATTCCAAAGCTGTCTCATCGTAGCGAAGACATTCCGATGTTAGCGCAACACTTCTTGGCACGTGCGGGCAAAGAGCTTGGAGTCAGTCCTAAAATTTTACGCACAGAAACTACGGATTATATGCAACAACTGCCATGGCCAGGTAACGTGCGCCAGTTGGAAAATACTTGTCGCTGGTTAACGGTGATGATTACGGGTCGTGAAGTCTATCCGGAAGATCTGCCTGCTGAGCTTAAACAAGCGTCTGTGCATAAAAACAATGATGCTCAAGCTGCGTCTAATACCAGCCCTGCTTTGGTTGAACGCATTGCCGTTCATCATTGGGATGAATTATTGGCACAATGGGCAATCCAAAAGCTTAAAAATGGTGAAATGAAACTTTTAGACATCGCCACACCTATGTTTGAGCGCACGCTGATTAATGCCGCACTACAACAAACACGTGGACGTAAACGCCATGCCGCTGAGCTTTTAGGTTGGGGACGTAATACTCTTACCCGCAAACTCAAAGAGCTCGGTATGGATTCTACCGATGACGATGACGACGAAGAAATTCGTTCTGCATAATTAAAAGACAATGAAAAAGCGAGTACAAGTTACTCGCTTTTTCATTTGGATTGAGAAATTTTGAAACACTCATCAATTCCATAACCATACAATGGATATGGTTTTTGTTATACTAGAATCAACCCCAACCACCCCAAAGTAGATAATGTCTGATATTTGCTATCCAAGCTGTGCTAAACCTCAAACTCGCCGCGGAGAAGAACGTCGTCTCGCACTATTATTGTGCGCAACCGATTTATTCCTAGAAAAAGGTTATGAGGCAGTCTCTTTGGATGATATCGTCAATCATGCTGGTGGTTCAAAAACATCTATTTATAAATATTTTGGCAATAAAGAAGGTCTATTCACAGCGATTTGCGATTATCGCAGAGAAGTTTTCTTTAAAGGTGTTTGTTTTCCTTATACGCCTGAAAAACCTGATTTAAGAAGCTACCTCACACAAACCCTTCAACGTTTTTATCACCACATTATTCAACCTGAAAATATCGCTTTCATGCGGATGTTTACCGAGCAAACTCAAAAAGATGCACAGCTCGCTCATTATTTCTATGATCAATGTGCACTCAATATTCAAAATACTATTGCTTTTGCACTTGAGTATGCCCATAACAGCGGCGAGATTTATTGTACGAAACCAAAATTCTCTTCGACCATGTATTTTGGCATTTTACGCGATGTCAAGTGGCGCAACTTAATGGGCTTAGACGTACCAGCCGATGATGAAGAAACCATTGATTATATTAACTATTCTGTAGATTTGTTTTTAAAAGCCCACCAAAAGGTCTAATTCTTTTGCTTTTTTTTACGCGTATAGTATAGTATTCAATTCCTTTTTTTCTACACCCATTAATCATCACTTAATTATTGTTTTTATTCAATAATTATTGGGGGAGCAAATATGGCGCTTCGGCATTTTCTTACTTTACGAGACCTATCCTCTTTAGAATTGCAGCGTATTTTAGATCGCGCACAAGAACTTAAACGCATGCAACATAGCAATACGGTCTATCAACCTTTTGCTGGTAAAGTTTTGGGAATGATTTTCGAGAAATCGAGCACACGTACGCGTATTTCTTTTGAAGCAGGTATTTGCCAATTTGGTGGTAACGCAATTTTTCTTTCACCACGCGACACGCAATTAGGGCGTGGTGAACCGATTGAAGATTCTGCTCGTGTCATTTCGAGCATGCTGGATATCGTGATGATCCGTACTTTCGGTCACGATATTGTAGAGCGTTTTGCATCTTACTCGACCGTACCTGTCATTAATGGTCTGACGGATGATCACCACCCTTGCCAGTTACTTGCTGATTTGCAAACCTTCCAAGAACACCGTGGCAGCATTGAAGGTAAAACCGTAGCGTGGATTGGTGATGGCAACAATATGTGTAACTCATATATTGAAGCGGCACATATGATGGGCTTTAAGCTTAAAATCGCATCGCCTGAAGGTTATGAGCCACAAGCAAGATTCCTCACTGAGTTTGCTGATTGCGTAGAAGTCTTTAATAAGGCTGAAGATGCAGCTGTCAATGCAGATCTTATCGTAACTGATGTCTGGGCTAGCATGGGTCAGGAAGAAGAACAGAAGTTACGTGAAAAAGCATTCTCAGATTTCCAAGTCAATGAAAAACTTATGGACTTGGCACACCCTGATTGCTTATTCATGCACTGCTTGCCCGCACACCGTGGTGAAGAAATTTCTGAACACATGTTAGACCACAAAAATGCTGTGGTTTGGGATGAAGCAGAAAACCGTTTGCATGCACAAAAAGCGTTGATGGAATTCTTACTGAATGAGAATCTGAAAAAAGACTAAGTTTAAAAAAAACAGCATCATTCGATGCTGTTTTTATTTGTGCGTTCTAAATTGAACACTGAAATAAAAACACTTATAGTAAGACAAGCCCATTAGATTAAGTTTCTCATGATATGAGAACTTCACTCAATACACAGCGGACGTTATGACTTCACTTGAACAAGCCCTATCTCAAATACCAAGCTTTTCTTTGGTGCATGAACATCTGTTTAGCTCTGCTCAACCGACTGCTGAGCAACTGCAACAGATCAAAGAATATGGTTGCAGTACTGTCATTAATCTTGCGACCAGCAAATCAGATAACCATCTATCTGAGCAAGATCAAATTTGTTTAGACTTGGGTTTAAACTACATTCATATTCCAATCGGCTGGGATGTGCCTTGCTCTGAACAATGTCTTTTTGTTTTGGATCTCATTGATCATCTAGTTCAAAACGAGATCATTTGGTTACATTGCGATGACAATATGCGTGTCAGTAGTTTGATGTATCTCTATCGCCAATTCTATATGAATATCGACCTACCCACCGCCCAAGAACTTTTACACCAAATTTGGGAACCGAACGAAACTTGGACAGGCTTAATTCATAGCATTACTTTACAACTACAAGGCCGTAAAGCAACACAAGAACTAGAACAATCATTAATTAACAGCAATCACTTTGCTTGATGCGAAATTAACACCGTTGCCGTTGCCAAGATCCCTTCTTGGCGACCAGTAAATCCCAATTTCTCAGTTGTTGTGGCTTTAATACTGATTTGAGTCACATCAACATCTAACACATCTGCAATGCTTTGGCGCATCTCTAGATTATGCTTCGCTAATTTAGGACGTTCGCAAGCAACCGTGATGTCTGCATTATTCAGCTGATAGCCACGATCCAAAATCAATTGATAAACATGTTTGAGTAACAAGCGACTATCTGCACCTTTATATTCAGGGTCTGTATCTGGAAAATGCTGACCAATATCACCGAGTGCCAACGCGCCCAACAAGGCATCACTCAGCGCATGTAATACCACATCCCCATCCGAATGTGCCTTTAAACCATGCGTATGTGGAATTTGAACACCCGCCAAAGTAACAAAATCACCTTCTTCGAACGCATGTACATCCATCCCTTGTCCAATCCGAATTTGAGCAACCATATGATTTTCCTTTTACAATATACCGAACAAATCTTGTATTCAGGCTTTCTATTTCGCTATAGTACGTTGAGCAAATTAGACTGAAAGTATAAGTGATTATGCTGTTTAACACTGTAAGAAATCAATTAAAGAAATCTGGCTACATCATCACATTGAGTTGTTTTTGCTCAACATTTGCCTATGCGGAATCAATTGACTGTACGAGCAAGGATTTGGAAGCGCAAAAAATCTGCGCTAAGCAATATAAAGAGCAGCGTCTGAAGCTCAATGCCAAGTTTTTAACCGCTTATTTGGTGACCGATGCTCCATTACAGTTATTACATGACACCCAAACCTTGTGGCTGAATCAAGTACAGCAATGTAAAAGCAAAAGCTGTTATCAGCAGCAATTTGATGCACGTTTGGATGATTTGAATTTTTATACCTCAATGAACCAAACCTTGACACAGCATTATTTGAAATATGAACACGGTAAACTAGCAGCTCAACCGGTGCATTTACAGATCCATCAGTTGGATAAGGATAAACTCAAAATAGAAGGCACGGCATACCGCAATCCCAATAATCGTCTAGAAACTCAAACCTTGTCTTTATTGGCATATAGTACGCCTGAACAAAAAGGCCAAATCATTGATAATGAAAAAAAATGCCAGTATCAGTTTGATTTTCAAAAAGCCTTATTGATTATTAAATCTACGCAGAAAGATTGCGGCAGATTTACAGGGATCTACCGCCTGTACGATTAGTGGTCTTAACATTTAAAAGCCGATGTTTTCACATCGGCTTTTTTGCTTCAGTTTGGGAATTTTTCAGCAATTTCTTGGCTAATCAATACCGCTGTTGCCGCAGATAAAGTCCAGCCCAAATGTCCATGTCCAGTGTTATAAAACACTCGTGGTTGCTTACCCTGTTTTACCACAGGCAGCATATTCGGCATCATTGGACGCAAACCGGCCCATGGCACAACATGCTCAGTCGAAATATCAAAGTTTTGGTTGACCCAATTAATTAAAGGCTGAATACGATCTGCACGAATATCTCGGTTATATCCATTAAACTCAGCTGTACCCGCGATACGTAAACGATCAGCACCGAGGCGAGAGGTCACAATCTTGGCACTTTCATCAAGTAAGCTCACCCATGGCGCATTTTTTACACTACGCTCATCTTTCAGCTGCACCGTAATTGAATAGCCTTTGACTGGATAGACATTCACACTATCACCGAGCATGTCGGCTAATTGGTAGCTTCCTACACCACCACAAACCAAAACTAAATCGGCAATAATTTCCGTGATTCCATCCGCACTTGGATTGACATTTTCGGAACTGTTTTTACAGTGAACAATCGCTTTGTCTTGCGTAAATTTGACATCAACAACATCTAAGCCAAAACGATATTTCACACCATTTTGCTGAGTTTTTTCAGCCAAGCCAACAGAGAATTTATGAATATCTCCTGTTGCATCCCCAGCCGTGTAATATCCCCCAAAATAATCACCTGTTAGCGTAGGTTCAATGGCTCTCATTTCGTCAGGTGTAATCGCATTTCGTTCAAGTTTTCCTTCAACCAACACATCATTGACCTTTTTGGCAATCTCATAGTCTTCCTTGGTGTGATACATATGTAAAATGCCACGCTTTTCCAAGTCAAACGAAATACTTTCTTTTTCTGCAATCTCAAACAAGCGTTGTCTCGCCAAAAGTGCCAAACGTACAGTCTCAATGGTATTGGCTTTATAATTTTTAATATGCGTTAAGAATTCGATCAACCAGCGATATTTATGTGCACTAAAGGATGGATTGAGCAATAAAGGTGCATCCTTTTTACTCATCCATTTAATACCTTTAAGTACGGTTGCCTTTTGATTCCAAACCTCGGCGTTACAGGCAGACAACTGTCCGCCATTGGCAAAAGACGTTTCCATGGCTGGAAAGAGATGACGATCGATCACCGTCACTTCATAACCTAATTTATTTAATTCATAAGCAGACGTTACACCCGTAATCCCCGCACCAATGACAACAACATGTGGCATAGCAAACTCCTAGAAATGCATAACATTTCTTAATGCATAGCCCCATCTGTCATGGTACCTGAGAGTTTCGGCAGATGATTACCAATTAATCATTGAGCCTTCCCCTTCGGTGAGTGTTTATCATAGAAGAAAAAAGTTGTTAATTTCTACAAGTTGAGCACTGCTCTCCAGATTGTATTTCTATTATTACAGTCCTTCTGCCTGAGAGTTTCCGGGGTCGTTGCTCCTTCGGCGAGTTCATTGAAGAACTTCTCTCCCGCAATAATATTTATATCCTTATAAGCAATATATATGCCGCCTAAAAATACCGACACTAAATTCTTGTAATTGTTTGTAGGCGAAGAAGTGTTCTATTTCAAGTTACTTAAGCCATAAAAAAGCAGACTCTAAGTCTGCTTTCAAATATTAAAATTTACATTGCAAAATTTGTTCTGGGAACTGACCTTTCCAGAGTTCGCGTAACGTTGGTAAATAGAATTTCTCCCCAATCATGACTAGTTCAGCATCAATCAGCGCATGAATTTCATGCATCAACACATAATCCAAAGCAATGAGTGATAATTGCGGCTGACTTTGGGTTATTTGCTTACGTCTAACTTGCGCTTTTTTTACCAGTTCATTGGCAAAGTTTTTGTCTTTATAGGTGGTGATCGCACTTAAACGTAGCTCGATAATGCCCCAGCCTTCCAATAATTTTTTAAAAGTCTCAAAGTCTTTTGATGTTGCTTCCCATGTCACATTGTCTAAATTACTGTCTTCAGGTAGTACGGGCAATAATAAATCTGCAGTGCTAGGAAAGATTTTCTTTAAATTCAACAGAAACTTAACAGGATTTTCATTCGGAAGATCAGAAAATTGGATGTTGGTTTGGGTATCTGTTAAATAGATAGAGAGCATCAAAAAAAATCCTAAGGTAAAATACTGTTTTATATAAAGTTAATTTCAGCTCTGCACAGTTTTGGCAAAACAAAAAAGATAAAAACAGAAGGAGATGATCATTCTAACAATTATGACAATTTATTCAATGTTAGTTTCGCTCTAAAGACTTTCCTCTACACATTAAGTAGCTCCTACAAAATCATAATCTCAAGCATAAAACATAGTCAAAGAGAGATCTTTGACCTTAACCAACTGCCTACCACATCATGGAGAATAATTATTTACATCATCATCGTGTAGCAGATACATAAAAGTTTGCTATCCGTTCTCTACCTTTGGAATAATAGAACTGACCATGCAGGTCAGTTCAAAATTACTCATTTCACAGCTTTTTGAAGATAAAAAAACATGTGAAATATCTATTAATTCAATAGGCTTTAAAACAACGGACATCATTTACTGATTACCTTATGTCCGTTCTGAATAGGCTTTGTAGGAGTTAATCAAAGTGATTAAGATCAAAGAATTGATAATGTCTGAACGTATAGTCTTAGATAAATCAAAACTATTAGATACATTAGACAGCACATCCATCTCATTAAAAAATAAACTTGTATTTCTACCTTTTATCGCCCATTTCGTTATGAATTTTGGTGACTTTAATAAATATGTATTGCCATTTAAAGCGCCAACAAATGAATTGGAAAATCTCGTAAACATACATGCAGCAGAAGATGCCGAACATTGGATTTGGTATGTGCATGATTTAGAAAAACTAAGCTATGATCTTCCTGAAAAATTTACGACAACTTTAAAAAAATTATGGTCAAAAGAAAATGAAGAAAACCAAATCCTTTTTTTCGAGTTAGTCCATCTAGTTCACAACCAACCAGCCAATATTCGACTTGCAATTATCGAAGCAATCGAGATTACAGGTCATATCATCTTTTCAAAATTGAGAGATATCACCCAACATTCTAATTACCAGTTAAGTTATTGTGGAGACATCCATTATCATAAAGAAACAGGTCATACCATTGGAGCTGAAGAAAAAATCATAGATCAGCTAACCTTCTCAACATATGAAAGTGAAATTGCAACTCAATCCATAAAACAAGTCTTTAAAGCATTTAGTCGCTGGTATCAGTACTTGGATTTCCTTATTTGTACACATCATAGATCCTGACCAACTACAGTACTTGATATCTCTATTTTATAAAGAAATCCCTCTATTAAAGAGGGATTTCTTATTCAGGAATCAAGCTTACTTACTATTCGGTGACACCATATTTTCAGGTTTCACCACCTCATCAAATTGTTCAGCAGTCACTAAACCAAGTTCAACCGCGACCTGCTTTAAGGTTTTATTTTCCTTATAAGCCGTTTTCGCAACTTTGGCAGAGTTTTCATAGCCAATCACAGGATTCAATGCAGTGACCAACATCAATGAGTTATGCAAGAAATGATCGATCTTGTCACGATTCGGTTCAATACCCACTGCACAGTGATCGTTAAAGCTATTGCAAGCATCGCCCAACAATTGAATCGATTGCAGTAAGTTATAAGCAATCACGGGCATAAATACATTGAGCTCAAAGTTACCTGAAGCACCCGCTATATTAATTGTGGTGTCATTCCCTAAAACTTGAGCAACAACCATGGTCATCGCTTCGCTTTGGGTCGGATTAACTTTACCTGGCATGATACTTGAACCAGGTTCATTTTCTGGAATACGAATTTCACCAAATCCGCAGCGAGGGCCACTTGCCAACCAACGAATATCATTGGCGATTTTATTTAAGCTTGCAGCAAGTGTTTTTAATGCACCTGATGCAAACACAGCAGCATCACGACCAGCCAACGCTTCAAATTTATTCGGTGCTGTCACGAATGGCAGACCGGTTAATTCAGCTAATTGCTCCGCTGCTTTAACCGCATAATCTGGATGTGCATTTAATCCAGTACCAACCGCTGTCCCACCTAAAGGCAATTCATATAAACCAGACAGTGCTTGTTGTAAACGCTTCAAACCATGCTCTAATTGTGAAACATAACCACTAAATTCTTGGCCCAAGGTCAAAGGTGTCGCATCTTGTAAATGGGTACGGCCAATTTTGACGATATCATCAAATTCTTCTGACTTACGCTGTAATGTATCTTTTAGCTTCGCAACGGCTGGAATGAGTAATTCATTAATTTGAATACTTGCAGCCACATGGATTGCAGTTGGGAATGAGTCATTGGTTGATTGTGCACGATTGACATGATCATTCGGATGAACTGGTTTTTGTGCACCCAATACTTGACCTAATTTCTGATTGGCGATATTGGCAATCACTTCATTACAGTTCATATTGCTTTGCGTACCTGAACCAGTTTGCCAAACCACCAATGGAAATTGTGCATCCCATTGTCCAGCAATTACCTCTTCAGCAGCACCAACGATATATTGGCTTAAATCTTCAGGAAGTTGTTTTAATTCAGCATTGGTAATGGCAGCAGCTTTTTTCACCAAACCCATTGCTCGAATCATGGCACGTGGCAAGCGTTCTTGACCAATCTTAAAGTTTTGTAAACTTCGTTGCGTTTGCGCACCCCATAAGGCTTCATTCGGGACCTCAATGTCACCCATTGTGTCGTGTTCAATTCGCATTTGCATAAACAACCTCTACTCTATTTGGTTAAAGTTCTCACGGGCTGAAGCAAAGTGATGCTTTGGCTAGTTGCCGTTATCCTAATCAAAGCAGATATAATTGTAAATAATAATCATTATCCTAATTGCCTTTTAAGGTATTCAGATAAAAGCGCCATTCATCTTCAATCATCTGTGCTAAAGGTCGTTTTGGTGACCAGTTAAGAATCTTCCCTGCCTTATCAATTATTGCACCTAATTGTGCAATCTCATCATGCTGAAATACTGCGGGCTGAACATGCACTTTCGCCTGAGTCACTTTCTCAATTTCATTTAATAAGTTTTGAATTGAGGTCAGTTGTGAATGTGCGATGTTGAATGACTCCATACAGTTGTTCTGCGTACTTAACCAATTTAGAGTCATTAAAATGGCATCACATGCATCTAAAACATGCAGAAAGCTTCTCTCAACAGTTCCATCAGTAGTTGCGGCCTGATTCTGCAATTCAATACATTCACGCTGCATAGCAGCAACTTGTAAAGCTAATGGCACGATATTCTTAGGCAATTGAGTGACAAACTCACCTAACACACCATGCTCAAATGCACCAACAATATTGGACAACCTCAGATTTACAATCCTCCACTCGGGATCGACATGATAAGTATCTGCAATAATATCTTCAACCATTTGCTGAGATCGAACATAAGGGTTCGAATATTTATAATTAAATTCAGTCTCTTCCTTAAGCTCAGTACTTGATTGCCCATAAACCGCCAGACTGGACAAATTGATTAACTGTCTCACCCCCATGCGTTGCATGGCTCTTAACAGGCTCATAATGCTGCTAACATTGTCATTATAATATTCAAGAGGTTTTAAAGTAGATTCTTCTAATGATTTAAAACTGGCAGTATGAATCACAGTGTCGATGGAATATTGTTCAAAAACTTTATTAAGTGCAGGTGTATTTCGAACATCAAGTTTCGCAAATGGAATATACATTCCTGAGATATATTCTAAACGTTCTAAAGTTTGTAAGGTCGAATTGGCTAAATTATCCACAATGACGATTTCTTGCCCGTGAGCCAAAAGGCTCAAAGCAATATGTGAACCAATAAAGCCTAAACCACCTGTCAGCAAAATCATTGTATACTTACCTTCCTTTATATCTGTCCATCATTTTTTGCCAATTATGACCATAGTGAATATTCCATGAGCACACTATTGCTAATTACTTCCTCTCCTACGTCGATTATGGCTTGGCATGCTTTTGGTCTAGCTCAAGCGCTTCAAAATAAGGATGAAGAAGTTCGTGTCTTCTTTTACCAAGATGGTGTTCAGGTTGCGAATGACTTACAGTGGTTTCCCGATGATCAACGCAACTTAAAACAAGAATGGCAAAAGCTTGGCATCCGACTCCCTGTCTGTGTCAGTGCTGCCCTTGCTCGGGGTATCACTGATGCGGACAATGCAAAACGTCATTCACTTCAACATCACAACTTAGCCAATGGCTTTGAACTTGTGGGTCTCGGAGAACTTGCTGACGCAGTACAAAGCTGTTCTCGTTTAATTCAATTTTAATTAAAGTTCTTTACTAGCGTGTTGCTTTGAAAAGGTAAATTGTGTGAAATCTGTACTCGTCATTCTAACTCAACCTAACTTAACAAGTTTGCAAATCAATGAAAGCTTGTCCGCTACTATGGTTTTAGCAACCTTTGGTATTTCTGTCAAAGTATTATTAAAATGTGCAGCAATTAACTTATTGGATAATAAATTAGAATTTGATCAACTTTTACACGAGTTTAAAATTGCATCCAACTTGGTTGAAAGTTTTGAGTTCTATGATTTAACCCCAATTTTAATTGAATCAAAAAATCAAGAACTTAACGCTGTTAAAAATACAGAACAGGAAATTGAATTTGTTGATCTCTGTTCTGAATTCATTCAATCATTTGATCATATAATGTACTGGTAAGGCCACTCCATGCAAGCAACAACACTGTTCCTCGTGCAATCTAATGCTGATCAAATTTGGTCGGATTTAATTAAAATGGCACAATCTGATGACTATATTGTGATTATGGGTAATGCAGCAATTCAAATACCTAGCGCGATTACAGCAACTTATTACAACATTTATTGTTTAACAAATGAGCACAACTTACTTGATGATGAAATTAAATCTCGGATTCAAGCGATCGATTATGCACAATTTGCGGATTTAACTCTAAAATTCAAACGTTGTGTTTCTTTGAAATAAGACATCTTCAATTCATTTTAAATTTGTTAGGCTATTTTATGCAGTTAGAGTTAGACCAAGACGGCCATTTAGTTGATTACACCATTTGGAATCAAGACGTTGCACAAGAATTAGCGAAGTCTTTAGATTTGCAGTTAACCGACTGGCATTTTGAGATTCTTTATGCAGTACGCCAGTTTTATCAGCAATTTGGACATTCACCTGCAACACGTCCGCTGATTAAGTTTTTAATGAAAACCTTCAGTCCTGAAATTGATAATGCAGCATTACAGCAGAAATTTAATACAGGTTTAGTCGCTCGACATTTAAGTCGTTTAGCTGGCGTACCTAAACCTGCAAATTGTTTATAATTTTTTATTTACGCAAATTTCTTGGCACAAGCAACACAGGCAATTACTGCAATCGTGACGCCAAACATGGCAGGACTTACTTGTTCATGTAATAAGACTGCGGCAATCGCCAAACCAAAGATCGGTTGCAACAGCTGGAGTTGCCCAACAGTTGCAATCCCACCTTGTGCCAAGCCCTTATACCAAAAGAAAAAACCAATCAGCATACTAAATAAAGACACATAGGCCAAACCAAGTTTTGCCGATGTTGAAATTTGATCAAAGCTCATAGGCATATAGAGATATGAAATGAGCAGCATGATCGGCAATGTAATAATCAATGCCCAGCAAATCACCTGCCACCCTCCCAAATGTTTAGAGAGTTTTCCGCCTTCGGCATAACCAAAACCACAGAATATAATTGCCAATAACATGAAAATATCACCATAGTTAAAGGCCCAACTCCCTGTTTGGACTAACATATACCCAAAAACCAGTGAAGCACCTAAAACTGCGAATAACCAAAATACGAAATTCGGTCTTTCTCCACCTCGTAGCACACCAAAAATAGCAGTCGCCAAAGGCAATAAGCCTACAAAGACAATGGTGTGTGCAGCACTGACATATTGAAGTGCTAATGCTGTAAATAACGGAAAGCCAACTACAACCCCAATCGCAACATAAAATAATGGCAACCAATCTTTTCGTGTTGGTAATTGCTGACGTGATAATAAAATCAAGGCCAAACCAAGAAGACCCGCGATTGCGGCACGAGCAGCAGTTAAAAAGGTAGGGCTAAAATCCATAACCGCAACGCGTGTGGCTGGTAGTGAACCGGCAAAAATAATCACACCGATCAGACCATTCATCCAACCACGACTTAAAGTTTTCATTTAAATTCTCCAAATCTATATGAAGAATTTAAACTGTGATATGGTTTAAGCACCATACACAGTACAGTACAATTCCAAATAACCGTATTGGCTTACTACCCCATACAGTTTAAAGATAGATCGAGATGAAAAGTACAAAAATTGATTTCGTGATCCAGCACATTCAGGAGCAAATCAAAACCCGCTCTTTACTGCCAGGTTCTCGTCTACCTTCAGTTCGCGCTTTAGCTGGCTTGCTGCATTTATCTGTTTCAACCATTGTTGAAGCTTATGAACGTCTTGCCTCTCAAGGGATTATTGAAGCTAAAACAGGATCGGGCTTTTTTGTTGCAGGACCACTTGCACCCTTGTCTATCTCTGAAATCTATCCAAAGATTGATCGAAGTATTGATCCACTCTGGATTTCTAGACAAGCTTTGGAAGCAAAGCCAGATGTATTAAAACCAGGATGTGGTTGGTTACCTGATGACTGGATGCCACACGAAAATATCCGCAAAGCCATTCGTAAGATATCTAAAGCCACTTCCAACATTTTGACTGATTACTCAACACCTTTAGGCCTAGCACCTTTACGTGAATTACTTTCAAGAAGAATCTTGAGCAAAGGCATTGAAGCGCGTCCAAATCAGATCTTATTGACAGATTCAGGTACGCAGGCGATCGATTTAATTTGTCGTTATTTTCTTAAACCGAACGATGTAGTTCTGGTTGATGATCCCTGTTATTTCAACTTTCATGCCCTACTCAAAGTTCATCAGATACAAATCATCGGTGTGCCTTATACGCCGACTGGACCTGATCTTGAAGCATTTTCGCAGGCAATCCAAAACTACAATCCACGCCTCTACATTACCAACTCAGGCATTCACAACCCGACTGGTGCTGTGTTAACGGCATCAACGGCTTATCAGGTGTTAAAACTGGTTGAGCAATCTAATTTGATTGTCATTGAAGATGATATTTTTGCAGATTTAGAATTGCATAGTGCCCCTCGTCTCGCAGCTTTGGATGGCTTATCTCGTGTCATTCACATCGGCAGTTTTTCAAAAACTTTATCTGGCTCAGTCCGTACAGGATACATTGCAACCAAAACAGAATGGATTGAAGATTTAACTGATATCAAAATCGCGACTTGCTTTGGAGGGAGTAATTTATCTTCAGAAATTTTGTATGCTGCATTAACTGATGGAAATTATCGTAAATATCTAGAAGAATTAAAGGTCCGTTTGTCTAAAGCAATGGATGCAACAATCAAACAACTTGAGAAACTAGAAATCAACATCTGGGTTAAACCCACTGCTGGGATATTTGTATGGTGTGAATTACCACACCACTTCGATACAGCACGTATTGCACAGCGCTGCTTAGACAATGGCGTGATTTTGGCTCCAGGAAATGCATTTAGCCAGAGCCAAAATTTCAAAAACTTTATTCGTTTTAATGTGGCGCAATCACTGCAACCCAAAGTTTTTGAGGTTCTATCTCATGCCATTCAACAAGAGACAGAACGACAAAATTTATAAATCAAGCACTTAGCTTTTTTTGCTCGATAAAAGCGAAATAGCCGGGTCCAGCCGCGACACGAACATCTTTGGCTTGAATCGGTTCATCACACTCAGAACACACCACTTTGGGGTTGATTTTTCTGCCACAGGTTTTATGGGTAAATTCAACAGGTTTGCCCAGTCCCATATCCATCCATTTATCGGCCCACTGCACCATCGAGAGAATGATTGGATAGAGATCTAAACCCTTGTCTGTCAATTGATATTCAAAACGCTCTTGACGATCAACATACGGCACTTTAGTCAAAATCCCATGCTCGACCAAACGCTTTAAACGCTCTGAAAGTACATGACGTGTCAGTCCTAAACTACGCTGAAAATCATCAAAACGGCGTATACCCATAAATGCGTTACGTAAGATGAGCATTGTCCAACGATCACCCAATACTGAAAGCGTCCTCGCCACTGAACATGGCTGGTCGCCAATTTCGTCCCATTTCATTATTATCACCTAATCATTTTTTTAAAGTTTTATTTAAAAGACATCTATGTCTTGAACCGTCATGTTTAGAAACTAAACAATATAAAATATACACTAAACCACCTTATCCATCAGATGCAATATTGGCACTTGGCTAAAAATACCAATATTCAGTCATTTTACATAAATTCATCAAAACAATTTAGTTGTAAATGAATAGCCCAGAAAGGATTTGTCCTGCTTCTAATTTCGTATTGGCTGGGATACGTACCAGACTATTTGCTTGCATTAAGTTGCTCAGCATATGTGATTGTTGCTTCGCTAAGCTTTGTAGCTTGAGCTGCCCTTGATCAAAATAAGCATGCATTCTTAAGAAACGTTCTCGTGCGTCTGACTTCAAATCATGTGTCAGTACGCCACTCAACCACTGCAAGGGTTGGCGTTGGTTCTGCAAGGCATCAAGCAAAGCTTTGCCATAGACTTGCATACACACATACACTGCGGCAGGATTGCCGGGTAAACCCAACAAATAGCAACGATTATCTTGCTGTGTGTATTCGGCAAAGAATAATGGCTTTCCGGGTTTTTGTTTTACCTTCCAAAAGATTTGTTCAAAACCTGTTTCAAATGCACATGGGCGAACAAAATCATAATCGCCAACAGAAACACCACCCGTGGTTATGATCAGATCATATTGTTGTTTTAAGCGCTCAAAACACTGCATCACCTCTGCGGCTTCATCTACAATATGTAAGATTTCCGCATCTATGCCATAGTCTTGCAACCAAGCTTTCAGTAATGGGCCATTGGCATCAAAAACTTTCCCTGCCTGCAAGTCCTCAGGAGTTTCAGCAACTTCATCCCCTGTAATGACCACAACCACTTTAGGTGATTGAAAAACATCAATACTTTGCACACCCGCCATACTTAGCGCTGCCAGTGCACCAATATTGATTCGTTGTCCAACATCCGCCAATTGCTGACCCCGTTGCACTTCTTCACCGACAAAACGAATATCCGCTTGAGGCTGAATGTGTTCAGTCAAGCGAATGGTTTGATTGGCTTCAACGACGACAATTTCTTGTCGAGCAACATGCGTTGTTCCCTCAGGTGTTTTCCCGCCTGTAAAAATACGAATCGCTTGCCCATCTTTGAGCTGATAATCAGATTCACTACCCGCTTTAATTTCACCAATCACGTCAAAGACTGCATCTTGCAGATGATCGGCAGCACTATTCAGTGCATAACCATCGACAGCACTTTGTGAGAAACTCGGTAGATCCACATTTGAACAGACAGCTTTGGCTAAATAGCGATTCAGACTATCGGCTAAAGACAATGTCTCAATCTTTAAAGCTTTCGGTTGGGTTTGCACCAACGCTAATGCCTCATCAATACTGATCAAACCTTTTTCAGCACCACATCCTGACATTATTCATAACCTCCTGGATGTGGTAAATCACGACATACATCAAAAATATGGACGAGGGCTGGTAAAATGGCAGCCATCGATTCACTCGCACCACCACGACTTCCTGGTAAAGTCACCAACAATGAGCGATCAATAAAGCCTGCAACACCGCGTGACATGGCTGCATATGGCGTGCGTTTTTGTCCAAATGAACGTGCCGCCTCCATTAAGCCGTCGAGTTTGCGTTCTAATAGTGGTTCTAGGGTATCTACAGTGATATCCCGCCTACCAATACCAGTACCTCCGACCGTCATAATGCATGCATAAGATTTGGTCAGCTCTAACACTAAATCTTTGAGCTGATCAGCTTCATCAGGCAAAATCTGATAATGAATCGGATCAAAGCCTGCTTCAGTCAAAGTCTCAACCACGGACCTACCTGCGGTATCGGGTTTACGACCCGCTGCAACTGTATCTGACAGTACAATTACAGCCGCTGAAACAGGTTGGCGCAACGTACGTTTAAAGTGTGATTTTCCACCCTTTTTCTTGAGCAATTTACACTGATCTAAACACAGTTCTTCTGGCTCACAGTGCGGTTTTAACATGTCATATAAGGTTAAGCCCGCTAAGCTCGCAGCCGTTAGAGCTTCCATTTCCACACCTGTTGGGCCAATGGTTTCAACTGTGGTCAGAATCACCACATGGTCGTCATTTAGATCATAATCAACATCAGCGCGGTAAATCGGCAATGGATGGCAGAGTGGAATCAGCTCATCGGTACGTTTAGCCGCTAGAATCCCTGCAATACGTGCCGTTTTTAAGGCATCGCCTTTTTCGGTATTACCATCTCGCAATAACTGAATGCAATGCGCTGGCGCATGTAAAATCGCTTGTGCTTCTGCAACACGATAACTCTCGGGTTTCATCCCAACATTTTTCATTTTAACTTCCTGACGCTTTATTCGTGTGTATGCTCATGGCTACAATTTTCATGGTGATGCACGGGTAAATCCCTCTTTAATAAAGGGGGACTTAGGGGGATTTTCGCTTGAACATCATCGGTTTGATCTTTACGAATACAACAGCCTTCTACATATTGACTGGTGCCATCCATAAAAAACTCTTCTTTCCAGATCGGCACTTCATGTTTGACCCGCTCTACTGCCTCTTCACAGGCTTGAAAGGCTTCACGGCGATGTGCTGCATAGGCAATCGCGATAATCGCGGTTTCACTGACATCCAAGTAACCGATCCGATGCATGACACGTACATAAGAAACCTGATATTTATCTTTGATTTCCTGTTCAATTGCGCGAATCATCTTTTCTGCGACAGGCGTATAAGAGGTATATTTCAGTGCTTTAACCGCTTTTCCTTCATGGTGATTACGCACAGTTCCAATAAAAATATCAACCCCGCCACATTCAGGAAATGATTGAATCGGATCAAAGTGATCGAGGCTTAAAGCCTGATCTTGGACGCGGGCAAATTCACGCATATTTATCCTCCCGCCACTGGCGACAACAAAACTAAAGTACAGGATGTAGCTAATGCAGTTTGACGTGTCACGATATCCTCACCAATCGCACAGGCGCATTTTTCCATCGTGGGGCTGGCATCTGGATAAAGATTAGTAATATGTGACAGTACATCTTTGACCATTTGGTCTTTTGCAAACTCAAATGCCAGCGCTTTGGGTAATAACCGTTCAATTGCACCAAAGGCTTCTATTTTTATCTCAATGGTTTGCATATTTTCTCCAAACAACTTCCCTCACTAACCACCAAGCATATGCATACTAATTTTACGTACTTGCTGATGTTGTATTGCATGATAACCCTGCGCTTTCTTCCAAATATAAGGCTTAATTTTTTGATCAAGTTGATGGAATGCTAACGATTTGAGCTCAGCTTTTTGTTTGATTGCCTGTTGCAGATCAGGTTTTATATTTAGACCTTGTTTTGCAAATAAACAATTATATAACTCACCTTGAGCCGTCAGTCGAATTCGATCACAGTCCCCACAAAATGAATGGGTAATGGTTGAAATAATACCGAGTTTATATTGGCCATCAAGCTGATAGAGCCGTGCAGGTTCATGCTGTTGTTCTAAGACCTGAATGTCATAATACGCTGAGAGCTGCTTTAAGATTTCCGCTTCACTGACCACGGCTTGATCTGTCCAGTGCTGATCACCATCCAGCGGCATAAACTCGATAAAACGCAACGGAATATTATGTTGTTTGGCCCATTTCACCATCGGCACAATTTGGTCATCATTCTGACCTTGCATCAATACACAATTAATTTTGAACGGTAGACCAGCTTTTGTTGCGGCTTCAATACCAGCAAATACAGGGGCAAGCTCTTTTTTAGTCAGTTGTTTAAATTGAAGCGGATCAAGGCTATCCAGACTGATATTTAGATCATCCAAACCTGCTTGTTTTAATTGTTCTGCATACTTGCCCAGATAATGTCCATTGGTGGTGATTGAAATACGTTTTAGCCCCAAAGCTCTTAAACTTTGCAAATCACGGATAAAATGCACCACACCTTGACGCATCAAAGGCTCACCACCAGTGATACGGATATTTTCAATGCCCTGTCCAACCATATATTGACAGAAAATAAACAGTGCCTCGAAACTGAGTAAATCGTGCTTTTTCATCCATTGTGGATGCTCAGGCATACAATAAACGCATTTGAAATTACAGCGGTCGGTCACGGAAATCCGTAACTTACGCTTAATACGACCATACTGATCTTGCAAGATCGCTAAGCTCGTTTCAGGTCTCTCATGCTTCATCATACGCACTCATTTTGTGAATCTTTTGACTGGGCTTAGCACAGCTTCTGTGCATCCTTGTTGTACTCATCACAGTGAATTATTTTTTATTGCAATAATTATTCCAATCACACAGCAACTTTATGATGATGTTGCTTATTTAATTGAATAAGTCACACTTTCAATCTACAAATAAAAATTGCACCTGTCAGCATATTTTTGTTCAGTTTATATTGCACCAATTTCAAACATGATTTAACTAATATGAAAGAATTTGGTGCATTTAAGCAAAAATATCAATAGGCTAATCGTCTAAGCTGTGAGTCGCTCTAAACGTACAGGCACATATTTATGATATGGTGTCTTGGATAATGGATCACAATGCTGAGCAGAAGTAAGACGATTCAATTGTGGCCCAATCGGCTCTCCACCTCGATAGCGTAATCCGTATCCATGCGGTAACGACACCACGCCTTTGCGCATTCCCTCATCAAGTTCGACCGTCACTTGAATCTTGCCGTGCTCAGAAATACAGTGCAGTACATGACCTGTTTCAACGCCAAAACTCAATGCATCATCAGGATTCATTCTCAAACGACCTTCAGCATCAACTTTACGCCATGCAGGATCACGATAAATTTGATTGGCGTTATAACTACGACGTTCACCCGCAAGCAAAATGAAAGGATATGCATCGGTTAAGGTCAAAGACTGTTGTTTTAACTGTGCTAACTCGATAAACATCTCAGGAATCGCCAAACGAATTTTCTTGTCTTTATAAGCAATCAAGCTCCACACATCAGCATAGTCATGTTGTGATAACACCACACCTGAACGTTGCTGCAAAATGGTCTGGAATAATTTTACCCCCAGATTAAATCGATTACCTTCGTATCCTGCTTGCTTAACCGCTTGATAATGTTGAGCTGCATATTGCATACATAAGGGTAATAACAGCGCGGTAGATGCGGCATCATTCGGCAAAGTCTTACCCAAGGTACGATATACAATGGATGCCGCATAGGGAATTAACTTTTTATTTTTCGCAAAACTGACCCCTAGCGCACCGAAGTAAGCAAGATACGCGGTATTGGCCGAATCTTTTTCTGCAATTTTATTCAATATCGGAAACTGCCGAGGGATCACCTGCATGGCTTCAAGCAAGCGCGTGTAGATCTCGGCTTCAGGCAGGCTATTACCTTGTGCTTTAAAAAGTGGATGGCGTAAATGAAAGCCATTCTTCGGAAATTCCAGATTAAAGCCTGTGAATTCCCACTTTTCAAATTGGCTATGTGCAGGCAACACATAATGCGCTAAACGTGCTGTTTCAGTCATGGCCACATCGACTACCACCAATAGCTCAAGTGACTGGAATGCTTGCTCATATGCTGCGGTATCAGGATAGGTCAACAAAGGATTACAGCTGTCCACAAACACCGCACGAACCCGTTTCTCGCCCGCTTTTAAGATTTCATCGGGCAATATATTCGGAGGAAAAAAACCTGAAATCGGGAACATTTTATGATGTACGGTACGGCGATATTTAGGATTACGCTCATCGGTATTGCTTAGGATGGGAATAAACATGGTATGTAGATTATTAGCACCTTGTTTACCAAAATTTCCTGTGAGTAAATATAAAAGCTTTTCCAAATAACCATTTAAAGTGGTATTTAAGGTGTGTTGAATACCAAGGTCAATCCGGACACACGCACGATGTGCTTGAGCAAAATCACGGGCAATCTGGTAAATCAGTTCGACTGAAACATCGGCTTTCTGAATATATTCTTCGATTGGAATCGCTAGAAAAGCCTGTTTAATCTGATCAAAGCCATGCGTATGCTGCTGAATAAACTGCTGATCATATAACTCTTCTTTCAGCATGATCGCGATCATAGCTGACATCAGATAAGCATCGGTTCCTGGTTTTAATTGCACATGAATATCGGCTTGCTTAGCCGTTTCGGTCACGCGTGGATCAAACACCACCATGGTTCGGTTTGGATCTTTTCTGATATGTTTTAAGGTATCTCTGGCATTTGGAATACCGTGCGCCTGAAAAGGATTGGTTCCGATAAACAGCACATAATCTGCATATTCCACATCTTCAGTGGTATGACAAGCTTGACTGCCAAACAGACGTCCATTCACCCAGAAATCACCTGTTTTTTCCTGCGCCAAAGAGTTGTAGGCATAGAAACTTTTCATGGCGTAGAGCAACTGACGACCATAGGCTGCACCCAAGTGATTGCCCTGACCACCACCACCAACCGATGCAAATGCAGTTCCACCATGGATATTTCGAATCTGTACAAGCTGCTCAGCAATTTCCTGAATAGCTTGATCCCAACTAATCTCTTGATAGGAACCATCTGACTGACGTTTTAACGGAGTGGTTAAACGATCAGCATGTTGTTGGTAATGCTGTAAACGTGCGGCTTTTTGACAGATATAACCTTGCGAGAAAGGATGATCATCATCGCCTCTAATTTTCTTGAACTGATTATCTTCAATTTCTACACTGAGTCCGCAATTACGTGAACATAGAATACAAGCGGTTACATCCTGTTTGATTGCTGTAGCAGTCGTCATTTTTCTCACCTTATTATTTTATGAATATTGACCCATTAAACAGATTTGCCCTGCCGAACCGACAACACGGACATACTTTTGCATCTGCTCAGTACTGGTTTCAACTCGATTATGTTCTGAAGGAAGTTTAACTGGTTTGAGGAATCGAATATCGATTTGCTGTATTGTTTCAGGCAACAATTCAAAGCTACGTGCAAACACACCAAAGCCATGCAGCACTTTTTGACCAAAGTTTGATAGTTTGGCTAATGGTGTAATCCAATGAATCGGATTAAAGTCGCCTGTTAATAAGGCAAATTTCAAACCATCATCCGCTGCCGCAGACCATTCACCTAAACGCTGCCAAGTTTTATGATCTGCTGTTTCTACACGTTTAGTTTTCTCAAAATGCGGCAGAATAAATGCCATATGCAGCACTGTTTCGACTAACTCAGGTTGTGTGATTGTACCTGTGGTAATTTGCACGGAAACACGCGCTAGTCCATTACGTTCATCGACATTGGCAATCTTGGCTTGGATCAGCAACTTTTGATCTCGTGGAAGCTTGCCATGAATTTTCAGGCTGACGCCCTGATTGATGACTTGACTCAATGGGTAATGAGTTTGCAGCAATAATCGCGTTGCAAACGAAAGTCCCCATTGTGACACCATATGCGGTGGGATGGTGTCTTGATATTTAGTCAGTTCAGCACCACTCCATTGTACATAGTGGTCTATCAATTCAAGGCTTGGTGGGTCAATCACTTCATTCATCGATGCTAATGACTGCCAGTCCACTGGAGCAATCTTTGTTTTTTTAAGACTACGTAAGCCTATTTTTCCAAGTCCTGCCAAAGTTGCCCGATGTTCAAATAAAAATTGCAATGGAATCTGTTGGTAACGAATCGCAAACATATGAAACTCCTGTTCCTTTTATTTTTCTCAGTTCTCAAACCATAGTTGAGTTAATTCTAGTCCTGATTAGACAAGCCTGATATGGTCAAAAATCAATTAAGTTCCAAAATAGAACTCATTTTAATAAAGGTCAAGTGCACTAGTCAGAAATTAACAAAAGTTAATCTCCAATCAAATAATATCATTCAGCAAAAGTCTGCATTAAAAACGTGAAAAATCATTGTTCTTGGTTTAATCTTAAGCATACTGGAAGACTTATCCAAATGCATAGAATCGCTTTGGGCAATTCGCTGTTATTGATGTATGTAAAATTTTATGAGAAACCGAATGGATTCGAATCAAATTCAAAACCTTGTTACACACTATCCCATTGTTAAAGACCTGATTGAACTTAAAGAGACAATCTGGTTTAACCCGTCATTCACCACGCTTGAGCAAGGCTTGCCCTATGTTGGGCTGACACAAGCCGATATTGATGATGCTCGCGACCGTTTACAGCGTTTTGCACCCTACCTCATAGCTGTTTTTCCAGAAACCCTTGCAGCTCAAGGCATCATTGAGTCTGATCTGATCGATATCCCGAATATGCAGCAATCACTTGAAACGCACTTCGAGCAAAAAATTGCAGGCAAACTATGGTTGAAAAAAGATAGTCATCTCCCTATTTCGGGATCAATTAAGGCACGAGGTGGTATCTATGAGGTACTTTATCGAGCCGAGCAGCTTGCGCTACAAGCCAATTTGCTCACTCTTGACGATGATTATGCCAAACTGAATAGTCCAGAATTTAGAGCGTTTTTTAGTCAATACAGCATTGCGGTCGGCTCAACAGGCAATCTTGGTCTCTCGATTGGTATCATGAGCGCACAGTTGGGTTTTGATGTGACCGTGCATATGTCAGCCGATGCACGACAATGGAAGAAAGATAAGTTACGTGCGCATGGTGTAACCGTGATTGAGTACGAACAAGACTACGGTGTTGCTGTAGAAGCAGGCCGAAAGGCAGCATTAGAAAATCCAAATTGTTTTTTTATTGATGATGAAAACTCTAAAACCCTGTTCTTAGGCTATGCCGTTGCGGGTGAACGTTTAAAGAAACAGTTAGATCAACAGCGTATTGTTGTGGATCAAGCACATCCTTTATTTGTTTATTTGCCTTGCGGTGTGGGTGGCGGGCCTGGTGGCGTTGCATTTGGCCTAAAAATGGCTTTTGGCGATCATGTACATTGTATCTTTGCCGAACCTACTCATTCCCCATGTATGTTACTCGGCGTATCAACTGGTTTACATGATGAAATTTCAGTTCAGGACATTGGCATTGATAATATTACGGCGGCAGATGGCCTTGCTGTGGGCCGCGCTTCTGGCTTTGTTGGTCGTGCCATGCAACGATTATTAGATGGTTTTTATACACTGGATGACCCAACCATGTATCGCTTGCTCGGAATGCTCAACCAGTCTGAAAACCTGAAACTTGAACCTTCTGCGCTCGCAGGTATGTTAGGGCCAATTTTAATCAGCAACCATCAAGCTTATATCGATTTGCATCAATTTACTGAACCGCAGTTACAGCAAGCCAATCATATTGTATGGGGAACGGGTGGTGGGATGGTTCCAGCAGAAGAAATGCAAAATTATCTGGCAAAAGCTTAAAGCACTGATTGAACAGCCAAACAGCGCGACGCAAGCCACGCTGTTTGAATACTTATATGATTTACTTAAACGAGTTAAAAACTATATTTAAAGGCAAGTGATATAAAGTCTCTGTCATCAATGGTACTAAAGTCATTTGATCCAAAAAAGTTTTGATACAGAACTTCTGCTGAATATTTTTGTCGAAAGTTGGCCGATACTGCGGCAGCCAGACTCATTTGCCCTTGCTGAAAATTTTGGCTATATCCAGATACATCATGGCGGAAAGTTAAACTGGGTGTAATCACCGTTGCAGGTAAAAGGTCTTGATAACTTAGAGCTGCACGTAAGCGATAACCATATGACCATTCACTAAAGAAACCATCTTTATTGCAATAACGTTCATTCAAACGATCAACAGCATCATTCGGAAGGTTTGCTGTGCCATATGGCGTACACTTAAACTCACCTGTTTCTGAATCATAAGCGCCTGTTGATAATTCACTGCGACCAAAAACCCCAACCCGACCAAAGCGATGATTGCCAATATTGGCGATATGATTCACAGCGAATTCTGCACCCCAAGACAAACCATCTGCTTTTAAAATGCCTGCAATGCTATCAGTGGCGCCAATGGAGAATTGTGTGACTGGCAAGCGGACATATCCTTGCAGATACTCGCCAAACTCAGCAGCAACACCTGCAGGTTTCAGTGGTGTTTCTTTTGAGAGCACCTGAGCATAGACAATATCTGTTCCATTCAGCTGTAAGGGTTGATTGGGTTTATAGCTCAACTCACTGAATAGCTGGGTTGTACCGACCTTTCCACTCAGGCTTAGACCATAGATCTTGATATTTTCAGGATAAATAGAAAAAAAACGTGCCGTTTTAAAGTTTTCAACGCCAGCAGCAGTCACGGCGATACCATCAAAGTTTGCATTTCGATTATGATAGTTGGCGAAATAAAAACCCAATTCAGCTTGATTCAGGCTCGATAAATTTCGTTTCAGTGCAACACCGTATTGCCCACTGTCTTTTGCATAATGACTGGCTGAACGAGGGATATAAGTTTGCGCCTTGGCAGCAGTTTCAGTTAACTTGTCACCCGGTGTTACTGTTAACATAATCGGTCCACAATTTTCGGGAACAAAATCTGAAATTGCAAAAAACGTCCCACAGCCATCTACCACCGACGGTCTAAACTTGAATTGATAGAATCCTTCTAATTTTAAGTTTGGTTGAATCACGGCTTCAAAAGACAACATCTCAACTGGAATTATCCGTTCTTTGGCTTCACTGGCAGGTCGATTAATGGCTGCAAAATCAAAGGCGCTGACCGAGTTCAAGCCATTTTGGAAAAATTGGGATTTCCCCCAATTCAAGCGATGTTTACCCAGTTTTAGCTTCAGAGACTGCTTGGAATCAAATTCGATATTTTTCCAGAGATAGGCATCCCATAACTCGATTCCTTTAAACTTCACCAAGTTTGGCCATTCAGAATCATCGAAAGGTTTTAAATCACCTTGCCCAGTTTCATAGGCATGGTCATACCAATACTTGGCGCTCAACACCGCACCTTGCTGTGCTCCGTTTAAACGAAATTCGGTTAAACCTTTAACCATTTGTGAAATGGCATCCCCGCGATCAAAGTTAGCACGTCCATCATCACCGTTAATATCTACACTCATGCCATTCTTGCCAATATGATTGGCATCGGGTTTATATAACAATGCGGCTGATGGCGCTTGGGTACTCCAACTTGCCCCCAGCGCAATCGTGCTATTGCTCTCTAAACGCCAGTCTTCATTGATTTGATAACTGGCTGCTGAAGCATCTGAAAGTGAACACAGCAATCCCAACAGCAGCGTTGTTTGAGCTAAAATAGCAGTGGTTATTTGTTCATTTGGATGTTTAATATGACAAACCATACCATCTCCATATCGATATGATGTATGAATAATTAACACCTGACCCATTCAGCAAAATGCAATCATTTCAGGTCGTTCTATTTTTGTTTTAAGCAACTGGGCTCAAACCCAGCCTTCCGATGGGTCTTTATGCTTCAAGGCGTGTCGTACTTAAATGCGAAATTAAAGAAATCTAGCCAAACATAGCTCGGCATAAGACAATGTTTTAGGTTGGTTTATAGCAAGATTAATTATGCAATCAGGCTCGGTTGATCGACCTTACAATCCAGTTGCTGAATCAATTGTTCTGCCTGAGGCCATGGACCAAACCCAGATACAGGATTGAGATGCCCGACAGCACCTAAATTAATCAATACACTGCCCCATGTTTTCGCCATTGCCGCCACGGCATTAAAATGCGCTAGTGGATCATTAACACTAGCAGCCACAATACTTGGAAATGGCAGCACTTGATTAGGCAATGGCGACCATCCTGCTTGTCTAAGCATTTTGGGCGAAGGATAATGTTCTGGCCAAACGTCATTCAAGTCAGGTGGTGTCACCAGCAATGCCCCTTGAATAGCGTGTTGATATCGCGCGGCCCAATGTATCGCCATCAGTACCCCTGCGCTATGCGCCACCAGAATCACTGGACCCTGTATTTTTTCCAGTTCAGCCTGTATCGCAGCAACACGTTTTGCACAGTTGAGCTTATCTTCTTGCAAAGGTGGTACTGAACGGACCTTGGCTAAGCGTGTTTCTAAAATGGTTTGCCAATGCGAAGCCACATGGTCCCGCAAACCTGGGATAATTAAAACTGTCGCCTCTGTTTGTATTTTTTCCATCTTTACACCAATCAACCCTTGTTTTGATAAAAATAACGGGGATGCATCACGTCATATTCAACATAGAGGGTCAATAGAGCGACGGATATACATGGCACGACAGGCACTTTTCATTTGATGACAGCACACTTCAAACGATCTCATATATATCAATATGCTTAGCAGAAAAAGTCGCTTCAAAAACAATAATCATCATGCCAACATCAATTTATATAAGCCTTAGTGCTTTTCTAAACAGCATATTTTAGTTATAAATAATGCATAACTAGGAAGGTTATTTTAAAAAATCGGGAGATCAGCATGGTGCCACTCGCCCATACTGCTGTGCTTAAAAATTATTTAGCTGTCAGCCAGCAATTAGACCTGAATCCATACCAACTGTTGTCCGATGCAGGCATCTATCCTGCACAGCTACAAGATAGTGCACAGCGTATTCCCGTAGACAAAGCGGTGACGCTACTGGAACAATCAGCACAGTTAAGTGGTTGTGAATACTTCGGGTTACATATGGCAGAACAACGCCAACTCGCAGATTTTGGTGAGCTGAGTTTATTATTGAGTTATCAACATACCTTGCGTGATGGCTTATACACCCTTGTGCAGTATCGAAATCTAATCAATAACGCATTGGAAATGTATATTGAAGAAGTCGGTCATACCGTCATTATTCGAGTCGAGGTAATTACTGCAGCGACAGAGTACAGTCGCCAAGCGATCGAGCTTGCTTTAGGCATTACCCATCGTTTCTGTGCTGCTTTTTTGCAGAAATGGCACCCTTTGAGTATTCATTTTACCCATGATGCCCCGTATGATACGGCGATGCATCAACGTATGTTTGGTTGTTCGCTAGAGTTTGGCAGCGAGTTTAATGGTATTGTTTGCAATGCAACGGAATTAGATAAAACCAATCCACATGCCAATACTACGATGCTGGCACATGCCAAACGTTTTCTTGAAACGGATCTATTGCATCGTGAAAGTGAATCTTCAATTATTTTTGATATTCGTAAAAGTATTCATCTGCTGTTACCGATGGGACGGGCCACGATTGATCAAGTCGCCCATACTCATGGCATCAACGTCCGAACCCTACAACGCCGACTGGAAGCTGCGCATACCAACTTCAGTGTGTTGATCAACGATGTACGTCGTAATCTGGTTTTTCGCTATCTAAAAAACCTAAATTACTCTCTAGGACAGGTCTCGGACATTTTAGGTTATTCAATGCCAAGTTCATTTACCCGTTGGTTTAGCAGTGAATTTGGTATGTCACCCACCACTTGGCGGAATAATAACAAGACAGTTATGAAGTCCTAAACACAAGGTTTAGAGATCAAAGCCGACTACTTGTCTTTGATCTCGACAGCATATGATGATGAGGTATTGCCCTCTAAAACATCCAATGCATTAACAGTAAAACCAGCATCACCAAGAAAATGGTTTCACCCAGCATCAGTAAAATCGGCTTGATTCCAACAGAAGCCAGTTCCTTCAGTTGTGTTTTCATGCCTAAGGCACTAATTGCAATCACTAAACACCATTTCGATAATTCATTCACCCCTTGTTGTAGCATGCTGGGAACCCAACCCGTGCTATTGATACAGGCAAGAACTAAAAAACCAACGGCAAACCAAGGCAATAAAGGTGGATGTTTACCGGTAGCGTCTCCACCTTGCATACGTGTGATCATTGCCGCACAAATAATGACAGGCAATAACATGGCAACCCGCATCAATTTAACTACGGTTGCAGTATCACCTGTTTCTGGCGACATGCTATAACCCGCTCCAACCACCTGTGCGACGTCATGGATAGTTGCCCCTAAAAATACACCTGCCTGCTGTGGCGCTAGTTCTAACCATCGTGCAATCATCGGATAAACAATCATAGCCAACGTGGACAGTGCAGAAACACCAATGACAGTGAATAGCGTGGCTTTTTCTTTTTGAGGATGTTGAGGAAATGCAGCGGAAAGCGCTAAGGCTGCTGATGCACCACAAATTGCAGTTGCACCGCCGGTCAACATCCCGAAAAGTTTTTTAAAACCCAGAATTTTAGCCGTGATCACTGAAACTGAAATCGTCACGATCACCAATGTGATCACCAGTACAATCGGTTGCCAGCCCAACGCGGTAATTTGTCCTAGCGTAATCCGCATCCCCAACAAGGCAATCCCAATGCGTAACACTGTTCGTGCCGTAAATTCGATGCCTGCTTTACATTGACTTTCACTAGAAAGAAAGTTCAAACCCATTCCCAACAGCAAAGCAAATAACATCACAGGTGCACCATAATGCTCTGAAAGAAAACAGGCTGCTGCTGCAACAACGGTACTGACAATAAGGCCTGGCATCAACTCACGGGTACGCAGACGAAAATCCATGAATTTAGTCATTGTTTTCTCCTGTATCTATCAGGATAAATAGCTGCGCTGCATCGACTTCAACTGGATAGGTCGCCACTTTTAAATGCTTTGAATTCAACATATATCCCGTCGCCAGATCAAAAACCAAACCATGGGCACAACAACGAATCGCTTGCCCTTCTAATTCGCCGCTAAATAAAGACGCACCTTGATGTGGGCAGCGATCCTCAATCGCATAAAACTGTGTACCAATATGAAACAGTGCAATATTTTTCCCCTCAATTTGGAGAAAAGCTCTCGCACCTGATACTGGGATTTTTTCTTGTGGAACCTGAAAACGAATAGTCATTGCCCTTATCCTTGTACCACCAAGGCTTCTAACATGGCTTGATAGAGCACATCGACTGAATGTGCACCAGCCAAGGTCAGGTAACCATCAAAAATAAAATAAGGCACGCCATTTGCTCCTGTATAGGTCGACTGAAAAGACGGGTTGACTTCCGACCATCCACGGCCCTGTTCATTCACCGAGTAACCACATTGCTTGAGAATCCTTTGCAACACAGCGCTATCTCCCAAGTTTTCACCTGCTTCAAAATAGGCAGCAAAAAGCTGTTCCAATAAATGCTCTGCTTGCTGCGCTGTTCCCAGTTTTAAAACGCTTTGAAACAGATGATGCGCTTGAGCCGTATTTGGCATCCATTTGATTTTTTCAAAATGCAGCTCGACACTAACTGTCTTGGCTGCCTGACGCACTTGGGTTTGGCGTTGTTTTACAGCGTCTAAACTGCCCAATCGTTTTTGATAGAACTGTTTGAAATCGACACCCGCTATAGGAATCTCAGGGAGTAACTGCATACCATGCCAATGTACAATGACCTCAACCTCAGGATCACTTTGCTTTAATTGCGCAATTGCAGTCTGTAACTGACGTTTGCCGATCAAGCACCATGGACAAATAAAATCAAAAAAGACATCAATATTTAATTCACGCATCATCATTTTTCTTCCGCACCACTTGAACGAGTGCTGTCTAGATTGGGTAAAACTGCTTGCTCAGTCAGTCGTGCAATATCTTGGTGGTAATAGTTTTTGGCATAGAGAAACACGGCTGCTGCGACCATGCTGACCAAAGGCATCCATTGAAAGGCATGATCTAAACCAATCACATCGGAGAGCTTGCCTATAACTAAAGGACCGAGTGCCAATCCCAATAAATTGTTGGCTAAGGTTAAGGTCGCGAAAGCTGTACTGTGGACGCTGTTATGAGTGAGATTGGCCACCATTGCACTGGATGGGCCATTGGTTCCTAACGCAATAAACATGCCCATGCATATCAGCAACAATTGGGATTTTCCTGCAGGCATTGCAAACGCAATCGAAAGTAGTAAACAGCTCCCGATACAGTAGCCAATTGCTAAACTCACCTTACGATCTGGGCAGTTTTGACCAAAGCGATCACTAAGCATGCCACATAGAATGCTCCCGACCGCACTACACAGTACAATCACGGCGGCCAGTACACCTGCAGAATCAGTATTCATGCCGTAATAACGATTTAAATAACTCGGCATCCACACAATGACGGTGCCGCCAACAAACAGTTGAAAGCCACTACCGATATAGGTTGCGATCACTGATCGACTTGAATAAATCGTGCTTAAACATTGTTTGCTCTGTTGCTGTTTCTGAGTGTTGTTGGATGTTTTGCTGCTTAGATTGACTCTTTTTTCTTTAACCACCATGGGATAGAGCAAAGCCAAGATCAAACCAAACAATGCCATACCACCAAATGCCCAACGCCAGCCAAAATGCTCTGCCATCACACCGCCCAGTGCCATCCCGAGAAATGAGCCGAATACCCCACCTGCCATAAATGCACTGGCCAGCGTAGCTCGCATTTCGCGTGGAAAAATCGCCACTACCACTGCAATGCCAACACTGCCATAAGCAGCCTCACCCACACCGACCATAAAACGGGCCACAAACATTTGCTGATAGTTTTCAGCAACAGCACAACCCAAAGTCGCTAAACTCCATAGCACCGCCATAATGACCAGGCTTTTCACTCGCCCAAAACGGTCGGCCAGTAAGGATAAGGGCAAAGTTAAGATCCCGACCATCAGTGCCACAATGCCGCTTAATAAGCCAAGTTGGCTATCGGTCAAGGCCCATTCAGTTTTAATCAATGGAAATACGGCATTCAGCACTTGCCGAGACATATAGTCTGAAATCAACAAGCCAAATGTCAGCGCAAATACCAGCCACGCATAACGGCGCGGGACATTCGTTGAGGTATCAACATGATCCGTATGCACGGTATATGGATGAGCATCCATAGCAACCTCCTTGTATTGTTATGATTTATATTTTTGATTGCAGTACGTGGCTTGCTATTTGAATACGCTTGCTGCGTACTGCATTTATTGTGACATTCAATCCATTGCTGCTCAGACTTAATGGCGCTGAGGTACACCTTTTTGTTTTGGTTGGCGGTTTGGTGACATACCATTAGCCTGCAAAGTTTCTTCAATACTTTGATATTGCACACCAATCCGATAGATTTCTCGTGCCTCTGGGCCTGTTGCCACTTCACGACCTAATTCATGTGCAATACGTACAGTTTGCTGAATTTGTTGTACAGATGAGAAGCGCTGACCACGATGATCGATAATGGTATCTTCATTACCAACCCGTGCATGAAAACCCATCGCCATCGACATGGTATTGAATGGCAATACATTTTTAAGCAATGATTCCGAAGTCAGGGTGCAACCATCTGGTACACGATGAATAAAATTAAAGAAATTAAATGGATTTGGCCCATCGAATCCGCCGCCAATTCCGATCCAAGTCAAATTCAATGGCCCCATGTATAGGCCATTACGTACCATCCGTTCTAAGGTCTCTAAGCCATGCATTCCAGTGAGTTGAAAATGCGGTTGAATATTATTTTGGCAAAGACGTTTTAAATGCTCTGTGACCCACGCAGGTCCTGCCGGAACGGTCATTTCAGCATAAGCTTCCTGAATTGCAGGATGTGCCAAAGATGTGCCTTCCAAATATTCTGGATAGAGCAACTCCATAATATTCATTTGTGTGGTGTTAATTGCGACCGTGACCTGATCAGGTTTTGGTGTTAATTCAGCCAGCATATGACGGGTATCATCACTCAGCCACAAAGCTGCCTCACCTTCGCTTTCAGGTGCAAATGAAATCGAGCCACCGACTTGAATAATCATCTCGGGTACGGCTTCACGCACCCCTGCGATGAGTTCATTAAACTTGGACAACCGTTTAGAGCCCTTACCATCCAGTTCACGCACATGCAAATGCAGCACTGTCGCGCCTGCCTCATAGCATTCCACCGCTTTCTGAATCTGCTCATCCATGGTCACTGGAATATCTTCGGGAAAGTCCTCTGGCATCCACTCTGGGCCATAGGGCGCAACGGTAATGACCACTTTTTCCATATTTTCTGGGTGCAAAGAATCGTCAAAGAATTGCATGTGCATCTCCTGTTTATAGTTTATAAAACGGTATTGAATTAAAAAGTTTGGATTTGGAATTTAATAGGTTGCATCACCGACGATACCTGCCCGCTCCATTTTGCGATGGCATGGCGGATAATCCATCACTGCATAATGTTGGGTACTTCGATTATCCCAAATAGCGATGCTATTCGGCTCCCAACTCCAACGCACCTGATATTCAGGAATCGCAGCTTGGGTGATTAAGTAACGCAATAGATCTCCTGCACCTGGATTGGCATCTTGCCCAAACCGTACGCGGTCTTTGGTGTGGTAATTACTAAAATGGGTAGTGAATGCATTGACGTAGAGAATCTGCTCACCTGTCTCTGGATGTGTTCGTACGACAGGATGTTCAGCATCTGGAAACTGTGCCTTCAATGCCAAACGTTTTTCGATAGGCATGGCAGCGCCAAAACTGGCTTCGATACTGTGATAGGCACGTAAAGGCGCAATCTTTTCCTTGATATCTTCAGGCAAATTTTCATAGGCCATCACCATATTGGTCCACATGGTATCGCCGCCAACAGGTGGACATTCCACACAACGCAGTACACATCCCATCGGTGGAATTTTGCGCCAGCTGGCATCGCTATGCCATGCATTTTCATACCGATCAATCGGGCTGTCAGGATGTTTATAAATTTGTACCAAACCTGGATGATCTGGATGACTACCCACCGCAGGATGATCCTCCAACGGCCCAAATCGTTCGGCAAAAGCCACATGTTCAGCCCGCGTCATCTGCTGATTACGCAAGAACACCACGCGATGTTTTAGCAATTGCGTCCGAATTTCAGTGAATAGCCCGTCATCATGAATCGCATCGGCTAAGTGGACACCATGTAGTTCTGCACCAATATTGCAAGTTAACTGTTCAATTTGCATCAGAAATCCCTTCAAATCACAAAAATGGATGAACCTATGGTTTTACGTGCTTCCAGATCACGATGTGCTTGTACGGCATCTTCAAGTGCATAGCGATGATTGATCTCGATCTTGATGCGTCCACTGCTGACATGATCAAACAGTTCCTTGGCTAAGGCTCTTTTTTCTTCTGGATCGGCAATATAATCGGCTAAAGCTGGACGGGTGATAAACAACGAACCTTTCATTGCCAGTAACACAGGGTTAAAGTCAGGAATTGGCCCTGATGCGGTACCTACGCAAACCAATAAACCACGGCGTTTGAGTGAGTCTAATGAGGCCATAAAGGTATTTTTGCCCACACTATCAAAGACCACATTGACCCCAATGCCATCGGTCAACTCACGCACCCGTTCAGCCACATTCTCATGGCTATAATTAATCACATGATCACAGCCATAGGCACGTGCTACCGCTGCTTTTTCATCCGTCGAGGTGGTCCCAATCACGTTTAGCCCCAACAGTTTGGCCCATTGCGAAACGATTAGCCCCACACCACCTGCGGCTGCATGTAATAAAATGCAATCGCCTGCTTTAAAGTCATAGATACGACGCATCAGATAGGCCGCCGTTAAACCACGCATGGTCATTGCAGCCGCAGTTTCACAGGAAATATCGTCAGGGAGTTTGATTAATGCATCTGCGGCAATAAGGCGTTCGGTGCTATAAGCGCCAAGCGTATTCAAAAACCCTGTATAGGTGACACGATCACCCACCACAAAATCGGTTACACCGTCACCCACCGCTTCGATAATGCCAGAGGCTTCAACACCTATACCATTTGGTAAGGGAATCGGATAAGTCCCATTGCGGAAATAGGTATCAGCATAATTGAGACCCACCGCTACGTGGCGTAGACGTACTTGACCAACCGCAGGTGCGCCGACTTCGATGTCCTCATAGCGCATCACCTCTGGTGTCCCTGTTCCGTAGAACCGTATCGCTTTATTCAACGTCATTTTCCTGTCCATCTTGTATTTTTATTCAGTGCCGAAGCAATATGACTAAAAAATACAATACTCAGGAGAACGTCGACTTTACTTAACACGACACGCACATCACCTTTGACGACAAATACTCAATCGATAGGATTCTTTTATAGAACGGCGCAAAGCTTAGGGGTTATTTACCAAGCTACTGATTCATGCCTTTCACATGCTCAACGAAATGATGCATATTGGTTGCCCATGTACTCATATCACGATGTGCAACCAGATAGGTATTGATCTGCGCTGTAGCCGAGTCAATGGGATGAATCTTCACACTTTGGGCAAAATGAGATTGCTGTACATAGCTGATCGGTAAAATTGCAAGGCCAACATCGAGACTGACACAGCTGATAATGCCATCTAGGCTGCCCATTTCAATCACATTGGCTGCGGGTAAATGATGGGAAGATAAGAACTGATCAATGGCTTTGCGGTAACTACAACCTTGCTTAAAGGCAATAAATTTCTTTTGAATCAGATCGTCATTTGTAAATCGTTCAGGCATATGCTTTGATGAAATAAGCACCAATTGCTCAGTCCAGACATGTAAATTGAACATCCCATCAATCGGTGCATGATGTGCCACAAATGCACAATCTAGCTTAGATGCATGGACCAAATCAATTAGATCTCGTGTGGGTGCGGTCGATAAGGCAAAAGGAAAATCTGGGCTGTGCTGTTGTAAATCGCGGATCAACACTGGCAGTCGAACCGCAGCCGTGGTTTCCATACTCCCAATCGCTAAAGGAAAATTGGCTGTCAGCTGACTATGGGAAAACGTGTCCAATAGCTCTTTTTGTAGATGCAGCATTTTTTCAGCATAACCATACAGTTGCACTCCAGCTCTAGTGGGTTGAATGGGGTTCTGCCGATGTAGCAACTCGACATTCAACTCTGTTTCCAGTTTTTTGATATGACTGGTGACATTGGATTGTACGGTATAGAGCGTTTTTGCCGCCTCGGAAAAACTGCCTAACTTCACCACCATCATAAAAATTTCTAAAGATTTAATCTGCATCGCCATCACTATTAGAGATAGTTAGTATCAATTCAAATCATTTTACATGATTAATAGCGCTTGTTTAAATAGCTATTCATTTCTCAACACCTAAAGATGGTTCAAACAATGTCTGGTACTAAGCTGTTATTTTTAATCAGTATTTTAAGTTGTTTCAGCTATGCACTCTATGTATTTGACTATAAATTTCTTGCCAAAGCACAACCTCTTGCGCATATGAGTCATAGCGACTAATTGATGGAATGAACAGGTCATGACTGAGCCAGCAAAAAACAGCAACCGCGGCCTGCAATCAGCGATCAGTGCAGCCTTGATTATGGCAATTGGTATGGGTTTCGGGCGCTTTGCGTTTACTGCGGTCTACCCGCATATGATTGATGAAGGCATCATTAATCTACAGCATGCCAGTTTGGCTGCTTCTGCAAACTATGCGGGCTATCTGTTGGGTGCTTTATTTGCGATCAAGATGAAATCCCAGCAGAGTTATCTCGGTAGTATTATTGCCACTGTAGGTACGGTATTTTGTCTGATCCTACTTAGTTGTATTAATACCATTGGCCTGATCATCTTGACTCGTGGTTTGGCTGGGATTTTTAGTGCTTTCGCCATGGTATCTGCTTCATTATGGCTGCTTGAACAGCAGAAACAAACACAACAACCCCCTATCTTGTATGCAGGCGTTGGTCTCGGGATTGCGCTCTCTGCCGAGCTTTTGGTTTTCGGTACGCATCTCAGTTGGCACAGCAAAATGCTTTGGTTATCACTCGGTCTATCCAGTCTGGTCCTTGGTTGCATTGCAATGTTTGGTTTATCGCAAGCTCAGCCAAATGCTGTTTCAACTCATGAGATATCAAGCACAAATCGCAAAGCTCCCCATGCCTACGCCCTGATTCTGATTTATGCCTTGGCAGGTTTTGGCTACATCATTACCGCAACCTATTTACCTTTATTTGTGAAACAGGCCTTACCGAATATTGATGCGGCACAGATCTGGGCAATCTTTGGTTTAGGTGCGATTCCTTCGTGTTTTTTCTGGCATCGTATCCACCGCAGCTTCGGCACACAAATCGCCTTATCCTCTAATTTAGGATTACAGGCTTTTGGTGTTGTATTGCCGATCATCCTACCAACCGCTTTGGGTTATCTGTCGAGTGCATTACTCGTGGGTGGAACCTTTATGGGAACGGTGACCATTGCCATGCCTGTGGCACAGCATATCGCTCGCCAAGCACAAAATAATTTAATTGCCTTGATGACTGTCGTGTATGGAATAGGTCAGATCATCGGTCCAATCGTAGCGAATGCCCTATTCTCGATCTATCATACGCTTAATAGCTCACTAATTAGCGCAGCTATGGCATTATTGATTGCAACAGTGATTAGTCTGAAATCAGCTGAGACGATCCATTAACCAGAAATAGATTGTTTAAAAACCTTCATCTGCTTGTATTGTTGCAGTTCATCTAATGAGTTAATACTATGACAAAACAGGCCTTGCTTTTGAAATGCCACCACCTGTGCATCCAATTGTTTAAAACAATCTCGCAAACTCAGTTTATTCTCAGCAATCGCTTGCTCCAACACAGATAAACTTTCTCGCTTAAGTAAACAAAATGGATATAAGGCATCTCCATTGATATTGACATAAGTCACTTGCGCCAGCGGTTGCTTTTGTAAAGCACGATGCAGTTTGTGTATAACCTGATTGGGAATATAAGTCACATCACAGGGAATAAATAAAGCATAGTCAGCTTGCAGATGTGACCAAGCACTTTTCATCCCCATCAACGGACCAAGGAAACCATTTTGATCATCTGCATAACATCGAATATCAGGTTCAATCTGTTTATATATCGAGTTATCACGGTGGCTATTCACCCAAATGTGTTTAACCTGAGTCTTAAAACTTTCACAAATTTTTGACAGCTGAATCTGATCATCAAACTGTTGTAGCAGTTTATTAGTACCGTTCATACGGCGCGCTTGCCCTCCCGCCAAGATCACTAGATCTGTAGCGGGATATTCTGTATTCATGCTTCTGCCTCCAATTGACAAGTTTTAATCAGACCACGAATCTCAGGTAAACAAGAACCACAATTTCCACCCGCTTTTAAACATGCTGTAACTTGTTTTTCATGGGTGATATTTTGCGTTTTGATGGCTTCAATAATTTTATTCTTACCCACTTTAAAACAACTACAAACCAATGGTCCATCGTTATTTGCCGCAGACATCGGCATTCCCGCCAGCAAAGCTTTACGATGCAAGGCACTTAATCGTTCACGTTTAAATAGACTCGCCACCCAATCCCGATTTGGCAATAAATCGACAGGTGCAATATATAAACTGGCAATCAGGATACCATCTTTTAAAATCACACTATGGCTGAGCTGCGATGAAATATCCTCCAGACTTAACCATTCATAGGTTTCATCTACAAAAGGCAGGAAGCTTTTCAAATTCTTTTGGGTCTCATCAATACTATGACGATCAGCAATTTCATAACGCATCGCTTTCGCTGTTTTGATCTTGGTCCACCACGCACAACGTTGTAAAGATGCTTTAATCTGATGTTCAAAGCCTTCACGGACATAGAGTACCCCTTGCCAAGTGGTATGGAATGGCTGAATGACCACAGGGGTATGTTTAAACTCAGGCTCACCTGAAATCGCATCCACCACAGGATTCACCACTTTACCAATCCGCGCATCAGAAGCGACTTGCTCAGTCCAGTGAATCGGGGCAAAGATTTGGCCACGACGCACACCTTGTGCCAGTGTCACCCGCAATACACAACGGCCCCATTGGGAGCGGACTTCCACTAAAGCTTTATCACGGATACCAAATTTTAATGCATCATTCGGATGAATCTCACAAAATGGTTCAGCGCGATGCGTGGTGAGGTTTGCCGATAAACCTGTACGGGTCATGGTGTGCCATTGATCACGGATACGTCCCGTATTCAACACCAATGGATAATCTTCGGAGATGGCATGCACTGGATCAATGGCAACAGTAGGAATCAGTTTGGCCTTTTTGTTTTTATGACTAAAACTACCACGATCAAACAATTGCTCCACGGCGATGCTTTGCCCTTTCTCCCAAACTGGCCATTGGGTTGGGCGTAAATGGTTATATTCATCCAGACTTAAATTCATTAAGCCTTTTAAATTGAAATAACGGAAGTTTTCGACCTGATCACGTTGGTCAACACTGGCATTTTGATAGGCTGATAAAGCCGCGTGTTCATTAAAAATGTCACAGGCATTGCTAAACTCAAAACCTGTAAAACCCAGTTTTTTCGCAACCTCTGCCACCGCCCACCAATCCGCTTTGGCTTGCTTTGGCGGATTTAAAAAGGCACGTTGCCGTGAAATACGGCGTTCAGAATTGGTGACCGTACCATCTTTCTCACCCCAACCTAATGCAGGCAACAACACATCTGCATAGGCTGTGGTATCGGTATCTGCACAAATATCAGAGACCACCACAAACTCACATTTTTCCAAAGCACGTTTGACTTGGTCTGCATCGGGTAAGCTCACCACAGGATTGGTTGCCATAATCCAGATCGCCTTGATTTTGCCGCTTTCTACCGCCTGGAACAAATCAACTGCTTTTAAGCCTGATTGCTTGGCAATCACAGGACTGTTCCAAAAACTTTGGACTAAATTTTGATGTGAAGGATTGTCCAAATCCAGATGCGCTGCCAACATATTGGCCAATCCACCTACCTCACGACCGCCCATTGCATTAGGTTGACCCGTCATTGAAAATGGCGCTGCACCTAATTTACCAATTTTTCCAGTGAGTAAATGACAGTTGATAATGCTATTAGCTTTATTTACACCTTGAGAGGATTGATTAACGCCCATTGAAAATAGCGTAATCACTTTCTCCGTCTTGGCAAACTTATCAAAAAACAGCTGTAATTTTTCTGCGGATATTCCTGTCCGTTTGACTAAAGCATTAAAATCTTGTTCACTTTCACTCGCAGCTAAAAGTGCCGCTAGACCTTCGGTATAAGTCTCAACAAAATGCTGGTCGATATAATCATGATGGTAAAGATGCTGAAACAGACCATTAAATAGAGCCACATCCTGACCGGGTAAAATTGGCAAGTGTAAATCTGCTTGCTCGCAGGTACTGGTAAAACGAGGATCGACCACCACCACAAATAAATCTGGATTCTGACTCTTAGCCTGCATGATGCGTTGATACAGTACGGGATGACACCATGCCGTATTAGAGCCAACCAGAACCACCATGTCAGTATGTTCAAAGTCTTCATAACTGGCAGGTACGATATCTTCACCGAAGGCACGTTTATGCGCTGCAACTGCAGACGACATACATAGACGTGAATTGGTATCAATATTGGCAGTGCCCAAATAGCCTTTCACAAACTTATTCACCACATAATAGTCTTCAGTCAGCAACTGTCCTGAGACATAAAATGCAACGCTGTCTGCTCCATACTGATCAATACATGCTTGAAACTGATTTGCAATTTTTTCAATTGCTTGATCCCAAGTGGTGGCTTGACGATGGTTTTTACGGCCAAACATCGGATGCAAAACACGAGTTTCCAAACCTAGCGTATCAGCTAAGTTGCTGCCCTTAATGCAGAGTCGTCCGAAGTTTGAAGGATGCTCTAGATCTCCTGCAACTTGTACTGTCGTCCCATGCGTTTTATGTTGGACACTGACATCCACGCCACACCCCACGCCACAATAGGGACATGTTGTTTTTGTAATAATTGTTTCTGCTTGATCGGAGCGACTGTGTTCTAGATTTTGAATACTGTTCATGACTGCCCCTTTTACCTAGTTAATCCGCTGAACTTTACACTCAACTAAAAAATCATTCTGAGTTCTTCTCCAGTTTCAGCTTATGGATAAACTTTCTAAAA
The DNA here is from genome assembly GCF_037028485.1 of Acinetobacter sp. 102. NCBI lineage: Bacteria > Pseudomonadati > Pseudomonadota > Gammaproteobacteria > Moraxellales > Moraxellaceae > Acinetobacter > Acinetobacter sp. 102. The sequence goes on from NZ_JAZEZK010000013.1 coordinate 56,740, forward strand.
CTAGATTTTTCTCATCACACACTATCGTGACAGGCGGCATGGATGCCGCCTTGTTGAGCTGCGGTAGCAAGGATGTACCGTCAGCTTAACAAAGGATTTTTGTTACTTTTCATCCTTGAAAAGTAAGGCAATGCCTTTACAAAAATTATCGGCTCATACATCACATATGCGGCAATGCCATTCATCCTTTACCTATTCTTCTCGAATGGGTAAGCTTTCACCCTGCCTTTTTCATTGCAAAATCCTTACCAAATAACAGCTTATTTCTAAAAGTAGAAACAGGCGTTTGATCTGCAATCAACTCGGCATACCACATCCCATCTTCCGTATCACCAAACAGAACCGCACCAATCACTTTATCTTTCTGGATAATGATACGTTTGTAAATCTGACGTTTATCATCATTGAGGATGATGTCTTCATAATCTTCTTTCGGTTCAAAGTTCCCAGCAGAGAACACATCGACACCGCTGACTTTTAACTGCGTTGGTACCGTCGGTGATTTAAAGGTTAAGCTGCCATGTTCAGCCAAATGCGTTGCACAGATAAAAGCTTGTCCCCAAAGTGGCTCAACCAAACCAAAGGTTTGATTACGATGTTCGATGCATTCACCCACAGCATAAATACTTGGATCAAAAGTTTGCATGGTGTCATTGACCAAAATACCTCGGTTACAACGCAGTCCAGCACTTTGAGCCAAGGCAATATTCGGGCGAATCCCGACCGCAAAAATCACTAAATCCGCATCCAGTACCGTTCCATCTTTAAGGCGGACTTGACTGACATGACCATCCTCACCGATCAAAGCTTCGGTATTCGCCTCAGTAATGATATTGATCCCTTTTTGCTCAATACTATGACGCAACATACGGCTGGCACGCCCATCCAACTGACGCTCCATAATTCGATCCATCAGGTGTAGAACCGTGACATTCATGCCACGTTGTTTCAGTCCATAGGCCGCTTCCAGACCCAGTAAACCACCACCAATCACCACCGCATTCTTTTTGGTTTCGCAATATTTGATCATGGTATTGACATCATAAATATCACGGAAGCTAATCACGCCTTTTAGATCTACACCTTGCACAGGTGGAACAAATGGTAATGAACCAGTGGCAATAATCAAACGATCATAATCAACACTTTCGCCTTTCTCGGTATGAACAACTTTGCGAGTACGATCAATCTTGATTGCAGGATCATCCGCAATAAATTGAATCCCTTTGTCGCTGTACCACGCATGTGGATGCAACATGATGTCATCAATGGTTTTTTCACCTGAAAGTACTGGCGACAACATAATACGGTTGTAATTGCCCCAAGGCTCCTCACCAATCACGGTTACATCATAACGATCCGGTGCCATATCCAATAAATCTTCTAGGCAACGCATCCCCGCCAAACCATTGCCAATTAACACCAGTTTCAGCTTTTCTTGAGCAGCCCCATTGTTGGTAATATAGGTTTTTTGCGGAACAGACCCGACCCACACCCGACCATTTTCAATTTTGGTTGGAAAAACCAAGAGCTTTTGATCTTTATCTTCCAGACAACGCCCCGTCGCTAAACTAAAATGTTGTTTATAAATCGGCGATGCAATCACGCGTTCACCTTGTAAATCGCCAATGATGCCGCGACACATCACATTGGCTTGGCTAAATGGATCTTTATTGCTAAGCGCATAAATCCGCTTTTCGTGACCAACACGAAACAGTGCAACGGATTGACCTTCGATCAGTGCGCCCACACCCGTATTTGGTGTGATGTCATCCAACGCACACACCTCGACCCATTGATTTTCTGGCAGCATATCGATGTTCTTTAAACTGGTCATTTGAGTTCTCCTTATGCTTCAACCATTGGGATACGATCGACTGAGCGTTCAGCGTCATTCAAAGGGCGAATCTGATCGCGCACTTGGGTAAATTGAATATGTGGGTCAGCTTGCTGTTCTGCACTGGCATTGATATAGGTTTGGAAACGTTTACGAATCTCAGGATCTTCAACCGCAGTACGCCATTCATCTTGATAAGTCCCAATCACATGACTCATACGACTTTCGAGTTCTTCGGCAAGTCCTAGCGAATCATCGACAATCACTGATTTGAGATAATCCAAACCGCCTTCCATATTGTCACGCCATACGCTGGTACGTTGTAAACGATCTGCAGTTTGGATATAGAACATAAAGAAACGGTCGATATAACGAATCAAGGTTTCGGTATCAAGGTCAGAAGCCAATAACTCTGCATGACGTGGTTTCATGCCACCATTACCACAGACATACATGTTCCAACCTTTCTCTGTTGCAATCACCCCGACATCTTTACCTTGCGCTTCGGCGCATTCACGGGTACAACCTGAAACCGCCATTTTCAATTTATGTGGCGAACGTAGGCCCTTATAGCGGTTCTCAAGTTCAATCGCCAAGCCCACAGAATCATCCACCCCGTAACGGCACCATGTACTACCGACACAGGATTTCACGGTACGTAATGATTTACCGTAAGCATGACCTGATTCAAAACCCGCTGCATTGAGTTCTTCCCAGATAAACGGGAGTTGATGAATTTGCGCACCAAATAAGTCGACACGTTGTCCACCGGTAATTTTGGTATACAGATTATATTTTTTGGCAATTTGACCTACGGCGATTAAGCCATCTGGAGTGACTTCACCACCTGCCATACGCGGAACAACCGAGTAAGAACCATCTTTTTGAATATTACCCAAGTAGTAGTCGTTACTGTCTTGTAGGCCCGCATGGCTGGGTTCAAGTACAAAATCATTCCAGCACGATGCCAAAATATTGGCCGCCATTGGCTTACAAATATCACAGCCTAGACCATGACCATGTTGATGAATCAAATCATCAAAGGTCTTGATTTCATTGACACGAACCAAGTGATAAATTTCTTGGCGTGAGTACGGGAAGTGCTCACACACATGGTTATTGACTGTTACGCCTTGCCGTTGTAGCTCAGACTTCAACACTTGCGTGACTAAAGGTGCACAACCACCACAGGCTGTCGCCGCTTTGGTACATTTTTTCAAAGCACCAAGTGAGGTTGAACCGTCACAAATTGCTTGGCAAATATCGGCTTTGGACACGTTATTACAAGAACAAATGGTTGCGCTATCTGGCAATAAATCGACACCACTACCGCCTGCTTTGGCACCTGAATCGGCAAAACCTGGCATGATCAAACTTTCAGGTGTTTCTGGTAGTGCCAGACCATTTAGCATCATTTGTAGTAGGTCATTATATTCTTTGGCATCACCGACCAAGACCGCACCAAGCAACTTGGTTTTATCTGCATCGACCACGATCTTTTTATAAACCAAGCTATCTTCATCAGCATAAAAATAGCTGAGTGAGTTTGGCGTCATGCCATGCGCATCACCGACGGATGCCACATCAACCCCCATCAACTTCAACTTGGTGCTCATATCTGCACCTGCGAAACAATGGGTTTCTTCGGCTAAGATATGTTTTGCGGCAATACGTGCCATGTCATAGCCGGGTGCGACTAAGCCATAAATTTTATTATCCCACAGCGCACATTCACCAATCGCATAGATATGCTCATCTGAGGTTTGACAATAATCATTGATTTTAATCCCGCCACGCTCACCCAACGCTAAACCACTCAAGCGCGCTAATTCATCACGTGGGCGAATTCCCGCTGAGAATAAAATGATATCTGTTTCCAGCTCACTGCCATCCGCAAACTTCATGATGTGCGTTGTGCTATCACCGGCTTCAATACATTGCGTGGCTTTTTGGGTATGGACTTTTACCCCAAGATTTTCAATTTTACGGCGTAATACCTTGCCACCTAGATCATCAATTTGTACCGCCATTAAACGCGGTGCAAACTCCACCACATGCGTTTCCAGATTTAAATCTCGCAATGCTTTGGCAGCTTCCAGACCTAATAAACCACCACCAATCACCACACCTGTTTTGGCATTTAAGCTCGCAGCACGAATGGCATCTAAGTCTTCAATGGTACGATAGACAAAACAGTTTTCACGATCATTGCCTGAAATTGGTGGAACAAAGGCATATGAACCTGTTGCTAAGACCAATTTGTCATAATGAATGACATCGCCTAAATTGGTAGTCACCGTTTGCTCAGCTGCATTAATTTCTACCGCTTTGGTATTGAGTCTTAAATCAATACCGTGCGCGTCTGCAAAATCAAAGCGAGCCAGTGATAAATCTTTGGCTGTTTTACCAGAGAAGTATTCAGTCAAATGTACGCGGTCATAGGCAATACGTGGTTCTTCTGCAAGGATGGTAATTTCTAATTCATCATCAGCTTTCTCCAAGATGGCTTCGATGAATTTATGCCCCACCATACCGTGACCAATCATCACTAATTTCATTGTGTTTCTCCTCAAATCGAATCTTTGATTAAGCTGCGCTGCTTTGTTCTGAGCTACGTTCCAACATGGCTTGTTCAAACAGCTGTTGTTCTTTTTGTTTATGCTCTACCGAGAATCGGATCAGCATCACCGAGCTTGCAGCAATCACTACCAAGCCACCTAAAACCATTAAACAAGTTTGAAAATCGACCATTCCTTTCAGCAAGAATCCTGCTGCGACTGCCCCGACATTGCCACCTGCACCAATAATGCCTGCCACACCACCGAGTGCTTCACGATCAATAAATGGAACCAATGCATAAGTCGCACCACATGCCATATGGGTAAACAGTGCGAAGATGGTCATACTGAGGATTGCAAGAACTGCACTATTCATATGCGCGAATAGCATCAGGAACAGTCCTTCACCCAAGATCAACAGAAACAAGATTTTGGTACGACCATCTAGACCTTTTTTCAGCGCGACTTTGTCTGAAACAATCCCACCAAGGGCACGGGCAAACAGTGCCAGCAAACCAAAAACCCCAGCAGCCAGTCCTGCTTCTTTTAAGCCAAAGTTGAAGTGTTCGACGTAATACATCGCAATGATGTTGTGCATGAAGATTTCAATACCAAAACATGCCGCATAAGAGCAGAATAGAATCCAGACCCGATAGTTGCGTGCTGCATGCATTAGGATTGCCAAGCCCCCTTTTTTATCGCTTCCCACCACAACACCTTGCGCACGAAGTTCTTTAAAATCGCCTTGTGGGCAATCTTGAGTCAGCTTCCAATAAAGCACACCCACGATCAGCATCATCACACCCGGTACAAGCAATGCAATTCTCCAACCCATGGCTTGTTCTACACCGAACATCACCAAGGCAGACAACAGTAAAGGCATCAAGGCTTGTGTCGCACCACCACCTGCATTCCCCCAGCCCGCTGATGCGGCATTTGCAGTGCCTACAACATTTGGTGCAAACATAATGCTGGTATGGTATTGAGTAATGACAAAGCTGGCGCCAATTGCACCAATCAATAAACGGAAGAATAGGAAGGATTCATAACTATTTGCTGCAGCAACACCAAATACAGGAATGCTGCCCAACAATAACAATGCAGTATACGTTTTACGCGGACCATACTTATCACACAGTGGACCAACGATTAATCGAACCACAATCGTGATTGCAACAGCAGCAATATTAATATTGGCGATCTGATCTTTGGTGAGATGGAACTCGCCTGCAATCACTGGCATTAATGGTGCACAAGCAAACCAAGCAAAGAAACAAACGAAGAAAGCAAGCCAACTCATGTGGAATGCCCGCATCGCTGGTGCGGAAAAGTTGAATAACTTAATTGACGTGGCTTTTTTCGCCGATAAATCTAAAGACATTGCCATCTCCCATACTGAACGTATCATGTGTTGCTCATACAGCACGCTGTATCAACAAACCGATCAGATCGGACATCGTTGGCCGTCTTACAATTTTGCAAGTCATCTTTGACTCAAGGAATAGTTAGCAAATGCTGTGCCAAGTTCTAACCACAATCACACCAACATAACATTAGTTATTGTTTTATATTAATTTTATTCATTTACTCTTTATTTTTAATGAATACCAATTCGGTTGAAGAGAACAAGTTCAGTACAACGACCTGTTTTAAAGCACAATTCGCACTGCTTCAAAACAATTCTTTTTACGCACTTAAAAAGTGCAGTTTTATTCTGGAGGATATAAGTCAAATTTTTCATTTCTTCTACTTGGTCACAGCGATACAATAAAGCGCATAAACAATACGCCCCATGGAGCGATTGCACCGAATAAGAAATCAAAATAGCTTCACTGGCACTATTTTTGCTTCAAAAACAATACGCACAGTACTTTAATCTCTGTGCATAACCCCACCGTTTGACCTATATACTTATGCCGAAACTCAAGATCGCACTTATTGATGACGACCAGGCTCGGGCTGAATACATAAAAACCTGTTTGATTGAACATGACTTTGATGTAGTGGCTTGTTTTACCCTCGATCATCTCAATATTTTTAAACTCGAACATCTTCAAGCCGATGTCATTCTGCTTGATATGGATCACCCACATCGCGATGTGATCGAAAGTTGTGTCAGCAACTTTGATCTGCCTACCGTCTTATTTACCAAGAACACCGATAAAGACACTATCAAACAAGCCATTGATGCAGGGATTACCGCCTATATCGTCGATGGTATAGACCCAAGCCGCTTACACACCATTTTAGATATTTCGATTGAGCAGTATAAAAAGCATAAAAAACTGGAATGTGACCTGAAAGATGCCAAGACCAAACTTGCAGATCGTAAAGATGTCGAAAAGGCCAAAGTGTTGCTCATGCAACTGCATGGCTTAACTGAAGACACCGCGTTTCAATTACTCAGAAAAAATGCCATGAGCCACCGCATGACTATTGGAGAAATGGCACGCCGTTTACTCGATGCCCAACAACTTTTAAATAATCAACTAAAGGATGAATAGATGAGCCATTTAGTCGAATTAGCAAAAGTAGAAAAAACCGAATTACAACTGGGCTATATTCCCTTACTTGATTGTGTCGCATTACTCTGGGCAAAGCAGCGTGGTTTTTTTGAAGAAGTCGGTTTAAATGTCAATTTAGTCAAGGAAGCTTCTTGGGCCAGTTTACGTGATCGTTTAGCTTTTGGCTTACTCGATGCTGCACATTGCCTGTCTGCCATGTTGCCAGCAGCAGCGGTCGGAACTGATCAAATTGGGATTCCACTACAAACCTCTCTCGTGCTGAGTGAAAACCGAGCCTTTATCAGCTTAAGCCAGAAGCTCTGTTATGCACTGAATATTCAGAAGCAAGACAACGCAGAGAGCTCCGCACAGAAACTGACGGATTATATCCGCCAAGATCAAAACGTCTCTTTGGCACATGTATTCCAACACTCGATTCATCACTACTGCTTAAGAGAATGGCTCGCTTTGGCTGACCCTCAACTAGCGCAAACCATTCAAATGAAAACCTTACCGCCACCTTATATGGTTGAAGCGATCAGTAATCATTTAATAGATGGGTTTTGTGTCGGTGAACCTTGGAATACTCAAGCTGAGTTACAAGGTCTAAGCCAAATTGTCTGTTCAAGTCAGCACATTATCCCGAATGTTGCCGACAAAGTCTTAGCAGTCACGCAAGAATGGGCGCAACAACATCCACACACTTTGATTGCCTTAACCAGTGCCATTCTCAAAGCGCAACAAGAGTTGCGACAACTAGATGATTTCAGCCCTGTATGGCAACTTCTGATTGAATTTGATGTGATTCAATTCCATTGCTCGCCAGACGTTCATGTTGAAAAGTACTTTACCATCCAGAATATCATTCGTAACTTTGTACAAAACAGTGCTGAGCCAAAAGCCCAAGACTTTGAATGGCTATTTCAACAAATGCATAAGTGGAATGCTGTAGAACTTGAACGAGACACTTATATGACTCAAGCTCAGAATTGCCTACTGCTTGAAACCTATAAAGCTGCTGCGAATCCCACATAAAACCAAGGACAAAAAAAAGCTGTCTTGATATTTAAAGACAGCTTTTGAAAGACCCAAAAGGGATTACACCAATCACAAGTAATCCCTTAAGTAGTCACTATCATATTGAAAGCAGAGATATCTTTTTCGGACATTTTTATGTCATTAACTGCCATCTAGAATGCGAATTTTTATCATTTCTGCCAACTGATTAAGCGACAACAGTGTTCAATCTCTAATCATCTTGCATTGCAGTCATCAAGCGCTTCACAATGTCACGCAATCAACAAGTAGCATCAGAAAAGGTTCAATATTCATATTTTAGCAACTACAGGTTTACTATCCTCATAAATAATAATTTAAACACATAAAAACAATATGTTAGTATAAAACCTTCATCCTATTGGATCACATAAAAATACACTTTACCCAATTCTTTTCTAAGGATTTAAGTCGCACTAAGATACCAAAATATAAATAGCTTGACTGCTGAGTTACACAAATCCCATGAACGAAATGAGGTAATTCAGTTTAGAATGTTTAAAAATAAAATTACGCTAAATTTTGTCATATTTTAACATTGCCAATTCCTTGCAAAGTTTTCATTATATGCACCATGCTTGGCATGCAAATTTCTTCATCGATTAAAACAAATTATAAAAAAATTGCAGAATTTTGTGCCATAATAAGCAAACTTTGCAGACATCTTGCAAAAAACTTTTGCAGATTTAGAAATTGGAGCAGGCTGAATGAGCTCAACCATTTTGGTAATTCATGGACCGAATTTGAACTTGCTAGGAAAACGCGAACCAGAGGTATATGGTTATCTCACGCTAGATGATGTTAACCAGCAACTCATCGCTCAAGCCCAACATGCATCACTCACACTAGATACTTTTCAAAGCAACTGGGAAGGTGCGATTGTCGATCGTATCCATCAAGCACAAAACGAGGGTGTGAAATTTATCATTATCAACCCTGCAGCCTTGACCCATACCTCAGTTGCTTTACGCGATGCCTTACTTGGTGTTGCCATCCCATTTATTGAGGTTCATTTGTCAAATGTTCACGCCCGTGAATCATTCCGTCATCACTCATATTTATCAGATAAAGCCATTGGCGTAATTTGTGGCTTAGGTGCAAAGGGTTATTCCTTTGCTCTCGATTACGCTATCGAAAAAATTCAATCTTCTAACTAATTTAGACTTTTTAGGAATGCTCACTCATGGATATCCGTAAAATCAAGAAGCTCATCGACTTGATGATTGAATCTGACTTACAAGCGATTGAAGTTAAGGAAGGCGACCAATCCATCTCATTAACTCGCCCTACTCCTGTTTATGCCGCGGCTGCTGTAGCTGCAGCTCCAACGGTTGCTGCTCCAGCACCAGCAGCAAAAACACCACGTGGTGCAGTTGAATCATCACCTATGGTTGGTGTGTTCTATGCAGCACCAAGTCCAGGTGAAGCACCATTTGTAAATGTAGGTCAAACAGTATCTGCGGGTGAAACATTAGGGATCATTGAAGCAATGAAAATCATGAACCCAATTGAAGCAACAAAAAGCGGCGTAATTGAAGAAATTCTAGTGAAAAATGGTGAAGTGATCCAATTCGGTCAACCACTTTTCCGCTACCGTGCTTAATCAGTTTGGGGATTCCTATGTTGCAAAAAGTATTAATTGCAAACCGTGGCGAAATCGCTTTACGAATTACTCGGGCTTGTAAAACTCTTGGCATTAAAACAGTTGGTATCTATTCAGATGCCGATAAAGATTTAATGCACTTACGCTTCGTTGATGAAGCAGTGTGTATCGGACCGGGTGCAAGTAGTGAAAGCTATTTAAATATTCCTGCAATTATTACTGCTGCAGAAATCACAGGCGCGGATGCAATCCATCCTGGTTATGGTTTTTTATCCGAGAATGCGGAATTTGCTGAAATCGTTGAAAGTTCTGGCTTTATTTTCATTGGCCCTCGCCCTGAACATATTCGTCTTATGGGGAATAAAGTATCAGCGATTATTGCCATGAAAAAGTCAGGTGTACCAACGGTACCTGGCTGTGATCATGCCGTAACCATTAACAATGCACTCGCGGAAGCAAAAGAAATCGGCTTCCCATTGATCGTGAAAGCGGCTTCTGGTGGCGGCGGTCGTGGTATGCGTATCGTAGAACGTGTCGACACGCTACTTGAATCGGTTCAAGCGGCGCAACGCGATGCAGAGATGTGGTTCGGTGACGATACGGTTTATATGGAACGTTTCTTACAGAAACCTCGCCATGTCGAAGTACAGGTTCTTGGTGATGGTAATGGTCATGCGATTCACCTCTATGATCGCGACTGTTCTTTACAACGTCGTCATCAAAAAGTATTAGAAGAAGCACCGGCACCAAACCTACCTGAACAAGCACGTGCTGATATTTTAGAAGCCTGTGTGAATGCATGTAAGTTGATGCAGTATCGTGGTGCAGGTACATTTGAATTTTTATTTGAAGATGGCGAATTCTTCTTCATCGAAATGAATACTCGCGTGCAAGTTGAACATCCTGTCACTGAAATGGTGACTGGGGTTGATATCATTGAACAGCAACTTCGTATTGCAGCTGGTTTAGGTCTTGAACTTGAACAAGAGCAAATCGAAGTTAAAGGTCATGCGATTGAATGCCGTATCAATGCTGAAGATCCAACTACTTTCTTGCCTTCTCCAGGTAAAATTGAAAGTTTCTATGCGCCAGGTGGTGCTGGTATCCGTTTGGATTCACACATCTATCAGGGCTACAACATCCCGCCTTACTATGACTCAATGATTGCAAAATTGATTTCTCATGGTAAAGACCGTGAAACATCATTAGCTCGCATGCGCCAAGCATTAGATGAAATGATTTTGACAGGAATTAAAACCAATATTCCTTTGCATAAAGATTTGATCTTACAAGACAAAAATTTCTGTGAACAGGCAATGGATATTCATTATCTTGAAAAACATTTGCTAAAACAGCTTGAACCAAAAGCTGAAAAAGCCTAAATAAAAAAGCCTCTTACTCAAGAGGCTTTTTTATTTCTAACTCAATCTTAATTCTTAGGGTAAAACACGACGCAAGGTCGCAAAACACTTATCGCCTTTTTCACTGGCACAAAAATCGATAGTTGAATCATTGGCCCATTTTACAAAGTACTGCGAAACTTCACCCGTTTGATCTTGCTTTTGACCTGAACAGTCCATTTCATTATTGTCATATTTGATTTGCAGAACTAATGCGGGCAAGCGCTCTTTATGATCTTCTGATGGCTGATAATCATATAAGCCATACGACCATTCTTGACCACTTTTAATCACCACATCACTTACACCACGGAAGTTATAGTATTCGACACACTTCTTATTGTTTGGAATTTCCATTCCCCACAGCCCCATAATCTCAGGGCGAGTTGTGACCCGAATCGCATTGGCTTTAGCTATTTGTTGAGGGGTTACTGCTGCTTTGTCATTTACGACCGTCTCTGCCATAGTCCATGTTGAGCAAGCCCATAATAATCCAATAATATAAATATTTTTCATAGATTTAATTAAGTCGTCATCTTAACGGTGCATAGGCTTAAATTAGCATATTTTTTGATAAAAGCATGCATTCATAACCATATAAACACAATATTTTTACCATGTAATTTAATTGCTTGTTTTGACACTTTTTCAGGTATGCTATTTTTCAAATTGTATTTAACTTTTTACTTTATAAAGATTTTCGCTTTAGGGATAAAAGCCATGAAATTTTCAGAATACGTACAGTACGATGGTTTAGGGTTAGCCGAGTTAGTCAAAAACAAAGAAGTTCAGCCGTCAGAGCTGCTCGAAATCGCATTAGAACGAAGCAATCAAGTCAATCCGAAACTGAATGCCATCATTATCCCAATGTATGAACAAGCCAAACAACGCGCTCAACACGCTTTATCAGGTCCATTCTCAGGTGTTCCATTTTTAGTCAAAGATCTATTTCAAGAATACCAAAGTGTGCCAACGTCTTATGGCAGTCAAGCATTAAAAAAAATCAATTACACACCAGACTTTAATGCAGAAATTGTCAATCGCTGGGAACAAACTGGTATTGTCACTTTTGGACGAACGAATACGCCTGAATTTGGTATTAAAGGGATTACTGAGCCTGATGCTTGGGGAGCATGCCATAATCCTTGGAATTTAAAGCATAACAGCGGTGGCTCTTCAGGCGGTTCTGCTTCAGCAGTTGCAGGCGGCTTAGTCCCTATTGCGGGTGCGGGTGATGGCGGTGGATCAATTCGTATCCCTGCTTCGTATTGCGGTCTATTTGGACTTAAACCCAGTCGTGGACGTACGCCATGGGGACCACAATTTAGCGAAGCCATGCACGGCGCTGCCATGCAGCATGTGCTCAGCAAAACCGTTCGAGATAGTGCAGCCATGCTTGATGCAGTGCAAGGTCCTGAACAAACCTCACTATTTCGTATTGAAGCACCGAAACAAAACTACTTAGATATCATTCAACAAAGTCCAAAAAAACTTCGTATCGCATTTAATACCCAATCACCGATTGGTACCAAAATCTCTAAAGATGCAATCCAAGCTGTGCAAAAAACTGCGAAGCTATTGGAATCATTGGGTCATATTGTGGTTGAAGACCGACCTAAAATAGATGGTCTCGAACTGGCAAAAGATTTTGTCACCACATGGTTCAGTCAGTTCTCCTATATGCAGGCACAAATCAAACAAATGGCGGGTGCAAAAAATCGTGATTTCGAACTCGATTCAATTACTTTGGCTGCCTTTGGAGCGAAGACCACGGCGACAGAATATATTCATACGCTTAATAATTGGGGACTGTACAGCACCCAGATGAATATTTTCTTTGAAAAATATGACTTATACCTCACGCCAACCACGGCCTCAGTCGCGCCTAAAAATGGTGAGGTTGCCACACCTGCTTGGCAGAAGCCAATCCTAAAAGGCTTGCTAAAACTAGGAAAAGCCCACTACTTGGCACAAGGTAAGTTGGTAGAGAAAATGGTACAGGACAATTTGAGTTGGGTACCTTTTACCCAGCTCGCCAATGTAACCGGTTTACCTGCCATGTCAGTCCCTTTGTATTGGAATAAACACGGTATGCCACTCGGTAGCCAGTTTATCGCACCTTTTGGATGTGAAGACCGCTTGTTGCAACTTGCCGCTCAACTGGAACAAGCACAACCATGGTTGCCGCAATATAAACACATCCAAATCTAGTCTAAGTTTTGGCTGCTGTTTCCACTTGATTCGGCAGCCATAGCACCAGTAATAAACCAAACAAGACCACCACACTGGCACAGAAGAAAATGGTCGCACCTGAAAATATTTGCCAATAGTGCCCAGCCAATAAACTTCCAGATGCTACCCCTAAGCCCCACATGGTGCTATACAATGCCTGTCCTCGGCCTTGCTGCTCTGGTGTAAAGTTTTGGAAAATCACTTTCATGGCAATCAGATGGAACAGGCCAAAACTAAAGGCATGTAAACACTGAGTAAGTAACTGTCCAATATAATTGTTTTCTAAAACACCGACCAAGAACCAGCGTAAACTGGTTAAAAGCAGGCAAATCACTACCAATGTTCGCCATGAAAAGCGAGTGAAGAAGAGCTTTTGTGCAATAGCAAACATAATGATTTCAGCAATCACCCCCATCGCCCATAAGCTGCCAATTTGTGTGGTGCTAAAGCCAATTTCTTTTAGATAGTTACTATAAAAGCTATAAAACGGCGCCAATGAAAACAGCAAAATAAATTCAATACTAAAAAATGCAGCAACGATGGGCCGTTTTAAAATCGGGAGTAGCGGTTCAAGCGTTTTCTGAGAGCTTGGTGCATGTTCAGGCTCTTTAATACTAAATGACCAAAGAAAAGCCAGAAATGAAACAGAGAGCAATAAAATAGGCAGCATTGAGATTGGAATAACCTCCAATAAAGCCCCAATTACAAATACACCGACAATAAAACCGACTGAACCCCATTTACGCACTTTGCCATAGAGTTCCGCACGTTTTTCACCTAACCAGAATAAAGTCACGCCCTCAAACTGCGCCAAGATGGCATTTTGGAAGAAACTGAAAATCAACATCAGTAACGCCACTGATTGGAAACTATTCGGGATTACGAAGATGGCAAACCAGATACAGGTTTCCATCCAGGTCGCAATACGTACCAAAAGCATTCGCTTTCCTGATTTATCAGCAATCCAGCCCCAAATTAATGGTGCAAAAAAACGGGTAATAATCGCAATTGAAGAAAGAATGCCGATCTCTTGGTAATTGAACCCCTGATCTTGTAGATACAGGTTCCAATACGGCATGAACGTTCCGACTATGGCATAGTAGAACAGGTAGAAACCACCCAATCGTGTTTGGATACTTAATGATTGAAGCAATTCAAATGCCTTTTTTAAAGTGTCAAATAAGAATAAATAGAGAAAATAAACTCGATTGATATAAGCGAATTTTAGCTCATTTCACCAAACAATTCGCCAAATATCCGCATGAATATCAAAGCGGATATGTAAAAAAAGGGCTGAAAATTCAGCCCTTTTTTTACATATCCGCTTTGAAAGTTAAACATCCGTATTTAAAGCCACACTCGGCTGAGCATTTCTTAATTTTCGCTGTTTCAAATAATAGGCTAGCATTAAACACAGAATCCATGCGGGAATCATCATGACTGCGATCCGCATATCCGCAGTCATTGACATCACCACGAGAATACCCAACATAAAGATCATGCACAGATAATTACTAAATGGATAAGCAATACTTGGGAACTTGGTAGTGACACCCTGTGCTTGCATGGCCTTACGGAACTTTAAATGCGTCCATGAAATCACCACCCAGTTAATCACAATCGCTGCAACCACCAGCATCATTAACAAACCAAATGCTTTCGCAGGGAATGCATAGTTCAACAACACACACAGTACCGTAACGAATGCAGATACATAAACCGCATTGGTTGGAATACCACGTTTGTTGATTTTCTGAAGGAACTTAGGTGCATTACCTTGTTGAGCCAAGCCCAATAACATACGGCTACTGCAATAGCTGGTTCCGTTATAAACAGATACAGCCGCAGTTAAGATCACAAAGTTCAACATTGTTGCAACGCCTTGGCTATCCAATGATGCGAAGACCATCACGAATGGGCTACCACCTTGCGCCATTTGGTTCCAAGGGAACAGTGCGAATAAGATGAAAAGCGTTGCAATATAGAAAATCAAAATACGATAGATAATTTGATTCACTGCTTTCGGCAAGGTTTTATCAGGATCACGTGCTTCTGCCGCAGTGATACCAAATAACTCAATTCCACCAAAGGCGAAAATGATCACTGCCATGGCCATGACCAGACCTTCTACACCAAATGGAAAGAATCCACCCAATGCCCAAAGATTACTGATACCAGCTTGTGGCCCTGCTGTTCCTGTTGCAAGTAAATACGAACCAAAACCAATCATGGCCAAGATTGCTAAAATTTTGATGATAGAGAACCAAAACTCCATTTCACCAAAAAACTTGACATGCAAAAGGTTGATACCGTTAATTAAGATAAAAAAGGCCAATGCCGAAACCCATGTCGGGATTTCAGGCCACCAATATTGAATATATAACCCAATCGCCGTGAGCTCAGCCATACAGACCAGCACATTGAGTACCCAATAGTTCCAACCTGACATGAAACCTGCAAATGAGCCCCAGTATTTATAAGCAAAATGGCTAAATGAACCACTGACTGGCTCTTGTACCACCATTTCACCTAACTGTCGCATCATTAAAAATGCAATGAGCCCTGCAATCGCATAACCCAGAATGACCGATGGGCCAGCCAGCTTAATCGATTGTGAGATACCTAGAAACAAACCTGTGCCAATCGCACCACCTAGCGCAATAAGCTGGATATGCCGATTGCTTAAACCTGGGTTCAGGTTTCCTTGCTCCTGTTTTGACATATGATTATTCTCATCCGTGTCGCGTAATTTTTCTGTCTAAAATTACGTATATCATAAGTTAATCACAAATGCCTATATCTAACCCGAAAAATAATTAATTCACTTTTCGAATAACCGCGCATATAAACAGAAAATTCAACAAATAACAAATATTATGAATAATGTAATTAAATTATGTATTGCGTAATTAATTATTTTCAGTATGATAGAAATTAAGACACAGGGATTTTTGCTCTAAGCAAACTAGAATTGACCGATAAAAACCTATACATCATTTTATCTTTCAATCGCTTAATCAAAACACTCCCTAAATAACCAGATTAGACCGACAGAATTAAAGACAAGGAAAGCGAATCATGGCACATCATTTAACTTCTTTTCTTGAGATTGATGCCCAATCAGATTTCACAATACATAATTTGCCATACGGCATTTTCAGCGAGACAGCACAAGGTGAAAAACGCGTTGGCGTTGCAATTGGTGAATGGGTGCTTGACCTTGCCGCATTAGAGCAAAAAGGCTTATTACAGCTCACAACAGTAAACTGCTTTAATCAGCCAACATTGAATAAATTTATTGAAACAGGCAAACACAATTGGCATACGGTTCGCAGCACTGTGCAAAGCTTATTGTCTGCGGAAAATCCGACCTTACGTGATGATGCAGATTTACGTCAGCAAGTCTTGTTTAAACAAGAAGATGTGGTTTTACATTTACCGATTCATGTACCTGGCTATACCGACTTCTATTCATCGAAAGAACATGCCACCAATGTCGGTACCATGTTTAGAGACCCTAAAAATGCGCTATTGCCGAACTGGAGCGAATTGCCTGTCGGCTATAACGGTCGTGCCAGTTCTGTGATTGTCAGCGGTAAAGACATTGTGCGCCCTTCAGGACAAATCAAATTACCGAATGAAGAACGTCCTATGTTCTCGGCAACCCGTAAACTCGACTTTGAATTAGAAACTGCTTTTGTCGTGGGTAAAGCAACTGAATTGGGCGAGCCGATTGCCATTGAAAATGCATGGGAACATATCTTCGGTATGGTGTTGCTGAATGATTGGTCAGCACGTGATATTCAACAATGGGAATATGTCCCTTTAGGTCCTTTCAATGCCAAAACCTTTGCCAGTGCCATCTCACCGTGGGTGGTGACCATGGAAGCGCTTGAACCATTTAAAGTCAAAGGTCCGGAGCAACAACCAAAACCATTAGGCTATCTACAAGAAAACACCGCAAACAGCTATGATATTCAGCTTAGTGTTGAAGTTCAAACCCCTCAATCTTCACAGTCTAATGTGATTTGCCAAACCAACTTCAAATATATGTATTGGTCAATGGCACAGCAACTGACCCATCACACTATTGCAGGCTGTAATGTCCAAGTCGGCGATTTAATGGGTTCAGGCACAATTTCAGGCCCAACTGAAGATTCTTATGGCAGCTTACTGGAACTGACGTGGAATACCACCAAACCGCTCAACCTTTGCAACGGCGAAAAGCGTGGCTTCTTGGAAGATGGTGACCGTGTTGTGATGAAAGGCTACTGTGAAAAAGATGGAATCCGCGTGGGCTTTGGCGAAGTTGCCAATACCATTTTACCAGCACGTCACTTTCGTTTTAATCAACAAAAGGACGAGCGTTATGAAACTGTATAGTTACTTTCGTAGCTCTGCGGCTTATCGGGTACGTATCGCGCTTAACCTAAAAGCATTGCCCTATGAAACTGAAGCAGTGCATCTCGTTAAAAATGAGCAGCAACTGGCAAGTTATCGTGCCCTCAATCCAAGTCAGTTGGTGCCGACACTACTTGACCAAGATCAGGTCTTTACCCAGTCGCTCAGCATTTTGGAATATCTGGAAGAACGTTATCCAGCCAAAGCGCTGTTACCCAAAGATCTGATTGAACGTGCCAAAGTTCGTGCCTTTGCACAAAGCATTGCCTGTGATATTCATCCGATCAATAACCTGAGAGTGTTGAAGTATCTACAAAACGATCTTGCGATCAGTAATGAGCAAAAAACGCTGTGGTACAGACATTGGATTTTAGAAGGCTTTCACAGCTTAGAAATGCAATTACAGCATTCCAATGGGCAATTCTGCTTTGGCTCACAGCCAACTTTTGCAGACTGCTGCTTGATTCCTCAAGTCTACAACGCCAAGCGCTTTAAAATTGATTTAAGTGCTTTTCCCAAGATTGAGTCGATCTACCAACATTGTTTAACCCTTCCCGCATTCTTGAATGCGACCCCAGAACAACAACCAGATTGGGAATAGAGATAAAAGGAGTTTTATCATGAGCTTTGCAATTAAAAAAATTCATCATGTGGCTTATCGCTGTAAAGATGCGAAAGAAACCGTCGAATGGTACAAAAAAATGCTGCATATGGATTTCATTCTGGCCTTTGCAGAAGACCATGTGCCATCCACCAAAGCCTTTGATCCGTACATGCATTTGTTTTTAGATGCGGGCCAAGGCAATGTATTGGCCTTCTTTGAACTGCCGACGCAACCAGATATGGGCCGTGATGAAAACACACCACAATGGGTACAGCATATTGCTTTTGAAGTGGAAGATTTAGATGCGCTGATGGCAGCAAAAGCACATCTCGAAGCCAATGACGTGAAGGTATTAGGGGTGACCAACCATGGTATCTTCCACTCGATTTACTTCTTCGATCCAAATGGTCATCGTCTGGAACTGACCTATAATGATGTCAATGCCGATGCCAAGATTGCACGAATTACCGAAGAAATGAAATTAGAAATGCTGGATGAGTGGAGTCGCACCAAACGTGCACCACACCATACTCATTTCTTACACGAAGATGAACTCGGTGCATAAATTCAGTTCCATGAATTTGGCATTAGCATTGTAAAATGTTAATGCCTTTTTTTATGGTCTAAATTTAAAGCATTTTGTATATTTTTAAGGCATAGTAGGCTCAGCAAAATAGCGTGCAATCTCTCTAAAAACAATTGTATGCTTATGCAATTCACCAATTTGATTCATTTAAAAAGATGATTTCTATTTTGCCAACTGCTCAGGCATTATGTGCTGGATGTAAATTGTCCATGATTGACAGCAACAAACACGGCGTGAAAGCACGCAGCTTAAGGGTTATTGAATGATTGAAGAAAAGTTATCTGGTGGGGTTCAATCACTTGAGGTCGGTTTAGCGGTACTCAATGCCCTTTTAGAGCATAACAAGCCCATTATATTAAAAGACCTATCCAGCAAACTGGATATGCACCCTGCCAAGGTACACCGTTATCTGGTCAGTCTGATTCGCATGAATTACGCCAAGCAGCTCACCGATGGTCAGTACGCCTTAGGCGATCAAGCATGGCGTTTAGGCTTGAACTGTATCCAGCATACCGATGTATTACAGCTGGTTCAGCACCTGATTTATGAATTACAAAACAAGATTGGCTGTGGTATTCAAATCAGTAAATGGTCGCCCAAAGGGCCTTTAGTGGTTCAATCGATTGAATCCAACCATCCAATTTCAATCGTGACCAAGGTTGGTTCGATCATGCCATTGGTCAATTCCGCAGCGGGTCGTGTGTTTGCCTCTTATATGCCTGAAGCCGTGATTAAGCCGTTGATGCAAGCGGAATGGGAAAAAGCGGCTCATAACCATTACCCGATTAGACCGACTGATTGGGATGAGTTTCTATTACTCAAAGAGAATGTCCTGCAACATGGCATGTCGATTGCTCAGGGTGATCTTTTGGTCGGGATTAATGCAGTGGGTCTACCGATCTTTAATGCGCATCATTCAATGGAGTTTTGTATTGTCGCGTTGGACAGTGAAATGTTTTTCTCAGTTCATGAGGGCAGCGAGAACTTAGAACTGTTTAAACGTGAAGTTGCAGCAATCAATCAATATATTCAAACCCGTTAATAATTCATCCATATAAAAAAGCCAAGAAGCAAACTTCTTGGCTTTTTTGTTTCAAGCTTTGAGCTGAATTATTTTGCTTCTAGTACACCACGGCGGATCTGGTCACGTTCGATGGATTCAAACAATGCCTTGAAGTTGCCTTCACCAAAGCCATCATCATCTTTACGTTGAATAAATTCAAAGAACACAGGCCCAAGCATGTTTTGCGAGAAAATCTGCAACAACAGTTTTTTCTGACCATCTTTGGTATTGCCATCCAACAAGATACCGCGTTTTTGCAGTTCTTCCGTTGGCTCACCATGATTAGGTAAACGCTCTTTCAACATTTCATAGTAGGTTTCAGGTGGTGCAGTCATAAACTGCATACCAATCCCTTTTAACTTGTCCCATGTTGAAAGCAGGTCATCGGTAATAAACGCGATATGCTGAATGCCTTCACCATTAAAATCTGCCAAGAACTCTGTAATTTGACCGTTGCCCTTGTCTGAATCTTCATTCAGTGGAATACGAATCATGCCATCTGGCGCAGTCAAGGCTTTAGAGGTTAAACCTGTATATTCGCCTTTGATGTCAAAGTAGCGGATTTCTTGGAAGTTAAAGATTTTTTCGTAGAAGTTCGCCCAATACTCCATACGTCCTTTATAGACATTATGAGTTAAATGGTCGATTTCGTTCAGGCCCGCACCTTTTGGATTTCTGTCTGCATCATCAAAGAAAATAAAGTCATTTTCATAGATATCACGATCAACAAGGAAAATTGGCATGCCACCAATCCCTTTGATCGCAGGGATATTTAATTCCATTGGCCCAGCTTGTGAATACATTGGTTCTGCACCAAGCTCCACGGCTTTGCTAAATGCTTTGGCTGCATCACGAGTTCTAAAACCCATTGCACAGGCTGAAGGGCCATGTTCTTTAAAGAAGAATGAAGCATAAGATTCAGGCTGGTAGTTCAAGATAATGTTGATATTACCCTGACGCCATAAATAAACTTTTTTAGACTTATGCTTTGCGACTTTAGAAAAACCGATGGTCTCAAAGATCTGATCTAATCCGTTTTCCGTCGAAACAAATTCAATAAAAGCAAAACCACATAATTCTAATGGGTTATCTAAAATGTCCATCTAGTTTCCCTTATTTAGATAAATTCATCCGTTTAATGCTCTGTATAGGTCTTATTCTTCAATTGCTTAATCGCTATCTAAAAGCATCAACCTATACATGCGTTATCAGAAAAGGCGACCGGTGTTTTTATAAGTATGTAAAAGCATCCGTATTAAAGCCCTTTCCGTCCATAAGTCAGCCAAATGAAGAAATCATGATTCTTGATCTTGGCTCTCAGCTATAAATTCATGCTACAAGAAAGTCTAAATTTATGCAATACATAATTCAATTATGTTATGTGTAATTTTATTACTGTTTGGCTCTGCCAATTAAAGGTCGCTATTAAAGAATAATTGGCGATATCTCTAAATCAGACTATGGTCTCAAGCTGATACGAATAAAAGTATTGTGAGTAGACGGCCTGTCTTATTTCCTTAACAAAGTTCGATTAGCTTAAGCCTATGAGCTACGCAGGCGAATGAGATAGACATGACACAAACTTCGATTTTAGAACAGTTAACTCAACTCATTGAAAGCTATAGTCATGAGCATAGTGGTAGACCGCAAAAGATTTTGATTGGTTATAAGGCCTATTATGACTTGATGGGAAATTCGAGTTTTGCCACCGAAGTTACTGACTCCGCTTTAAACCCCAATAAAAGAAAGTATAAAAAGATTAAAATTAAAGTCACCAAAGATGACTATCAGCTTGAGCTAGAATAACGCCCCTGGAAAGAGAATAATTCTCATATCTAACAATTCATTACTTGAGCTTGTGTGAGCTTCTTGGCATCGTTTGTCAGTTGCTTCATTATGGGAATCTCCTGCCGATGGCTAGTCCAGCGCAAGCTATAAGACATAAATTACTTAACACTTTCTTTTCAAGACATTCTGTTTGGTTTCTTTGTATTTTTACTGCTTTAACCATTACTTGGTTTAAATTTACCTATACCCCACATACCATTTATTATTTTATATCTGATACCCTTTTAAACGGTCTTTGGTTAGTCACTGGGGTGCTCAGCATTGTTGGTTTACGCGACTTACTGCAAAAGAAACATGCAATTTTGAGAAACTATCCAATTTTGGGACATTTCCGCTTTCTGTTTGAAGATGTTCGCCCTGAAATTCGTCAATATTTCATTGAATCGGATCAAGATGCCCTGCCTTTTTCACGTATGCAACGCAGCCTTGTTTATCAACGTGCAAAAAATGAAAATGCGGATAAGCCCTTTGGTTCAATCATTGATGTCTATGATCCAAACTATCGCTTCATTGTACATTCCATTGCCCCGTGTCCTCCTGCGAATCCAGAATCTTTCCGGGTACTGATTGGTAATGCGCAATGTAGCCAGCCGTATAGCGCATCGATCATGAATATCTCAGCAATGAGCTTTGGTAGTCTGAGTGCTAACGCAATCCGTGCATTGAACAAAGGTGCACATTTAGGCAACTTCTACCACGATACCGGTGAAGGTAGTCTCAGCCCCTACCATTTAGAGCATGGTGGCGATATTGTCTGGCAAATTGCCAGTGGCTATTTTGGTTGCCGTACCGCTGAAGGCTTATTTGATCCAGACAAGTTTGCACAGCAAGCCAAAAATCCGAATATTAAAATGATTGAGGTCAAGCTCTCACAAGGTGCGAAACCAGGTCACGGCGGTATTTTACCCAAGCATAAAATCACTGAAGAAATTGCCCGTATTCGTGGTATTTCCAGAGACCATGACTGTGTTTCCCCTTCTAAACACCCAAGTTTTAACACCCCGATTGAAATGATGCATTTCATTCAAAAACTCAGAGAGCTTTCAGGTGGTAAACCAGTTGGCTTTAAACTCTGTATTGGTCAACCTTGGCAATTTATGAGCATTGTCAAAGCCATGCTCGAAACCAAAATTGTGCCTGACTTTGTGGTGGTTGATGGTTCTGAAGGCGGAACTGGCGCAGCACCAATCGAGTTTAGTGACTATATTGGTACGCCACTCAGAGAAGGTTTGCGCTTTGTGCATAATACACTAGTGGGTACAGGATTGCGTGATCAAATCAAAATTGGTGCCAGCGGTAAAATGATCAGCGCCTTTGATATTGCCAGCACCTTTGCCTTAGGTGCGGATTGGGTCAATTCCGCACGTGGCTTTATGTTTGCGGTAGGTTGTATCCAAGCACAAAGCTGCCATACCAACCAATGTCCTGTTGGTATTGCAACACAGGATAAAGATCGTCAGAAAGCGATTGATGTTCCAAGTAAAGCTGAACGTGTGTTTAACTTCCATAAAAACACGCTGCACGCCTTATCTGAAATGATTGCAGCTGCGGGTTTACATCACCCATCCGACATTAAAGCGCATCATTTGGCACAGCGTATGAATGATCGCGAAATCAAAAACTATGCACAGATCCACTTCTTCTTAAAAGAAAATGAATTGCTGCATAGCGATTTAAATGATGACGAGAATTTCTACTATCGTATGTGGAAAATGGCGGATGCCAATCAATTTTAATATAAACGTTTAAGCCAATAAAAATCACCACTAGTAATAGTGGTGATTTGGTTTTGCATGTAAGAAAGCAGGAATTAAGCCTGTCAGCGCAGCACGAATATCAGCACGTTCATTAATTAATTGGTGTGAGCCTTCTTCCAGCATCAATAAAGTCTGCAATCTAAACTTACGGCGAATATATTCAATGTTATAACGCCAATCTACGGTTTGATCTAAAGCACCCTGTGCGAGCCACACAGGAATACGACATGCTGGTCGCTGTTCCATTTCCAGCATCCATTTTGACATCGCCAAAATCCAGTCCATGCCCATCATTCGAGGTTGCAAAGGATCCTTTAAACGAACAAAGCGTAAAAATTCAGGATTATGATTATTACGACGGAAATGTCGTGGTACTTGACTTTTGATCCTACGGATAATGCCCAGACCAACCGAGTTATGCCACCATGCCGTTTTCGCAGGCCGAATCAATGGCGACAACAATAATACCCGATCGACAATAGGATCTTCTCGGCGTTCTGCATATTCAAGTAAGTGATGCATCCAAATTGCACCACCCGTACTTTGCCCAATCCCTAACCACGGCTTCGGTAATTGCTTCGCACCACGAACCGCATCGTAAACCGCGTGTAAAACTTGCTGATAGTGATCAAAATTCTGAATACTGGCAGGTGAACCATTGCTTAAGCCATGTCCAGGCAAATCGTAAGTAACAACACTAAAGCCCTGCTCAAGAATTTCTTTGATAATCGGTTGATAAATACCGCTATGTTCCAAATAACCGTGCAGCAAACACACCGTACCCTGTAATTTCTGTTGTTTAGGCTGAAACACTTGGACATGCACACGGAACAGTGGCATTTCTACATAGCCCTGCCAATGTTCGCCATCCAATAAATGTAAACCATATAACTTACGATACGCCTGTAATGGCTTTGAGATCTCTGTGACACGCGATAAATCCAAAGGTTCAAGCACCTGAGGTGTGGTCTCACGATTTGGTACAGGTAAATCCAGTTGTTTTAAAATTGTCGGATTTAAAAATGGAATATCGGACATTAGGGTATCTCTCGACAATCACTTGAGCCAAATAACATATCACGAATCGTAGCCAGCATTTCATAGTTGGCACGGCGGCTATGATCATAGTTTTGTTCACTTGGACGCCATTGCGTTAAGGTCGTTGGCATTGGGGCCATGACAGGCACAGTCTCAATACCATTTAAAGCAAATAAACGTCGTGTCCGTGGCATGTGGTACTCATCGGTAATCAAAATGACGGTTGGCGCACCACCTTTCTTTTGTAGTAATAGAGAACTGAATCGAGAGTTTTCACAAGTATTCATACTGCGGTTTTCTAACAATTTAGCATCCACACCACGCTCTTTTAACCATGCCTGCATATAAGGTGCTTCGACACCACTCAGTACGATTGGTAAAGCATATTTCTTCTCGACTTGTAAGGTTTTTTCCAAGCGTAAGCGTGTGTAATTATTCACCACAATATCTTTACCATTGGCACCAAGAGTGAGGCCACCGCCCAATACGACAATTGCATTCGGCTGTGAAGCACTTTGTGGCTCAACCAAGTTCTCTTTATTATTTTTCAATTCAATCAGGTCTTTATTGGTCTGATCTTTATCTTCTTCCTTCACAGGTAAAGCAATTGGATAGGTTTCTAAAAAGGCAATATATTTACCCATCAATGCCTGATTATCAGGTGTATTCCACTGTAAAAAATCTAAGGGTGTATTAATCACAACAGCTGAGCTTGCTTGATCCTGCTCAGCTTGTTGTTCACTCATCAATGGAATACTGGGTTGCTTTTTTTCATCTTGGCTTTCTTTTTCCTGCTCTTCAGCAATCAGCTCTTGCAACAACTTATAACGTGCTTGTATTAATCTTAAATCTTCTGATTGCTCAGATTGAAAGCTTCTTTCCATGAGTTTCAAATAAGCCTGTCGAGCAATCCATAGGTTCGAACCAGGCTCTAAGGTTTCGTGCTCACTCAACGCTGCAGGGCGCTGACTCTGCGCTGCAACCTCATTGACATCGACAGGAACAAAGCGGTTCAGACCTTTCACCACCAACTGTGAATAAAAAGGCGAATATAAAAAAAGCACAAACCAGCCCAGTAGCACGAATAATATGGTAATTACTCGTACTAAACTGACCATCCAATGTACTTTCGCCATAGATTTCTTCACCCACTATGCGCTTGAATCAAACCTTGTTCACTGTATAACACAGGTTCAGGTTCCAATAGAATACTAAACTTTTGTTTTACATCACTTTGTACAGCCTGATAAGTGCTTTGTACATCCGCTAGAGTCGCCTCAGCATAATTCACCAAAACCAAAGCTTGTTTATGAAACATCCCAACTGAGCCTAATTGCTTACCCTTCCAACCTGCTTGATCAATTAACCAGCCTGCAGCCACTTTAACACTGCTATTTGCCTGCGGATAATGCGGAATGTTTGGAAATTGTTGAGTAATTTTATCAAATTCAACTTGTGCCAAAATTGGATTCTTAAAAAAGCTTCCAACATTTGGAAATTCTTTCGGGTCTGGCAATTTACTTTGGCGAATGTGTATCACCTGATTCTGTAAGTTTTCTGCGGTCAGTTCATCGCCTACTGCTTGCTTCAGATCACCATAATTCAGTTTAAGTTCAGCTTGTTTCAATAGTTTAAAAGTCACACTGACAATGATGTAACGATTGGGGTGATCTTTGAAAATACTATGGCGATAAGCAAAATGGCAATCTTGCGCAGAGATCGAATCAAACTGTTTTAGTTCACGATCATAAACTTGTACCGATTCAATAAACTCACCCGCTTCAACGCCATAGGCACCAATATTCTGGACAGGTGAAGCACCGACTAACCCCGGTATCAAAGCAAGATTTTGCAATCCAAACCATTGCTGTTGCGTGCTATATAAAACAAAGTCATGCCAGACTTGCCCAGCACCCACCTTAACCGTAATAGTATTTTCATCTTCAGAAAGAACTTCAATTCCCTGAATATTTAAATGCATCACCAAGGCTTGTACTTGCTGTGGCAATAAAACATTACTGCCACCCGAAAGTACCAAAACGTTTAAATGCTGCTGCTCCGCAAATTCTAATGCCGCAAGGACGTCATCTGGATGATTGATTTGTACATAATGTGAAGCAATCGCATTCAAATTTAATGTATTTAAGTTTTTAAGCTGAACCTGCGCTTGTAGCTGCATATTAAATTAAATCCTATTGCCCTGCTTTCATTTGATTTTTAAAAATATCGACCCACGCTTGGCTGCTGGATTCACACTGATCAAGTACTCGATCAAATCCATCTGCACCACCATAGTATGGATCAGGCACCGCTTGTTGACTAAATTGAGGATCATGTTCACTCATCAATGCTAACTTGGCGCGAATCTGATGTGTACCGAACTGTTGCACAGCCTGAGACATGAGTGTTTGAATATCATCAAAGTTTTCATGGTCCATTGCTAAAATCAAGTCGAATTCAACAAAGTCTGCTAAAACAATCTGTCTAGCACGTAAGGTAGATAAATCATAACCACGTTTTGCAGCATGTTTTTGACTACGTAGGTCTGGTGCTTTGTTCGGATGGTAATTACTGGTCCCAGCAGAGTCGACCGTGACATTTAGGCCATGCACATCACAATAATGTCTGAGAATCGCTTCCGCAGTTGGAGATCGACAAATATTCCCTAAACAGACACATAACACATTATATTTTGTAGCCATTAGAAAAACATTCCAATATTTTGTTTTATAAGGAGATTAAAATATTGCATGCAAAATTCCAGCAAAATAAACGCAAAACGATTAAATGTCATTATGCCTGAATTGACCTTTCTGACATCAGCTATTTTGTCAAAAATTGCTTTGATTTGAAAGGAAATAGTGTTTGTCTCTTTTGAATATTCTGTATGAATATGTACTTTTTTGGAATTAACAATGTGTACCACTCACAACCGTTGCATGAAACCACACTGAACAACCAAGCTCATAAAGAAACTGAATGTTTAAAGGTCAATTATATAAAGCTAAAATGCAAAAAACGCTCAAAGAATACGGTTTTTGCGGACGGGCATTCGACTCACGCCACCTCTATCAAAGACTAAGAATGATTGTTGAAAAAGTTAAGATACATTTTGATTAAGGAATCACTTAATCCTGCTCTGCAACTTTAAACATTGAAAACATTTGCTTTTTCATATTTGCTATAGCAGTTCGACTATTATTTAAGTAGCTAAACAGCACTATCTGTAAACTTAAGCGTATATTGGAAACCGTAAAATTTGGGGAAATGACCCATAAGATTTTTAAAGCAGGCATTATCATGATTACATTACATCACTTAGACCAATCACGTTCTTTCCGAATTTTGTGGTTACTCGAAGAAATCAAACAACCATATCAATTGCAACGCTATTACCGTGACTTAACGACTCATTTGGCACCTGAGTCACTAAAAACCATTCATCCTTTAGGAAAATCTCCTGTAATTGAATGGCAAGGTAAAGTCATTGCGGAATCAGGTGCTATAGTAGAGTTGTTGATTCAAAGACTTGCTCCACATCTTGCACCAGATATAAATGACGCTATTTATGCAGATTATCTACAATGGATTCACTTCGCTGAAAGCTCTGCTATGGTGCCATTTTTATTAAAAACGTTTAATCAGATAGAAGCTAGGCATGGTACGAAATTGGTGTTTCTAGAAAACTATACTCAAGTTGAATTTGATAAAGTTTTTGGTTTTTTAAATGATTATTTAAAAGATAAAAATTTTTTAGTGGATGATCGTTTAACAGGGGCAGACTTTATGATGGGATTTGGGCTTCACGGCTTAATTCATCATATGGAACAAGGTGAAAATTATCCATATATTAAAAGTTATGTAGAACGTTTAAGCTCACTACCAAGTTGGAAGGCAGCAGAAAAAATTGAACAAGACGGCATGCTGATCTAAAGATAAAAATATATGGGTGAATCACTTAACAAATATGAATCGTAAAGTCACACTTTGAACAGATTAACTGATGAAACAAGTCCTCTTATGAGAACTTTTACACAAATTTCAGTGTGATTACGAAGACGAATAGAGAAATAGAATGTTTTAGCCATGTTTATGCTGGGCTATTTAACTAAAGATGAACCATATAACGGCGGCTATGACATCTGTCCAGTATATTTCTTGGAGGCTGATCCAGTAAAGCAGAAGATCATGACTTTCGCGCTTAAGTAAATGCACCATTACTGAACCAAGCCCGTGAAAACTTTAAACAGTATAGCGCAATGGAAGAACGATTTATTAGGGAGGTGGGAAAGCCAACGAGGCCTGAGATTCCTAAAAATTAAGATCTCTCAAATTATAGGCCTACTGTACAACGTTTACTTAAATAAGAAGCCAGTATAGACCGTTACATCTCCTAATTTTTCTTAAAAATTATTTTACATTCTGAAATGTGACTCTATCCTCGAATTGTATAAAATTACATCTACCTATATTTTTTAAGAGGCATTTTTTTGAAGATTAATGCAGTGGTTCTTCAGGATGAAGACTTAAAGTTACATAAGCTCCAAAAAGTGCAAGACTCCGTGTACGACTCAGCCCACAACAATAGAGTTTCAAATTGGCTATGGATTTATGCTGAAACAGCCGAGTTTTTTAACTTTGATATATGGGATGAGCTAGACAATGCGTATGTCAATAAAGTAATTCATTATAAGAACAAGCTTTACAAGGTCATTGAAATTAACTCTATGGGTAAAATTAGATATTCCTGAACCACTGATACAATACACATTTACCTAAAAACCTATCCCCCATAAGCTTCAATCAATTTTTTCAAAGATATGGGTGAATACCTCTTTGATTTAAACCCACTCTTTTACGAACGCGAGTTTGATTTTCATTCAATAATGCTTCAAGCAATCCATTCAAATTTTGATCATTTAAAACAGATGGGATAAATTCTTCACAGCCTAACCGATTAAAGAAAATATCTACTTTCGAGCTTTTTTGAACATACTTCATAGACCAGTTTTTAAAACTATATTTCTGAATTTTTTTAACTTCAAATTCAATAATACTGTTATGTCTAGCGTCTTTTTTGATACTTTCGAATAAAGGTAAAACAATAAAGTCTTCCCCTTCTAAACATTGGAAGAATGCATTATTTGCATAGTACAAAACTCCAAATACAGCATTCTTGGAATTAAAGTCTCTTGCTACAGTCAGGATATTGCTTAGATCATCAATCAGATCGTCAGCAAGACCTTGTCGTGAACTTGCATAGCACAATTGAATCTTCATTTTCTTCTCTCATGTACGATGCATGGTTAAAATTTGGTACTAGTCATTTACTTCAAAAACATATGGCTCTGTTGCATACTCTGAAGCTAGAAGCTCAATGAATGATGGGATTGAATTTGTAGTAAGTAAGAAAGGATTAAAATCATCTCTATGGTTTTCTAAAAAGAAGTCCCCTAATCTTTTATTAATTGGTGCAAACTTCATGTTCCAATGTTTAAAAAGTCCAAAATCACATTTTTCATAAAATAAAATTTCGCAGTTTTTATGACGATCATCTTTTAAAATTTTTTCATAGAAAAGCTCATCAATTTTACTCTTACGCCCTTCTAAACACTGAACAAAGTATCCATGCCCATAGTAAAGAACGCCTGTAATTTCATTTCGAGAATTGAAATCTACAGCTGTATCCAAGATTTTTATCAAATCCTGTTTAAGATCTGGATAGATATTGGTGGCCTTGCTTGCGTATAAAACTCTCACGAACTCCATTTTTATCACTTCCAGCTATAAAATTACATAATAGGTAAAAGCTAAATCTACCGACTAAAGTGAAAAGTCTATAGGATCAGCGACTACAATAAAACCGTCTAATACAATACATACATTTGTTTTTTAATACTATTTTAATTTTTTACTTCATTACGTATGCCTTCTGCCATACTTCTGTTAAAAAATATTAATGGATTTTTGAGAATTCCAGAGATATTAAAATTAAGAATTTGATATAAATAAATATTAAATTTTTATTCCAACTATTTATTGATCAAATAACAATCAAATGTACGAGATTTCTTATGATCATGTAAGCCAAAGATTATACCGTTAGATTTTTGAATAACTATAATTTTCTCATACACCAGTATTTCGATAATCCATTATTTTTATTGAGTTTAAAATTCTAGCCATGATTATTTTAGACGACAAAACCAATAGATAGGCTTACTTTAAAAATGGTGTACACACAAATCCCCACCTTTGAGATGAGGCCCTTAAAGGTGGGGATTTTCTTTTCAACTTGAATTAGAGGAAAAACAATGAATATCATCAAGAATTTTTTTATTTTTGCTCTTTCTGTAATAATTATTTCTCTAGTTATAATCGTGTTTGACAAGATGGGAATGAACCAAAACTTTAATTTATTCTTTTCCTCACTCTTATACTCTGTATTTATCACACTGTATTTTAAAAATTTTTTGGTCAGTCTTCTATGCTTTTCTGTGTTTTACACGATACTATTCCTATTAAGTCATTCTCTAGAAGTTTTGTTGATGCTTTTGACTTCACTATCTACACTAATTTTAATTGAAACGCTTATGCCAAAACTAAAAAAGAATGTAGTAATCCCACTTTATAAAACTGATGCTTTTTAATTTCTTAGTCGGTATTCGAATACAAGGCTGATAGACGCATTGAAAATTTAAGGTCGAATCACTTTAATTAAAAAAGCCCTCATCAGAGGACTTTTTTAAAATTATTCAGTTCATTCTTAAGTTAATTTTTTTAACGTCTATCGATATACTCTAAATACCCTCTGCCAATAAGATCTTTCCCTTGGAACATTCCTTGCCACTTATACGAAGAAACATAACCAGCCGCTAAACCATAGCAATATGCGGTATCTACTTCTGCTCTGATTTCTAAAATCTTCAAATTATCGTGATATGCAATCCATTCAAATGTTTCTGGTACATACATGCTATAACCATCAGGTGTTATCTGAGGTTCAACCTTATTCTTAGTAACTTCAAACCTTATATCACCATTAAATTGAATTGAAGTACCATCGATATGACGGTAATAGACTGATGTTAAAATAGGTTGATCTTCATAACAAATAAAAGCCAGCACCAATTGCTGTTCATCATCTAAGTTAATTACTTGATAACTGAAAATCTTTACAGGAATTTGGATAGCATTTACTAATGTTTGATTTTTTAGCATTGATGTTGCTATAGCTTTCCATGATTCAAGAGTGCAAAGCCCATTTACTTCCATACTTTCATCATTTTGAATCATTCGTCCTTCATATTTCATCAATACACTGAAATGCTTGTATAAAGAACCATATGCAAACCATGTGATTGCTCCGGTAGGTACCAAATGTATTTCAATTTGCAAATCTTTTCTTTTTGTAGTTAGAAGAAACCCATTGTCAATTTCTGTGAGAGAAGTTTCATTGTTAAAAATGACAGAAAATGGCTTTTCACTAAACTGTATATCATCAACTATCGAATATGTTTTAAATGCTTCTTCAGTAGAAGATAAAGCTGTCCCATGGACCAATGAAGCGGTATCACCTTTTCCTCTAATGGACATTTGATATTCTGAGTCTGTTATCGGAAAGCCAACATAACCTATCACTGAAGCCCAAGAGAGATAACGATATGGTTCAGGCAAGTCTGGTACCATGATCCCGTAATGTGTACTTCCATATCGCTTATAGTCAATATGTGGGCTTAATTCAAAAGCTTTAGGAAGTGTACTCTGTTTCTTTGGGGTTACAGCACCTAATAAATATCCTGAAAACTTAGCTAATTTGCTATTAACTATATCTTTAATGCCCTTTGGCCCTAAATGACTTGAAGCTAACATAAACATTTTTAAATGGGTTACTTAAAATTAAAATTAGTTCTATATTAGAACTTACAACCAGTTTTATTAATGTTAAATGAGGACAGAACAAATACCTTTTTCTTCTTTTCTTGCTCAGAGCTACACTTTTTAGGAACGCCTTATGTTAATTTATTTAGACAGTGAAACTTATAGTCACATGATATAAAAATGTTGTATTTATTATGAAAAATAAGGATGTATGTATGAACTCGTTTCAATTTCAAACTGTTCCGAACATCATTGCGGGGCTTGGTTCAATACAAGAACTTAAAAGTGTTTTAACACAACAAAATTATCATAAGGCATTGATTGTAACCGATGCAGGAATGATACAACATCAATTGCATCAACCCATTTTAAAAATTCTGAATCAGATTAGTCTTGAATACATTATTTATTCCGATATCCAAGCAGATCCACCAGAACATATTGTGCTGGAAGCTGTTGATTTTGCGAAACAAGAAAAGATAGATGTGATCATCGGTTTTGGTGGCGGTAGTTCAATGGATGTGGCCAAAATCATTGCCTTGCTGGCACATCCTGAACAACAACAAAACCTCAGTGAAATCTACGGCGTAAACCAAGCCAAAGCCCCGCGTTTACCACTGATTCTCATCCCGACCACAGCGGGCACAGGTTCAGAAGTCACTCCCATTTCAATTGTGACTACAGGTGCAACCACCAAAATGGGCGTGGTTTCACCCA
The DNA here is from genome assembly GCF_037028485.1 of Acinetobacter sp. 102. Classification (NCBI taxonomy): domain Bacteria; kingdom Pseudomonadati; phylum Pseudomonadota; class Gammaproteobacteria; order Moraxellales; family Moraxellaceae; genus Acinetobacter; species Acinetobacter sp. 102. The sequence goes on from NZ_JAZEZK010000013.1 coordinate 89,825, forward strand.
TTTTATATGCCGATGTTGCCATTTTAGATGCGACTTTCACTCAAGGTTTACCTGCGCATCTTACTGCGGCGACAGGCATCGATGCCATGGTGCATGCCATTGAGGCTTATACCTCAAATATTAAAAAGAATTTTTATGCCGATATGCTGGCTAAAAATGCATTGAAATTACTTAATCATAATTTAGCCAAAGTCTTGAAAAATGGGGCTGATTTAGAGGCACGCCAAAACATGTTGGTGGGCTCTATGTTAGCTGGTCAAGCCTTTGCTAATGCCCCCGTTGGTGCGGTACATGCCCTCGCATACCCATTGGGTGGGCATTTTCACCTTTCGCATGGACATACCAATGCATTGGTACTGGTTGAAGTTTTAAAATTTAATGCACCCAAAGCCAAACAACACTATGCAGAATTGATGCAATTACTAGACCCTCGAAGTACGGGTTGTACCGATGGCCTTTGCGACCTGTTTATAGACCATATGCAGAATCATCTGGACCAAAGTGGCTTAACCTTGAAGTTAAAAGAACTCGATATTGCTGAAGCGAAATTACCACAACTTGCCAAAGATGCCATGCTGCAAACTCGACTGTTGCAGAACAATCCAAGAGAAATGACCGAACAAGACGCATTACAGATCTATCAGGCGATTTATGCATGAGCAAACCGACTTTAAAACGACGCGAACAATTTAAGTTCTTTTTTCCAATCCAGACCCGTTGGGCCGATAATGATATATACGGCCACGTCAACAACGTGACTTATTATAGTTATTTTGATACTGCAGCCAATTCATTACTGATTCAGAAAACAGGTTTCGATATTCATCACAGTGAAATTATTGGTCTAGTGGTTGATTCGGCTTGTAGCTTTCAACAGGAACTGTCGTTTCCAGAAATCATTGAAGTAGGTGTAGCGATTGGCAAAGTAGGAAACTCATCACTTAGATACGAGTTGGCGATCTTTAAACAAGGTCAGCACGAGGCTGCTGCTCAAGGACATTTTGTCCATGTCTTTGTGGATCGGGTAAGCCGAAAAAGCACCACCATTCCAGAAGCGATGCGGGACGTTCTAAACCACTATTTATTGTAATTTCAGATCGTAGAAATAAACATGCCGCAACATTGTATTGAACGATGTTACGGCAGGCCATGATCAATCTAAATCATTAGATATGTGGTAAAGCATAAGGCACAATATCTTGGAAGGTACGACCATGCACATTTTCACCAATCGCATGCATTTTCCATGCATCATTGTGGCGATAAATTTTTGCAATAATCAAACCAGTATGTGCGCCTTGTGAAGACAGCTTATAGCTTGCAATTTCCTGATTGCTGGATTGATCCACCAAACGACAGAATGCATTTTCAACTTTCTCAAATGTCTGTCCACGGAAACTGCTCACAGTAAATACCAACGATTTTACTTGTGCTGGAATCTGGTTCAAATTAACACGAATGACTTCATCATCACCATCGCCCTCGCCGGTTAAGTTATCGCCAGAATGGTGGATACTGCCATCCTTACTTTGCAATTGACCAAAGTAAACCACATCCAATACTTGTTTGTTATCATCAAATAAAATGACAGAGGCATCAAGGTCAATATTCCCACCGCCCCCACCAAAGCCGAAAAAGCCTTTGCTTTTCGCAACGTCCCAGCCCACACCTAAAAAGATTTGTTGTAAGCTGCTGCCATCTGCTTTTTGCAAACTAATTTTTTGGCCCTTTTCTAAATTAATTCCCATGTGTTTTTCTCCTCTAGATAAAAATGATTGTTTTAATTGGATTGATTACGGTTTAAATTTAACTTCGAGCTTAACCATTGCAGGAAATTGTTACGGTTTCGAGAACAAATCACCACCTTACCTTGGCCGGAAAAACGTAATACCATCCCTTCGCCACTGGTCACACTATTGACCAAATTGCCAAGAAAACCACTACTCTGTGAAGTAGAAACGGATAAATTATAATTTAAGCGTGAATCCCAACAGACCACATGTCCATTATCAATAATCACTTCTTTGTTTGGTTCAACCTCAAGCTCAAACAAGGTGCCACAACCAGACACCACCACTTGGCCTTGCCCGCTGGTTTCCATGACCAAAAAACCACCTGTATTACCAAAAAATGCACCACCCAGACTGCTGTTTAAACGAGCTTTGACTTCAACTGAGTCATGTGCCGCCACGAAAGCCCCGTCACTCAGCAAATACTGCGTCGCACCGACATCTAAAATCTGCATATCCCCATCCAACGCTGCGGATAACAGACAGTCACCATCACCGCGTACAGCTTCAATATGCTGCTGAAACAACGATTCATCATTGGCAAAACGACGTAATAGGGATTGCATTAAACCACCTTGCAAACGCCCTTTTAACTCCAAAGGCGCTTCCATCATCACCATGGCATTACTTTCGCAATAGATTTTGTCGCCACGGCGCATGGATACATGCAGGAACGGTTCTGGTGAACCAACTAAGCTAAACTGTGCCATTATTTATTCCTTTTAATTTCTAACAATCTGATGTTGCTTTGCAGCGATTAACCAATCAGGGAATTCTTGTAATAACAATTCATATAAACGTTCATCTGAAACACTATCAATGCGGTCTAAACTAAAGAAATTACAGTTATCGACAATTCGACCTGACATTTCATCCAGCTTTTCTAGTGCACCATAATCTCGCCCGCCAATCCCGACAAATTGCCAGAAAATAGGCAGTTTGGCTGCTTGGGATAATATTTTCTGCATTTGTCGACGGCTGCCCACGCCACCATCCGAAATAAATAAAACATAAGTCGGGATTTGATCTTTGAATTTTTGGAAATAATTAATCACAGCTTCAATTGCTGGAATTTCCTCATTATAACGTGCCCCCACTTGCCAGTTTTTCCAGCCACGTTGGGTGGTATTAATGAAATCATTGACATTGTCGAGCGTCACATCATCTAGTTGTGTCGTTTTAGCAGCAAAAGCCCAACACTCAAAACTGCCATCATCATCAAAATGAATGGCCAGTGGCATTAAGCGATTCACCACCTTTTGCACATCACCGCGGCGATATTGCCCATCCATTGAGCCAGATGCATCCAAGACCAGTGCCACGCGTGCGGTTACACCCAGTAAGTTTTTCTTTTCCAGTTGGACCAGTGATTTTTTGGTCAGATCGATAATGGATGCATTGCCCGTTTTTCCGGCCTTTTGCAAAGATAATTTTTTCTTTAAATCGATATTCGATTGTGGTGTTACTGGTGTCGACTGTTGTGCTGTTGGCTCTTCGGCAACCTCTCCACCAAAATGTTGAATTAAGGCAGCAAGACCTGCATTAAAGCCTTGTCCAATAGCGGCTAAACGCCAAATCCCGTCTTTTCGATAAATCTCAATCAGCATGGTGGCACGTTCTTGATCAAAGATGCTGCCATCTAACTTCAGTTCAGCAATCGGCTGTAACTGCAAGTTAAGAATTTGAATCGTCGCTTGCTGTAATTGCGACATGACATTCTGTCCATCAATTGCAGCGGTCAAAACCAGATGTTGAATATTTGCAGGTAGTTTTGCAGAATCAACTAAAAAACGGCTGCATTTATTGTGATTTTCAATCAGACGAACCGCTTGGCATGGCGTTTCAGGCTGATTATAAAAGGTCATGTATCGCTCATCACTCAAACGATACTGCGGATCAAGCCCAAAACTGGCGATATCTAAATCAAAAGCGGCTTGATATTGAATCTGGATATAAAAAGAGGATTGCCCCTGTAAAACATCATTTAATTTTATTTTTTGTCCGCGAACTAAATTCAACATATTCAGGAATAACCTATTTTTATCATTTATAAATATCGAAAAAGAAGATAGTGCCTAAACACTATCTTCCACAGGCATCTTAAACAGAAACACCATAAGAAGCGGCTAATGGCCCTAAGCCACCAGCAAAACCTTGACCGATTGCGCGGAATTTCCACTCGCTACCGTGTTTATAAAGTTCACCAAAGATCATTGCAGTTTCAGTGCTGCTGTCTTCAGACAAGTCATAACGTGCAATTTCAGTCCCCCCCGCATCGTTAATTACACGAATGTAGGCATTCGCAACTTGACCAAAGTTTTGGTTACGGGTTTGACCATCATAAATCGTAACCGCAAAGATCACTTTTGCAACGTCAGCTGGAACTTTGCTTAAATCGATACTTAGGGTTTCGTCATCACCATCGCCTTCGCCTGTACGGTTATCACCATTGTGAACCACAGAACCATCAGATGACTTTAAATTATTAAAGAAAATAAAGTCATTATCAGCACGAACCTTACCACCTTCATTGACTAAAAATGCAATTGCATCTAGGTCAAATGCAGCACCATCAGTTACGCGAGGATTCCAACCTAAACCAACAGTTGTTTTTGTAATGCCAGGCGCTTCTTTGGTTAAGCTAACGTTGCCGCCTTTGGTTAAACTAATTGCCATTCGAGTTTCTCCTTATTAAATTTCAACTCATTGTTTATTTCATTTGAATCATGGACATCATATAAATGATGTATCCATACATTTTTATCAAGCTTGTGTTTGTTGTTTACTGTAAGCAATTGAAGATAATACAGCCCAAATAATGAATGCAATACCAATCAAGCCTGTTACAACTTCAGGCACATGACCACCTGTTCCGGTATAAAGCATAATTGCAGCTAAAGCACCAATCGCATAATGTGCGCCATGCTCCAGATAGATAAATGCTTCTAGTGTGCCTTTCTCAACTAAATAAATCGTCATCGAACGGACAAACATTGCACCAATGGCCAGACCGAGCATAATCACAACCACATCACTTGTGATCGCAAATGCACCAATCACACCATCAAAACTAAACGAAGCATCTAATACCTCGAGGTAAAGGAAACCACCAATGCCTGCTTTGACGATATTACTTGAAGTACCAGTAACTGGTTTTTCATCGGCTTCATCATCTTCGCTGCTGCCTTCAAGCAAATGACCCAATACCTGTACACCGATATAAACCACGATGCCCCAGATCCCCGCGACAATCACAATCAGTTTTTGTTGCTCAGGTACAAAAGCAGCCATAGTCAGTAAAGCAATCAGTGACACGAATACTGACATCGCAGGAATATTTGCTAGATTCGATAAATGGGTTTCCAGCCAATGGAACCAGTGCGTATCTTTACCATCATCAAACAAGAAGTTTAAGAACACCAACAGTAGGAACATCCCACCAAAGGCTGCAATTTCAGCATGATGTGCAAGTAACTTTTCTGAATAAGTTTTTGGATCATTCAGTGCCAGTTTCGCAACCTCAATCATTCCCATGTCAGCGGTTACACCAACAATTAAGAGTGGGAAGATTAAACGCATACCAAATACAGCAACTAAAATACCAACGGTAAGAAATAGTTTTTTCCAGAACTCGTCCCAGTTTCTGAGTACTGATGCATTGACAACAGCATTATCAAAAGACAGGGATACTTCCATGACCGCTAGTACTGTCGTAATCAATAAAACTTTAAGCATCATCGAGAAACCAGCATTTGGGCCATGCGTAAAGCCCCACCATGCTGATAACCCTAGACAGATTACTGTAAAAATAATTGAGAAACGAAAATGTTTCATTTTTTTCCTTTTCTAAACAGCTTTAAGCTATTCATCATTTATGTGTTGAAATGAGAACCTTAGCCGACCTGAATACCATATTGTTGGCACATTGCAGCAAGCCCACCAGCATAGCCTTGACCAACGGCTTTAAATTTCCATTCGCCATTGTGGCGATAAACCTCGCCAAACACCATGGCAGTTTCAGTCGAATAATCTTCTGCCAAATCAAAACGAACCACTTCTACATTGGTGTCTTGGTTCACAACACGAATAAAGGCATTGGCAATCTGACCAAAATTCTGACCACGTGTTTGTGCATCATGAATGGTCACGGTAATCGCAATTTTTTCAATTTCAGGTGAGACTTTTGACAGATCAACCAATAAGGTTTCATCATCACCATCGCCTTGACCTGAACGGTTGTCACCCGTATGTTCGACTGAACCATCTTGAGATTTAAGTTGGTTGTAGAAAATAAAGTCGTGATCACCACGTACTTTACCTGTTGCAGTTAATAAGAATGCACTCGCATCCAAGTCAAATGCTGCGCCATCAGTCGCACGCTCATCCCAGCCCAATCCAATTAAAATACGAACTAAATTTGGATCTGTTTTACTTAGGGATAAATTTCCACCTTTATTTAAACTAATTGCCATTTTGTTTTTTCTCCTCGTTTGAACACTTAAAATTCAATGGTCTTAATAATGTCTACATAGATACGAAATTGTTGTTATCTAATACATGATTAAATATCAACTTTATTTACTGCCTGCAACCCAGCGCAGACCAAAACCAAAGGCTTGGTCCAACTCCTGATGTCCAGGTACATAGCGCACGTGACGTTGTACTTGAATACTACCGCCTTGATTCACCAATTCAACAATTCCACACATCCCCAAAGGCTGCCCTTCAGTTAAACGGATTTCAATCGGTGGTTGATCTGGAACATAAATGGTGACCACAGCATCTGTTTCAGCCCAGTTCGGGACACCTTCATAAATAAAGGCAAACAACACTACACGGCGAATCTGCGACCAGTGCTGTCCATTAATTCTGAGCCACTCACCCTCTGTTAATGCACCAGTACGGTCATCCGCAGAAAGTTGGATAAAGGGGAAGCCGTTAAAATCACCAAATCGATTACCTAAAGCCTGAATCACCGATTTGCTACCATCTTGCATCTCGAATAGGCAACCCAAATCCAGATCAATACCTTGATTTTGGTTGAGCAGCTTTTTAAAGAAACCAGCTGACTGAGCTTGTTGAGTCCGTTGGTTCCAATTCAGATTAATTTTAATCTCACCAAAACCGTGAGCCTGTTTCTGTAAATTAATCTGGCTATTGCGTTTATCTAAGGTAATTTTGCTTAAATTAATTCTAGGCTGTGGTACTGGCGTAGGTACAGGTTGAGGCACTGGCTCAGGCGTTGCAGCTTGATCACTAATTTCTACGCCAAAATGTTCAGCTAGCGGTTTTAAACCACCATTGAACCCCTGATTGACAAAGCGGAATTTCCACTGCTCTTTATGACGATAAACTTCGGCCAAAATCAGTGCTTTTTCAGTCTTTTCAGCACTTTTTACCGTTGCTGTTGCCGTGAGCTGTCCGTTTTCCCATAATTCAATCTGAATATCTTGAATCGCATTGATTGCACCTTGCCCATCAATCGTTGCACACATCGCAAGCTTGCTGATATCCGCATCGAATAATTGAGTGTTCAGATTAAATTGCGCAATATACGGGGCTTTTGTGGTTGCCTCGACCAATTCCACACTACGGTTCGGTGTCTGCTTTTGCCCATAAAAGATCATGTCCGCATCACCACGAACCTTCGCCTGAGCATTCAAGACATAGGCGGTGACATCTAAACCGATATGCGCCGCTAATGTGGTTTTAATTTTCACTTGGCACTGTGACTGGCTCAATGCCAAATTGGCTCCTGTAATCAGTTGTTGCATCGATTATTCCTATATTTTTTGATTTTTATACTTTTAGCCCAAACACTTTTGCCCGTTCTAAAATCCGTTCCGCCCAACGACGATGGGTTGCAGGTTCAAGCATACTGCCATGACAGGCAAATACAGCCTTGCTGCCATCCTGTAAAATACCCTGCGCTTGTTTCAACTCGATTTCATTGACCTGATAAGCCTGATGTACAATCGAGATCTGTGCAGGATGAATCACAGTTTTACCCGACAAGCCATGCTGTAAATCCAGATATAATTCATCCTGCAATAATTTCACCTGACTAAAATGCTCACAGACAGGTGCACTCAGTGCAAAACCATAAGGTAAAAACTGACCTGCTAGATTTGCAATGAGTGTGCCGATGGGCGTTTGGTATAAGGTCATATCACTCGGCCGACGTAAGGCCAAACAATTGAGTAAGTCATTGCCCCCAACCCGAAGTACCAATACTTTATGAAATTCTGGCAAGGCTTGTCTCAGCTCTTTCATTTGCCCCATGTCAAAACTATCAGCTGTTTCAAGCGTAGGCATATAATGAAGATCTGGTGGAAGAACGCTAAGCCATTGCTTAAAGCTGGCTAAACCAAATTTCGGCAATACCATGCCATCTAAAGCGGTGATTTCTTGCCATTCTGCTAACTCAGCGGCCATTGCAAGGTGACGAGGGCGAATAAATACTTTTGGATGTTGTTCAAGGCGCTGTTGCTGTTGAATTTGCTGCAACAAGTGTTTGAGATTTTGTTTAGCAAACTCAATTTCCTGTTCAGTGATCGCATCTTCCAGACAGATCACCAAAGAGCGCAACTCTGGATATTTTTCACCCTTCACCACAGCCCATAAATCTGGACGCGTGGCAGGCATGTATAATGTTGCCCCTAAAGATAATGCAGATAACATAAAATTATCCTTTCCCCAATTTTTGAATCAATGTAATCGCTCTATACGGCGCAATTTGATCACCAACCACTTGTACCGGTGTCTCAGTGACTTGCGTTAAATAACGCAATAAACGGGTATCGGCATCATCGGCGTCGCGAAGTAAGACCAGATCAGGCACTCGTCTTAAAATCGCTCGGGTTGCTTCAGCAATACTCGGTTTTATCCGATTTATATTTTGAATGTCGTATTCTTGAGCCAGTTTCTGTACCACTTGCTGGCTTTGATTTTGTTGTTCCTGTTGTTGTATTTCTGCCCAAACTGCATTGGGCTGTGGATTAAGCTGGGTGCGAATCTGGTTGATGCGCTGAATAAATTGCTGCGAAGTATCAAATTCTTTTAAATGGCTATATTCGATACAGCGATGCCATTGATCGATATTCTCGGCATTGATTTCCTCGGCACTCAAGGTTTCACCTTCACAAATACTGCGGGAAATAAGGCCCGAAATAGTCGACCCCAAAATACCTGACGGAATCAACCAATCTTCACCACTGGCCGCCAACCATGCACAACCGGCAATATCCGACAAGACCACCAACGGTAAAGGCCGCCCAGCAAAACGCGCATCATTGCCTAAACTACGCTGCAATTCTTGACGAATCGCGCCTTTACCCGTCCAACCATCCACAAATACAATCGATTGGTGTCCATGTTTGGCAATAATGGTTTCCAAGGCAGCAAAATCGATACCACGGTCTCGAATAATACTGATGCCATAATGTACACAATCACGACCTAAATCCTGTACCGCATGATAAAGCAGTACACCTAAGGGTACGCCCGCACGTACAAAACTCACCAATACAATTGGTTCCTTGAATTGTGCAACCAAAGCTTGTGCCAACTGCTGAACTTCTCGAGCCAAACGCTGTTGCCCTTGCTGCATGGCCTGTTCAAACAACTGTAAATGGCGTTCGGTCGGTGCACTCTCCAAACTGATCATTTGCGAATAATGCTTTTCGCCCGATTGAATCAGGCGTTCTTTTTCGATGGTATCGGTTGGTTCAATATGCGTCCGTTTAAGTAAAAAAGTCACTTGTTCTGATTGATAACTACCGCTAAACCCTTGTTTTAAAATTAATTCATTTGCTTTATCTTTATTGATAATCGCCATAATATCCTTCTTGTTTATATTGCTGCGTCAAATTATGTTTTACCCAACGATTCAATTGACTGTGATTCGGCATGCCCCACCAATGACATAGATTCAAAAACTCCACATCGGATAAACTATCGCCAAAACCGAGAATCGGACGTTGTTGAGACGCAAACTGTTGCAATAAAAAACGGGCTGCATTGGCTTTGCTTACAGGTTCGGGAATCAAAGCCAAATTATTGCCATTTAAATGAAAATAGAACCCATCTAATACATCTGGACTTAAGCTATTTAATAGTTCTGGTAAGAAATTCGGTGCATAAGGATTATCATTTTCGGTATTTTGCTTGGCCACCACGTATAAACCTAAACCTTGCTCTTCGACCACCCAAGTACGGATAGAACCAAAATGGGTTGCCTGTTGCTGTACCACCTCAATTAAAGCCTGTTGCCGTGCTTGATAAGGGGCCAATGCATGTTGCATCTGTGCATGCCAATCCAGATTTACACTGAAATCTGCATTCAGTACCGTACCGCCATGAGAACAAACTGCTCCATACTGAAAAGGTAAATGTACCCGAGACAATGCCTCTGCACTTCGTGCTGTGACGGGAATCAAATGTGTACTATGCAACAACCACTGCACAAAGTGCTGCTGAATCGGGTTCATATACGCCAATGCTTGTCCCTGTTTGTCCGTGGTGACCATTTTAAAGTCAGCTTGGGGAACAATACGGCGATGGGTCTGGAATAAAGTATCATCCAGATCAACCAACATGAGCGGCGTTGCAATATTTGGCGCGTCAAATAAGAAATTAGTCATTCGCACTACACAGATTAAAGGTTTGATGTGGGAATTCTACTGCGCTGATAACTTCAGCATTTGGAATCGCGTCTAATAGGCTATCGGCGACTGACTCAGCACAGGTTTCCACTGTAATAAAGATTCGGTCATACTCTAATGGATTGATATTGTAGACAAAGTTCTGAATACCTAAGCCATAGTTATCTGAAAAAGCTAAAGCAGATTGAATTGCATGCCCTACTGCAATCGGTGAGCGGGTGATCGCACTAAATTTCACCTCTGCGCCCTGACGCTGCAAATCTTCAGCCAATAAGAATGAAGACCAGACATATTCACCGCTTCCTAATACTAAAATCCGTTGCTGAGGTTCGACCTGCAAACGAATATAGGCAGAAGTATCCTGAATCGGTAAACGTCCCCAAGTCGGTTCAGACAAGGTCGCGTACTCACCAAATGCCACGGTATCGACTTTGGGCATGTTGATCTGTGGTGGATTTTCGGCATCCTGCCACTGCCATTTACCCGTCATCAACGCCACGGACTGACAATCTAATCCAGCAATATGAATACCTGATGACCAATCTGCCAAAGTAGCCGTCACAATATGGGAAATTTGATCAAAGCCAGCCGCTTGTAGTGCAGACACTAAATTGATAAAGGTTTTCCCTGTAGAAGCTTCATCATCAACCAATACGATACTTTTGCTGGCTAAAATTTTCTTTTGGATATCAGCATCAGGAGATCCATACAGCAATTGATCTTGGGCATGGCTATGTTCTTCTAAAAAGCGAGCCAATAACGGTGCGCCTTCAACAGGATGACGAGTCGTGGTGACATACAGTGCATCTGGATAGCGTTCTTGCAGGACTTGATGTACACCTGCGCCTAAACCTACCGCGGTTTCTGCCATCCCAATCACCAAGATTGGCTCAGGTAAATCACTCGGAATCAGTTGGGCTAAATCAGTAAACGCATGGCGCATCACCTGAGGACTGACTGGAATATGTCTCCCCAAGACTTTTGAGACAAATAAAAAAGCTCTCTTCGGATTTATTCGTTCAGCAAAACCGAGTAAATCCTGCCATTTCCAATGGCTATTTTCATCGGGCTTTAAATCCAATTTGCCACGTTGTAATTCAATCTCAATCATATAATTCTTAAATCTAAGTTAAAATAATATACATAATGGTCTTTATATTACACAAATACTCTGACTTATGCTGCGTACAGTGACCGAACTTTTCATCTTTTCAGGTTGATAATTGAGCTGTAGTGCTTGGGCAATCGCCAAATGCACCAAATTCACGCCGCTCATGAAGGTATGTGCAATGCCACCTGATGGCCGAGAATTCACTTCCAAAATATATAACTGCTGTTGATCATTATATCGAGCCTGCATATTCACCAGCCCATCACAACCAAATAATGCAGCCACCTGTTTGGCCAACTCAATCGCTGGATCTTCAAATGTCAAACTCTGGCAGCCATTCTTTTGCTTATAACGTGCGATCGCACCATGCACCTGACCATGTACGCACAACATATCCACTGAGCACTCCAGTCCAGCAAGAAATGGCATGACCAAATACACAGGAGGCTGTTCTAACTGGCGATAACTCTCAATAAAACTTTCAGGATGCGCCTTGAATTTCATACTATTGGCAAACACATCAAAAGCATCCGCTTTAGGATCTAAATGCCAAAACCCTGAAGCAAAAACCCCTTTGGCAGGCTTGACGCACACATCGCCTTGTTGCAACCAGTCATGATATGCATCTTCTAATTGCTCGGCATTTTCAACAATGGTTGCAGGCGCGACCGCCAAGCCGTGTGTTACACAGATCTGAGTGAACAGAGCTTTGTCATTCAGTTGCTCAATCTGCTCAACCGTATCACAGCCCGCCATGAGACGGATGCCCAATTGTTCGAAGCGCTGTTTTTTCGCCAGATAAAGTTCAGCATGATGCCCAGCAATAATCAATTTGACATTGAAGCGTTGTGCCTGCTGTAAAACCCACTCGACTCGCTCTAACAAAGGCGGTTCTTGTAAAGCGATATCGGCAACAGATGTAATTTCAGGACGATCGTCTGCATGTGATGCCACCACATGAATTCGGGTATCAAACGGCGCCGTTTTTGCGGCCAAAATTAAATCACGTTGACAAGAATGCGCTTGGGTAAACCAAATCCCGATCGAATCTTCAGTAATTCCAATCTGAGCAAGATCATTCACTATTTGTGTCATACACATTCCACCATTTGCACCACCACTAAGCGGCCTCCATCCTGACGTGAAAGTAAAATTTGTTTTCCATCCAGCAATTCAACTTTTTCGCCAATTGGAATCGTTGTTTTGCTTGCCACATCCATGAGGTCAGGCAGATTTTCATTGACCAGCCACCACTGATTTTGGTGAAAAACAAAATAGCCGACACGTTTGCTTTGCTCTGCTGTTAGACGCTCGTTCGGTGCAATCAAATTATTGACATGCCACGGGTAAAGTGACTGCCCTGTCCAGACCATTAAACGATGATTATCAGGTCTAAAACTACCTTCTCGGCGTGCCGAATAGAGGTTCAGTACAGGTAACTTGCCTTTAAAGGCTGTACCACAAAATGGACATACTGGTTTTGTTGTATTATCAAATACATACCATTTTTGACTGCAATCGCTATTTAAACAAGGCTGGATCAAATCCACCGTTTTAACCAAAGCGGTTTCCCAATCATTGGCTGAAGGCCGCTGCTGCGGTTGCTGTAAACCTGTCACAAAATTTTGTAAAAACAGTTCTTTTAAATAAGGGCCTGTCACAGTGAATGGAATTTTTTCAGGATCGGCCCACGGTAAAGCACTTGGACGGACTTGACTAACTTTTACCCGATTGCTTGAATCGGTTGGATGTTCAATAAATAAGGCATTATCACCCATTGCCAGATTTTCATCGCGCTGAGGATCATTCACATCATGGACTTTGCCACCACGTAATGGATGCCGATACAGCAAATACATGTAGATCAAGACCGCCAAGGCATGGCGATCGGTCATGATATTTGGGAGATTTCGCTGTGGGTCATCTTTTTTTAAATGATTGGTTTTCACCACTTCAGGTGCAATAAAATCAGGCGTTCCGACCACATCAGGTGGATATTTACCCGGCACAACCAAACCATCAACATCAATTACACAGGCACGGCCAGTTACAGGATCAATCAAAATATTTTTGTAGGATAAATCTGAATGCGCCAAACCTGCTGCATGCATACGGCGTACAGCACGGGCAATTAAAATACAAATACGCAGATAATTCGACCAATTGCCTTTTTCTTTTTCATCTAAAAACCGATTTTGGTTATTGGCACTGGCAAACCATTTCCCTTCTTTTTCCTTACCTTTAATGCCTAAAAAATCATTATTTTTAGACCCATGTTCAAAGAAAAACTGTTTTTGGTAGGTCGGTGCTGTAATCCCCAACAAACCATTATATTCAATCAAACCATCGGGCCAGCAAAACACATTTTTCCAGTAATCCCCGCCTGCACTGTTGAAAATACCTTGCCATTTATTGCCAACAATTTCCTTTAAGCGGTCCTTCTGTCTTTCCAGCTCAGCATGTGACTGATAGAAATGGTTTTTTTCTTTGCTAAAAAAACACACCACATAAGATTTATCAGGAGAAAAATAGACATCTTTCATTGCTCCTGAGCCAATGACTTCATCAACGAATGCAACTGGCCGACCATCTAAGGTTTGACACTGGATAATCTTAGTCATGGGCAAGACCCTCCACATCCACACTCACAGGCTTATTCCATAAAATCGCCAAAGTACGATCATCATGATGCCCTGCACTAAAGAACTTTGACCATTCCAATAAAGCCTGATCTGGGTGTGGCTGCTGTAACTGTGGTTCAATTTCTTGCCATAAGGCCTGCCATTTTTCGTGGTTCGCAAGTCCAGCATCCGTTTCAAAGCGTGGATCGGAAATACCATCTGTCATCAGAATTACAGCTTCACAATCATCGTAATAGCCAATATTGACGCGACTAGCAAACTGCTGTGCAAAACTGCGATCCAAGAAACGAGTTTGCCCAGCAAACTCGCCACCATCTGGTTTGCCCATTAAACGTACTTTATCTTTGGCATATACAGCAATCGCGCCATCGCCCATCCAAAAGGTACTAATAAAGGTTTTTTGCTCGCATTGTTTAACCACAGCCACCAATAAAGTCGTGGCATAGGCCTTGGCTGCAACCTGCTTTAACTCGGCTTCCTGCTCAATGGCCTCAATGGCCACTTGAGCTGTTTTATAGAAAGTATCATGAAAATCTTTATAGATTTTCTGTGCAACAGACTTGGTCATTTCATCGTCACTGCCAACTTGCCATTGCTGCAATAAGCGATCAAGATGCGGATGATGCTGTTCGAGATAATCCGTCAGCGTTTTGGCTGCACTTTGCACTGCAAGCAAAGAACCTTGTCGAGAATAACTGGCACTGCCAGCACCGTCTGCAACGATCAATACTGACCAATCGGTCTCTGCAACTTGAGTAATCAGAAAGTCATCATCACGGAATGTACCTGCGTGTTCATGTGAGCGCCCGCGCTGGCTACAGGCAGCAAGGTTAAAGTGCTCAGTCTGGATCAATTGGTGATCACTATGTGCTTTCTGATAAGGCGCATGGATATCAGGCTCATTGACCTGCCATAAACTACGCGGATCGGCAGTAATAATAAAGGTCACCTCACCCGAAGACCATGCTTGTGTGGCTTCGTTATTTTTATACTGAAATGCCAGTTTAAATTCACCAGCTTGTAGCGGTATGCCCTGTAATTGTTGCGTTTCATCATCAAATACGATGCCTAAGTCGTCTGGAATTTTGATCGATTCTGAGCAAATCAGCACGTCCTCTTTGACTGGATATTGCATTTGGATACGGGCTTGATAGTCTTGCCCAACACGCGCATTGGGTATCTGAAAATGAGGCATTTTTTTCACCATTTTCACCTCATGATTTGATTTTCCTGAGGCATTATTCTGATTGTGGTCTGTATTATTTGCGTCGATATCTGTGATCGACTTAACTGACAGCAGCGAGGTTGTCTGGTGTGGCGTAGCGACAAAGCAATCATTTATAAAAGAAGGATCAGCTTCTGCTTCAATAGACGGGGACAAATAAAGTTCATCTAGAAAATCAAGCTGATCAACTGACTCCAATACATCCGTCTCATCAATTGAATTCTGCATCATTTGGATATGATCGAATAGCGGTTGGCTTGATTCAGCGCTATTGATATTTTCAGCTTTAGAGATGTAAACCGGCAAGCGCCCCTGCTCCAGGATGCGCTGTAATAAAGAATGCTGAAACGCTGCTGACTGTTCTAATTGAAAGCCCATCAGCTCATAAATCTGTTCAGCCAAATCATGATAGGCATTATAAATCTTCTTATTGCTTAGTAATTGATCAATAGAATTATCATCCAGTAACAGAGGATTCTGTTGAGTTTGATCTTGTAACAGCTGCTTTAATGTATTTAAAAAAACTGTCTGAACGTCAGGAGTCAAAGTTTGCGACATGGCTTTTCCTAGATCCAATTGTTAACCACGCCCTCGTTGCACATCGAAGCCGTCCATTCCACCATAGCCAAAACTGACTTGGCGACGACACCATGGACAAGTCACGTCTTCGCTAAAACCGTCATAACACATCAATTGGCCACAACCACACATGGCAAAAGCCGTTTCGGCCAAACAATGTGGACATTCTGGAGTACCTTGTAATAGCGTGGTATTGACCTGCTGCTGATGTTGGGTTTGATCAGACCAAGTAAAATAATCCTCATCAATTTTGCAGCATTCGGTTAATTGAAAATGATATAAATTCAGGTTGATATTTAAATCTTGAGGTGCTTGATACTGAATTTCACGTTCAAATTTCATTAAATAGGGTCGATTCAGCTTGCCACAGCGTCCCACAAAAGTGACACAGTTTTCATCCACCAAGGTTTTCTTGGCTGGCAAATCCTTGACCAGACGCATATAACGCTCATCGATTGGCGGTAAATGATCTTGCTGCTGTCCATCGCCAATACTTTTACTTTGTGCAACCACAGAAGCACTAATCCACTGGAAAAACTTTTTAAAGTCTTGTTCTTTCAACTCATCAAAAGCAATACAGTGTTCTGTTAATTGCTTGAGCGTTGCATAATCGACGTTTTTACCCATTCCTAAGGCAATCAGCGTACAGCGTCGTGCATATTTCTTTTGCCAACGGTAAATCGCATCTTTACATTCATCGGTCGGACGACCATCTGTAAACAAATATACGATTGGCTTCCAATCCCCTTTAATTTCTTCCGTTGTTTTAATCAAATGACGATCAAATTCATTCATCAAATGTTCTAAGGCTTTGCCTAAATGTGTCCCGCCGCCCAAAGGTAATTTCGCAGGATAATAAGCAAACACTTCCACTAACGGAACTAAAGTTCGGACAATCCCTGCAAAGGCAATAACAGAAACATATACAGTTTCCAAGGCATATGGATCTTGACGTAATTGCTGCATAATCAACTGGATGCCTTGTTGCATCTGTTGAATATTTTGCCCCGCCATCGACTCAGAACAATCCAATACGAAAAAAACAGGTAAACGGCGCATCTTCTGATTATCCTTAATGTATTCTTTATTTTATTTACAGCACCAACTGCACTTCTGGCGGCGGTGGTGGCAATGAAACAGAGCCTGAAATCCCAGCACTACTGCTTCCCACCACAACACTGGCAGACACCCACTTAAAGAATCCTGCAAAAGAGGCCGCATCCATGGTATCCAATACCACGACTTTATCAGTAAGTTGTAGCAGATGTTCCTGCTTGGCTTTTGGCCCAGCGGCACAGGCAACGATACTGGCAAAGTTTAACTGTTTTATGACAGGAATCGCTTGCTGGTAAGCATAGACATCAGACGGTGAGCCGTCTGTCATCACAAACAATAGTGGACGCCAGTCCCCTTTGACCTCATCGGTACTTTTCTGTAATTGCTGAGTGACTTGCTCAGCAAGCAACTCAAGTGCAGCGCCCATAAAAGTTGCGCCCGCACTCGGCACATCGATATCAGCCAGTTGCACTTGATCTAAGGGCGTTAAAGGCAAATAAACCTTCGCCTCCAAATCAAAGGTAATAATACTTAAATGCACACTCTCCAATGCATAAGGGTCTTGACGCAATGCACTCAACATAGACTGCAAGCCGACGTTCACCGAATGAATTGGCTCACCTCGCATCGATCCAGAGGTATCTAATAAAATATAAACGGGTAAACGGCGCATGTTGTTCTAAACCTTTCTTTAGCCGAAAATCAAATTTTTAAGCGTATTGTTTTAACCATTCTACAAATGAATCGGATTGGGAGGCCTGTCCGACTGCATTAAATTTCCATCCAGCTGATTCACGGACAAGTTCAGCAAAGAGTAATGAGCGCTGTTGATCATATTGGCCTGTGCCCGACAAATCGAAACGGACCATTTCCTTGCCTGTGGTATCCACTGCACGGATAAATGCATTTTTAACTTGACCAAAATGTTGGTTATTTTCTGCGGCTTTATAGATTTGCACCACAAAAACCACTTTTTGGTATTGTTGATTCAGGTCATTGAGCTTCACGATAATTTGTTCATCATCGCCATCCCCCGCACCTGTACGGTTATCACCGGTTAACCAGATATGTCCCGAAGAATGCTTTTGATTATTAAAAAAGATAACATCACTATTTTCTAAGGTGACATTCCCCTGCGCATCTCGCCCCAGATTATTAACCTTGCCATTACTCCCCACAAGGAAGGCAATCACATCCAGATCATATTCAGCGCTATTGCCACCAAATAATCCGCCAAGAAAGCCTTTTTTCTGTTCCTGAATATCCCAACCTAAACCAATCGTTACTTGAGACAAATTATTTTCAGTTTTACTTAAACTTATGCCTTGACCTTTATTTAAACTTACAGCCATGGTTTTACCCTCTTATTTAATCTTTATTTTGCTTTTTTTATAGTACGATGTTGACTTCAGGCGGTGGAGGTGGCAAATCGCCCAAGCCTGTGACTTCTTTTTGCCCTGCATCCACTTTCTGGCTGCCAGTTGAAATACTGGCAGAAACCCATTTAAAGAATGCTTTAATCGTATTTGAATCTGCCGTTGCCAATTCAACAACAACTTCTGTGATTTGTTTTAAAATTGAAGTATCAGCACCATGTCCCGCTGCGCAGGCCACGATCACCCCTGTTTTGACTTGTTGTAAACGTTGCAAACCTTTACGCCAATCATCTGTTGGCACACCATCAGTCATAATGAAAATCAATGGTTTCCAGTCACCTTTGACATCTGCTGTGGTTTTTGCCACTTCTTGTTCTATTTTATCGGCTAATAGCGCTAAAGCATCGCCCAAGGCTGTGGTTCCTGTGACCTGCAAATCTGGTGCTTGGAAAACAGCCAATTCAGTTAAAGGCACTAACTGTTTGGCTTGGCTGTCGAAACTGATTAAAGATAAATAGGCCGTTTCCAGCGCATAAGGATCTTGACGTAAAGTCGAAAGTAAAATTTGTACCCCATTTTTTACGGCTTCTATAGGCTCACCATGCATAGAACCTGAGGTATCAAGTAATAAATAAACTGGTAAACGACGCATTATTTTTTACCCTTATTTCGTTATGATTTAAATTTTAAGCCTAGATTACACTTTTAGCTTATCTAAATCATTACAAAGTAAAAAATAAATACTCTTCTGTCTACCTATTTCAGCTAAGGATTAAGCTTAATATTGACTAGTTCGGCATCAAAAGTATCGACCAAACTCTTAATTGTCGGCTCTTGGTGTAATAACTCGACTGCACGATGATATGCTCTTTCTTTACGCTCATTTTGCATCATTAAAGGCGTATTGGAATCCACTGCAGCATATTGCACACTAAACAGGGTTTGTGGCCATTGCGCTTTTAAAGCCTCCTCCAAACCATGCTGCAATTGCGACAACATGCCTTCATATTCTTGAGGAATCTGAAAAACAGAAGTGCCATTGATCTGTCCTTGCATCACACCATGTTGAGCTAACTCTTGAACCGCAGGTGAAAGCTGGCTGGTTCTAAACCAATATTCCCACTTCTCCAAATCCCACTCACCGTCTAAGACCTGCTCACGCAGTTTTAAAATATCTTGAGGCATCAGATCAGTTTGTTCATGAACTTGCTGTTGTATTTTAGGTGCAACGGGCTTGTCTGCAACAACACTCGGCTCCAAAACAACGACTTCAGCTACTGACTCTGATACGAGATCAAGTACTTGCTCAACTTTGGGCTGCTCCAGCTGTTCTTGAAGATTTTGCTCAACAGGAAAAACCAGCACCTCATCTGCTTCAACGATATTCGACTGAATCGTGTGTTGTTGTACTGATACATCCAATCCAATTAACTGACCGTCCTCGACATCAAACACCATGAGATGAGGATCTTGATTGCGCTGTTCAGGTTCAGGTTCAGGTTCAGGTTCAGGTTCAGGTTCAGGTTCAGGTTCAGGTTCAGGTTCAGGTTCAGGTTCAACGCTAACCGTTTCTTGCTGAACTGCAAACTGATTTTCTATCCTTAAATCCGGTACTGGCTGAAGCACTTCAGGTGCTGTAATTTGCGTAACAGGCATTGCCGTAACCGTGACTTCATTCAACGTTAACGGTCTAAATGCCAGTAAACGCAACACCGTCATTTCAAATCCTTGCTCTTGTGTCACCGCAAGTTGCAACTCAGCTCGACCTTTACAGGCAATTTGATAATACAACTGCAAATCTTGAGCAGAAATAAGTTTCGACAGCTGCAGAATTTTCTGGTTAATTTCTTCACTATATTTCAATGCAAGATCAGGCAAGTATTGCAACAATGCCAGTTCATGCAAGGTAGAAACCAATTGATCCAAAACCAAAGACACGTCTAAAGCTTGCTGTCTAAATTGTAGAAGTAGCTGACTTACTCGTGCTTGCTGATTTTGATGAATTGCCAAAATCAAATCATAAATAATGGTTCGGTCAATCAAACCAAGCATATCTTTAACATCTTGATGATGGACTGCACCTTGACCATAGGCGATTGCCTGATCTGTCAAAGACAATGCATCACGCAATGAACCTTGCGCAGATTCTGCAATTTGCCAAATCGCATCTTGATCGGCTTCGATATGCTCTTTATTTAAAATTGCTGTCAAATGTTCTGTAATTTCATCAACAGCCAAAGGACGTAAGGTAAATTGCAAACAGCGCGAGATGACGGTAATCGGCAGTTTTTGTGGATCTGTCGTTGCAAAGAGGAACTTCACATGCTCAGGTGGTTCTTCCAGTGTCTTGAGCAAGGCATTGAATGAATGCGTTGAAAGCATATGCACTTCATCGATCAGATAAACTTTGAAGCGACCCTGTGTCGGCGCATAAGGCACATTGTCGAGTAACTCGCGGGTATCCTCAACTTTGGTCCGTGACGCCGCATCGATTTCAATTAAATCAATAAAACGACCTTCATTTACCGCCTTACAAGTTGCACAAACTTCACAGGGCGTTGACGTCACGCCTGTCTCGCAGTTCAAACATTTGGC
This sequence comes from Acinetobacter sp. 102, assembly GCF_037028485.1. Classification (NCBI taxonomy): domain Bacteria; kingdom Pseudomonadati; phylum Pseudomonadota; class Gammaproteobacteria; order Moraxellales; family Moraxellaceae; genus Acinetobacter; species Acinetobacter sp. 102. The sequence goes on from NZ_JAZEZK010000013.1 coordinate 110,862, forward strand.
TAAAATACGGGCAATCGTGGTTTTACCGACACCACGCGTTCCAGTAAACAAGTAGGCATGATGCAAACGCCCACGTTCTAATGCGCTGGTTAAAGCACGAGAAACATGGTTTTGCCCCACTAACTCATTGAAATTACGTGGACGGTATTTTCTTGCCAGTACTTGATACATGAATGCTCCTTTTTGCGTCTTAAGCATACTGTTTTTTTGAAAGTCTGTGAATGAATCCGCTTCTAATTGATCAAGATTAAATACATTGCTGCACTTTTGATGACTATTTCCGATCTTTTCATCACATTCAGACAAGACTTGCGCCAATATTCAACTCAAGGGAGAATACGCACTAATTTATGTGTTGTTGGTTTTATTTCCCATGTCTCAATCTTTAACGGTACTCGGCGGCATTAGCGCAGAACAATTTCTTAATGAATATTGGCAGAAAAAGCCGTTGTTGGTCCGTAATGCAATGCCTGAAATTATCGGCTTATTAGAACCAGCAGATGTTCAAGAACTGGCATTGGAAGAAGATGTCACCGCTCGCTTAATCCGTCAGAAAAATAAAAATCCAAATGAGTGGCATGTGAAATCCTCTCCTTTAACCAAAGGTGATTTCCAAAAGCTGCCAAATCTTTGGACACTTCTAGTTCAAGCAGTAGATCATTATTCATTTGATATTTCAGAGCTTTGGAAGAAGTTTCCATTTATCCCTCAATGGCGCCGCGACGATATCATGGTGTCTTATGCACCTAAAGGTGGCTCTGTTGGTAAGCACTTCGATTTTTATGATGTGTTCTTGGTACAAGGCCATGGTCATCGCCGTTGGCAATTAGGTCAAATGTGTGATGAATCAACTGAGTTTTTGCCAGATCAACCGCTGAAACTTCTAGCAGACTTAGACATTCATTTTGATGAAATTCTTGCCCCAGGCGACCTTCTTTATGTCCCACCAGGTCTCGCGCATTATGGTGTGGCTGAAGATGATTGCTTAACCTACTCTTTTGGCTTCCGCATGCCAAACCTCTCAGAAATGATTGATCAAGTGAGTGATAAATTTGCAGAGAATACCTTACTCAAAAATCCATTGATCGATATTGCACGCCAGCAAACAGCACATTTAGGGGAAATTAACAGTACTGAGTTTTCATATTTAAAGACTCAATTACTTGATTATCTCACTCAGGCACCTGAATTTGATGCAGCGATCATGGCCTATATGAGTGAAGCAAGCTATCCAAACAACATTCCAGAACCTGAAGAGGTTGATGCTCATGATGTTGCCGAGATTATTGGTGCGGATTATCAAATTATTCTAGAACCCGCCTCTCGTTTGCTTTACAGAAAACAAGGTGAATCTTTAGAGTTTTGGGCAAATGGCGATACCGTTTGTGTATCAGAAGCTTTTATTCCTTTTTTGAAGCAAATTGCAGATGGTGAAAGCCTCTTGCTAGATGACCGATTTAATGAAGTTGAGATTCTAGAAGATATCACAACGTTGCTGAATACCGCCGTCGTGATGTTATTACCACCAAACGAAAACTAGAACATCCATTTTCTTGTGGATAGAGATTAATCTCTATCCACATTTATCTAAATTCCAGATCAAAAAAATAAAACCCTACTTTTTATAATGATTACATTTTAATGCTTGAATAAGAATTTTTTTTTAATAGACTAAAGCCAAGTCATTATAAAAATATTTGATATAAATCACTTTGATACTACAGCAAGGAGTCTGACTTGTGTTTAAAAAAATATTATGTTTTTCCTTTCTCGCATCCTCATTCATTCTACAAACCAGCCATGCCTGCACCCGAGCAGTTTATTTAGGCAACAATGACCATATCATCACCGCCCGCTCCATGGACTGGAAGGTTGATGTAGGCACTAATCTTTGGATTTTACCCAGTGGTGTACTTAGAGACAGCAATGCAGGGCCAAAATCTCTAAAATGGAAAGCTAAATACGGCAGTGTGATTGCCACAGGTTATGATATTTCAACGACTGACGGCATGAATGAAGCTGGATTGGTTGCCAATGTATTATGGTTGGTTGAATCTCAATATCCAGACACCAAACAATCTAAAAAACCGCAACTCAGCATTTCGGCTTGGGCGCAATATGTACTTGATAACTATGCAAGCGTTGCAGAAGCTGTCAGTGCTTTAGAAAAAGAACCCTTCGATCTGATTACTGACAGCGTGCCAGGCGAACAACGCCTCGCGACATTGCATTTATCTATTTCAGACAAAACCGGTGATAGTGCCATTATCGAATATATTGGGGGCAAGCAAGTTATTCACCACAATAAAAAATATCAAGTTATGACCAACTCACCAATATTTGATCAACAACTGGCACTCAACACTTACTGGCAACAAATTGGTGGTACAGTCATGTTACCAGGGACCAATCGTGCTGCTGACCGCTTTGCACGTGCCTCTTTTTATATCAATGCGATTCCAAAAAATGACAATCCTAAAGATGCCTTAGCTTCTGTTTTTAGTGTGATTCGTAATGCATCTGTTCCTTATGGCCTCAATACAGCAGAAGAACCGAATATTTCATCGACACGCTGGCGAACCGTTGCAGACCACAAACAACAACTTTATTTCTTTGAATCTGCAGTCTCCCCCAATGTATTTTGGGTGGATTTAAAGAAAATTAACTTTAAAGATGGTTTAACGCGTAAACTTGATCTTGGCAAAGATCAACAGAATACTTTTGCTGGTGATGCAACCAATCAATTTAAAATATCAAAACCATTTGAATTTCTTGGTCCACAACTACATCATTAACACTGAAATATTGAGTACATCCTAGAGAGTTAAAAAGATGAAAAAAACTTTAAGTTTACTGAGCCTTTGTATTGTGATGAGTGGCTGCGCGACCTTACCTGACTCTTCTGCAAACTCAACAGACAATCTCGCAACCGCAGGCTCTTTGAACTGCAAAGCCAACGAACTTTGCCCGAATGTTTTTGTTGAATGGGATAAACAACACAAAGAGCAATTAAGAGTCGAGACCGTACTCAACAGTAGCTATGATTATTATGATATCAAAAGCCTTACTTTCTTAATTGATGATAAGACTTTTACTTATCAGCCCGTTGGTCCAACGCAGCAAAAAGACATCAATCTACTGATTCCAAGACGCTCATCGAATAGCTTCATTCTGCCGAGTACATTCCTGTACGAGCTGAAAAAAGCAAAAAATGTCGAACTTTCGATCGAAACAGATAAAGGCAACATCAAACGTTCTGTCTATACCCCAAGCCAACAATCGATGCTTTACCATAATTTTATAAAGCTCATTGCAACACTACCATTGCAACAAAACAAATCTTAAAATAGAAAATTATACGATGAAAGTCAGTTATTTATTTTAACTATAACTAACTGGCTTTTATATTATGTATTTATTCAAAATAGATTCCAGAGTAAGCATTAAAAGTAGAAGCGTTGCTTAAATATACACAAACCTACAAACAAGAATAAATCTCAACATAACCATCATAATTAAATCTAAACACCCCATAAAACTAGTTATCCTTTGAAAACAATTAGATGAATAATCACGGATCAAATAAATTTAAGTTATTCTAATCTTTTATCGTATTTTAAGATTTTATTAATAGTTATTTTCTATAGATATAAACATTCATTTCAAACTCTGTACTTGAAAATACGGACAAAAGAATCATTTAAATGAATAATGTTATTTTTTCCTATGATATTTTCAAAATACCATGTAAAATCCCTGCCAAAATTGCATGATGAAATGCAACATGATGCTCTTGGCGATGGGCGAACTAGAGGCGTTGTATGTCAAAAAAAGAAGATATTATTACCACTGCATTAAGACTTTTTAATTCGCATAGCTATAACTCGATCGGTGTAGATCGAATCATTAGTGAATCGGGCGTTGCAAAAATGACTTTCTACAAATACTTCCCTTCAAAGGAAAAGTTAATTGAAGAATGCTTAGTGCAACGTAACATTAATCTCCAAACTTCTTTAAATGCAACTTTGGCAGAATGTGATCCAGAGGATCATCTTGACCAACTTAAAGCAATCTTTGGATGGTATGCAGCCTGGTTTAACAGCGAAGATTTTAATGGCTGTATGTTTCAGAAAGCGTTAGAAGAAGTGATTAAAATCTATCCTTCTACGTTGCAACCTGCTACCCAATATAAAATTTGGTTAACAGCTTTAATTGAAAACTTATTGAAAAGTTTGGATATTCGTAACCCGACTCATCTTGCAACATTGATTGTCAGCATTTTAGATGGTATGACGATTCAAGCCCATGTCAATAAGCACTCAGTTGAAATGGATGAATACTGGAAACGCGTTGAGCACTTAATCAGTTTTGAAAAAGCTTTGGCATAAATACAAAATATCCCTTTATAAATAAAGGGATATTTTTTTATTAAAAGTGTTTGAAAAATCAGGTATCATTGCATAAAAAAATAAAGCGTGATTTATAGTTATTATTGTGGCTCACGCTTGCGTCTGAGTGTAAAAAGAATAATAAATATTATTACCCTCTGGCGGTTGCACTTTCGCACTTCCGATCCTTCTTATGCAGACAGATCGTTCTGTCTTGTTTCTCATTATATATGTTTTTTTGTAAAGCACAATCTTTTTTTTAGTTTTTTATATTCGTTAATTATATTAACCACTTAATTTTATTATTTAGTATTTTTAAAGAATAAAGCAAAGGATATCGAATCTTAATGGCGTCAAACTGGATATAAATCTCTCAAAACCACGATAATGTGAATTTAATCACGAATTTCACTCAAACAACCGATTAATCAACAGTATAACACCTTCTTATTACTTTTACTGATATACATTTTCATTAAAAACCATTGCAATTATTCAGTTTTACTACAATTTTTTCATTGCGTGACTTTATACTAGCCTCGGCTGTAACCTAGAGAGTATATGCATGCAAAAGGATTTCGAGATCGACGCCATGAGAGAGTCAGCTGGTACAATTGTGACTGTACTGAAATCTCTGGCAAATACTGATCGTTTAATTATTTTGTGTCATTTGGCTAAACAAGAACTTAATGTTTCACAAATTGAAGAATTAACCCAAATCTTCCAACCTACGCTTTCACAGCAATTGATGATGTTAAGAAAAAGTAATGTTGTTTCTACCCGTCGCGATGGCAAACAAATTTTTTACTCAATTTTAGATCCAAAGTTGCAAGTGGTTTTGAATACGCTGTATGAGCATTACTGCCCTCAGGCATAATTCTCAAAAAAAATTCAACCGTACCCTCTTTAGCATTTTTTCTGCATAATATATATAAATTTATGATTTAGACTATTGCGCATGAAATTGCTAAACCTAAACCTATCTAAACTTTTTCCTGCGCGAAAATGGTTAAGTCGTTATCAGCTTTCCAGCCTAAAGTCTGATCTGATTGCAGCCTGCATTGTATTGGCTATGTTGGTACCACAAGGTATGGCTTATGCAATGTTGGCAGGGCTTCCGCCAATTATGGGGATATACGCCAGTATACTACCCATGATTATCTATGCCTTTACAGGAAGTAGTACCACCCTTTCGATTGGTCCTGTCGCCATTATTTCGATGATGGTATTTACAGCACTTGACCCACTATTTGCTGCTGGATCAACTGCCTATATCGAAGCTGCTTACTTATTAGCGCTACTTGTCGGGATCATTTCTCTGCTTTTAGGTTTATTGCGTTTCGGTTTTCTTATTCAGCTTATTAGTCATCCTGTTATTCAAAGCTTTATCATTGCATCCGCGTTACTGATCGCCTTAGGACAATTTAAGTTTTTACTGGATATCCCGTTACAAGCAGGCAATATTCCTGAGTTTTTACTGAGCTTATCTCAAAACTTGCACCAAGTGACTTTGACAGGCATAAGCTTTGGGCTAATTTCTGTTTTACTCCTGTTTATGCTTCCAAAACTGATTCGGTCCAATTTTCTGAACAAAATATTACCTTTATTACTGGTTTTGCTCTCTATCGCGGTCATCACCTTTATTGGAAACGATGATCAGGCAATCAAAACAGTTGGAGTCATCCCAACAGGCCTGCCCAATTTTCATTTCCCAACATGGAACACTGAGCTGATTCTGCAACTACTCCCAAGCGCATTTATGATTGCAATGATTAGCTTTGTAGAATCGCTGGCCATTGCGCAAGCCACAGCACTACAAAAGCGCGATGACTTAGACAGTAACCAAGAACTGATTGCTTTAGGCTTAGCCAATATTGCTGCGGGATTTAATTCCGGTTTTGCAGTCTCTGGTAGCCTATCTCGTACGGTTGTCAACGCTGATGCGGGAGCGAAAACCCCGATGTCTGGTGTTATTTCATCTTTATTGATGATTGCAGTCAGCCTTTACTTTACAGGCTTCTTTCAAAACCTACCACTCGCTGTATTAGCTGCCACAATTTTTGTTTCTATCTGGAAGTTGATAACACTGACTCCATTTATTGAAACATGGAAATATTCAAAAGCTGACGGACTGGCAATGTGGGTTACCTTTTTTAGTGTAACCTGTATAGATATTTCAACAGGACTGATCATTGGTATTGTACTGACCTTTATTCTACTGCTTTGGCGTATTAGCCGCCCTCATATTGCTGTTATTGGTTTAATTGAAGGAACTCAACACTTTAGAAACATCTCAAATTACAATGTCATTACAACTCCAACTGTGGTTTCTTTCCGTGTTGATGAAAACCTTAACTTTTTAAATGCCCATGTTCTGAAAGGTTATGTGATTACAGAAGTTAGCCAGAATTCGCTGTTGCGACATGTTGTGATCAACTGCTCAAGCATTAGCAATATCGATCTCAGTGCATTAGAAATGTTAGAAGACCTAAATCGAGAATTAGCTCAGCTGACTATCCAATTACATTTATCCGAAGTGAAGAGCCCTGTTATGGAGCGACTATGTAAATCCCAGCTCAAAAATGAGCTTACAGGCCAAATATTTTTATCACATTATCAAGCAATACAAACACTTTCGCCTGAAATGCTTGTAGAATGAGCAGCTTTTATTGGATTTTTTTTATACAAAAGGATGTATCATGTTTTCATAATTATTTTTAAAAAACATTGTGTTAATTTTTTCGGTATTTTTAAAGTAATTGAATTGCAAAAAAAATTTTATTATTCACGGTTCTTAGGTATAGAATACCGCGCTTGTTTAACCTTAAACCGTGCATAGGTTTATAAGGCCTTTATATGTTTAATGTACTGTCTCGCTTGAGCTTAGTTAGCAAAATTATTATCGCTATTTTTTTAGGGATTGGCGTCGCTTTGCTCTTTCCTAACTTTACACCCTACTTAAGTTTATTGGGTGAATTATTCATTAAAGCATTAAAGTCTGTTGCACCGATTTTAGTTTTTGTTTTAGTTCTATCTTCAATTGCAAATTTCCAGATTGGTCAGAATTCAAATATCAAACCTGTACTGGTTTTATATGTAGTCGGGATGTTACTTGCCGCATTCAGTGCAGTAACTGCAAGTGTTTTGTTTCCAAGCCAACTGTTTTTACATTTACCGGCAGAAACAGGCCTTCAAGCACCAGGTAGCCTTGCAGAGATTCTAAAGAATTTACTTTTAAGTTTTATTGCAAACCCTGTTCAAGCAATTGGTGAAGCCAACTTTATTGGTATCTTGGCTTGGGCAATTGGTTTAGGTCTGGCTTTACGTCATAGCTCTGACACGACCAAGCAAGTTTTGACTGATGTGGCTGGAGCAGTCAATAAAATCATTCATACCGTGATTGGTTTTGCTCCGATTGGTATTTTTGGTTTAGTTGCAGTGACATTTGCAAGCGAAGGTCTAGCAACACTGACCAGTTATGCCCACCTATTAGCGGTTCTAATCGGCACAATGCTGTTTGTTGCACTGGTGATTAATCCAATTTTGGTTGCGATTACCATGAAGGCTAACCCATATCCTTTAGTCTTTACCTGTTTAAAAGAAAGTGGTATCACCGCTTTCTTTACCCGTAGTTCAGCTGCCAATATTCCAGTAAACCTAGATTTGGCTCAGCGTTTAGGTGTCAATGAAGCAACTGCAAGCGTATCAATTCCATTGGGTGCGACTATCAATATGGCAGGTGCAGCAGTCACGATTACGGTACTTACCCTTGCTGCTGTGCATACACTCGATATTCCTGTCGACTTGAGTACCATGATTATTTTATCGGTGGTTGCAACGGTTTCTGCATGTGGCGCTTCAGGCGTTGCAGGTGGGTCTTTATTGTTAATCCCTGTTGCTTGTAGTTTGTTTGGTATATCATCTGAAATTGCCATGCAAATTGTTGCGATTGGTATGATTATCAGTGTATTGCAAGATTCAACGGAAACAGCATTGAATTCATCGACAGATGTATTATTTACCGCTGCTGTTGATTTTAGAGACCATCCAAGATCATAGGTTGCTATGCCACTTCAACGTTTACCTAACTGGATTCAACTCGGTGCTTTCTTCCTTGCACTGAATGCAGGAATGGTAAACGTTTTGGGCTTATTTACAGTCCTACATCAGTCCGTTTCACACATGACAGGCAATGTCAGTATGTTAGCAATGAGTTTGCTTGACTGGCAGCCTGAGCATTTTATCTACCTCAGTCTGGTTATCCTTTGCTTTGTGATTGGCTCTTTTTATAGTGGCTTAATCCTTGGCAATGGCAGCGTTGCATTTGGTCGACGTTATGGCTTGCCGCTTAGTTTAGTCGCGATCTTTCTGGTTCTCACTTGGCTCTTACTGCCTTATTTCCCGCGCTACGGCCTGTTATGGGCCTGTGTTGCCATGGGCGTACAGAATGCCATGGTGAGCCACTACAAAGGTGCAATTATCCGCACAACGCACTTATCTGGCGTCCTGACCGATATCGGTTTAGCATTAGGTTATAAAGCACGTGGCTTAAAAGTAGAAAAACGCCGTATTTTTCTGCATCTTCTCATCTTTATCGGTTTTTTATGTGGTGGACTTATTGCGAGTCTGCTTTATCCTTATTTAAACTTACAGACCTTTCTCATTCCAGCAGCATTAAGCTTAGCAATGAGTGTCGCCTACTGGATTTTCTATTTTCGTTCTTCATCAAACTCAAATTTGGATTGAATTATGGTTAAAAATGCATTGCAAGCTCAATTGTTAAAAGCGGGCTTGGTTGATAATAAGAAAGCAAAAAAATTAACGAAGCAAGCACAACATGGCCAACGTACTGGACAAAATGATGATGCGGCATTGAAAGCTGAAATCGACCGTGCCAAACAAGAAAAACTAGCCAAAGACCAAGCATTGAATCAAGAAAAGCAAGCTGTACTGGAAGAGAAAGCCCTAAAAGCTTCGATCATCCAGATGATTAAACATCATAAAGTAAAAGAAATTGAAGGTGACGTAACTTATCAATTTATTGATGAGGGCAAGATCAAAAAAGTCTATCTTTCACAGCAAGTGTATAATGCCCTTGTTTCAGGTTCACTTGTGATTGCCAAAGATCAAGACAGTTACGCTTATTTACCTAAAGCGCTTGCGGAAAAAATTGATCAAAAAATGCAAGGTTTTATCTTGATAAATAACAATACCGAGAAAAATGATCAAACTACCGATGAGGAAGATCCATATGCAGCATATGTGATTCCTGATGATCTAATGTGGTAAATCATCCAACAGTTATGTAAAGACGCCTTTACAAATCGTATATAAACTGTGATCAAGTTAATATAAAACACCATTACACCTTACAATTCCCGCTCAAAGAATTTATAAGGTGTTTTGGGTTTGGATTATTTAAAGTATTTGCGTAGTGAGTTAAGCCATTACCCATGGCTAGAAACAGCGATTGCATTCATCATTTTGATTTTGTTTGCGGCACTTGCCAACTTTATTGCGAAAAGAATTATCGTCCGTGGTATTCGCCATTTAGTTACAAAATTTAAATCTCCAAATCAATCAATTTTCGCACAACATAGTGTGACTCAGCGTTTTGCCAATATCGTCCCTGCGATTGTCATCATGAATGGCATTACCACGATTCCACATCTACCAGAGAAATTCATCAGCTTTGTACAAATGGGTGCGCAGGCTTTTATCTTCCTGACCCTAGCACTTACTGTCAGTGAAGCGCTGAATATTTTTAACTTAATTTATCAACGTAATCCCAAGTCTAGAAATAAGCCGATTAAGGGCTATCTGCAACTTGTTAAACTGATCTTATTCGTTGTTTGTGGCCTCATGATTTTGGGAACCTTCTTAAAAAAAGATGTGTTTACCCTACTTGCAGGCTTCGGTGCAATGGCTGCGGTATTGATGTTGGTGTTCCAAAATACCATTCTTTCTTTGGTTGCCAGTGTTCAAATCGCTTCTTATGACATGGTTCGTATTGGTGACTGGATTGAAATGCCATCTTTAAATGCAGACGGCGATGTCATTGATATGTCATTACATACGGTGACCGTACAGAACTTTGATAAGACGTTTACAACCATTCCAACAAACAAACTGGTGACTGACACCTTTAGAAACTGGCGTGGGATGAGTGAGTCTGGCTGCCGTCGCATTAAACGTTCACTGTTCCTAGATCAAAGCAGTGTTCACTTCATGTCTGATGCCGAACAACAAAAGCTCAAAGACTTCTTGTTACTTGATCAGTACCTCGATGCTAAGAAATCTGAAATTGAAGAGTTCAACAATCACTTGAGTAATCAGTCTCAGTATAATCAACGTCGTTTAACCAATCTTGGGACGTTCCGTGCTTATGTTGAATTTTACTTACGTCAGCATCAAGGGATTGCCCAAAACCAAACTATTTTGGTACGTCAAATGCAACCAACCAGTGAAGGCTTACCATTAGAAATCTATGCATTTACCAATACCATTGCATGGGCTTCGTATGAAGCAATTCAGTCTGATATTTTTGATCACTTGATTGCAATTATTCCTGAATTTGGCTTGAGAATTTATCAAGCACCATCAGGTCACGATTTTCAGTTACTCTCTACTGAACAAACCGATAAAGCCTAATCTAGCTCAATAAAAAAGCACCGTCAGGTGCTTTTTTATTGATTGATCTCAAAGTACTTCTTACACCCTTGCATCCACTCCGCTGATACTGGTGGCTCTTTTGGGTTTTCTGTATTTGCTAATTCACAATCTGCTGGATTGTTTAATCCATTGTCTCTCGGAAAAAAATAACCATAATAGCCATCACTATTCTTCTGATAACCACCCGTTTTTTTATAATCCCAGTAGAAGTAACTGGCAAAAGCCAATGCCATCCCTAACATGACAAAGAGCAATCCTTTTAAACTCATCCATCGCTCTAAATTGATTTTTCAACATTATAAACAAATTTATTAAACATTTAGGGATAAGTTTTACTTCTAGAAAAGAAAATGGCGCATAAAAAAGCCCCAATCAAATTTGGAGCTTTTTACGGTCTTTAGGAATCAGTCCCACTCTAGCTGAAACTGAATATTGGTATTGGTAAAATTAGGATTTAAGAAAACTCTATAACCTGCTTCCTTTAATTCAGTTACAACAATATCCGCATCTTCGCTACTGACTTCATGTTTTGAAAATTGTTGTAAGGCATCTCGATCACCGTCACTGGCTCTTAATTTAATCGTACTGGAAATTTTTGAGAGAATTTTATCTACTGTTAACTTTTTAACATTTGCATTAGAAATTGCAGTCGCTCGTGATGCAGGTAACAAAACTTCTTCGTTCACCGTATTCCGCCTGTAATATCAGAATAAGAAAAAAATTATAATATGTTCTATTTCCAGTTTTTCAAGTCCATAAAGTCAACTAAACGACAGATTTTGGCGCGCAAATACAAGAATAACAATTTTATGAGCTAAATAAGCAAATGGAAGTACTTTGACTCGCCTACTGACTTCTGATCAGCGGCTTCATTTGCACATTTTTCTGTGGTGGAATAACCATCTGAACGCGTTTATTCGAGCTACCACGAGCCTCAACATCACCTATGGTTAAATTATATCTTAGCGTTTCACCTGAAATACTGGAGCCATCCATGATAATGGATGCATTACCTTTTAATACAATTTCAGTTGCTGAAGTGCTGTACTCAACGTGGTTGGCCTTACCATAAACCATTCCCTTTTCTTCACTCACTTTTTGCTGAAATCTGACAGGGCTTCCCATAAGCGCAAGTTGATAAGGCTGGCCATTTTTCAAAGTTCCTATGGCTTTAGCCGCTTGGATATCAATCGTACCTTGTTTAATTTGGATATTAGAAGCCGAAAAGGAACTTTGATTTGGGCTATAAAGCGTATCTGTAGCTTCAATATAAATCGACTGCTGAAAGTCAGACTCAAGCGCATAAATATATGTACTGCACATCAAAATTGATGTAATCGAAACAATTTTCTTCATCATGATATTATTTTAGATCAATGCATTTATAAACGGCTGATCTTAGCACAAGATGAGATTAATTCTTATTTGAAATAATTAAATGAGCGTAAATACTGACTCTAAATATGCGAAAATTCCTGATGGGTAAAAATAAGAGAGGAAAATCTCCTCTCTAAGCCAGTCTATTGACAATTGATATCCAGTTTTTCAGCATAATAATCAGTCGATACTTTTAAATCAGACATCAACTTCTCTTTGCTATAGTCCTTAGGTGCAAGTTTTAGTAAAGCAGGAATATACTTTGATTCATATAGATTAGGATAATCTTTGCAAAGTACACGTGTCTGCTCTTGTTTTGGTGTATCTGGATTATCCAAGATGTCCATGTATTCGGAGATTTTATTGTCCACGACTTCAAAACTTTCTTGCGCCTTCTCACTTTTAACTTCAGGCTGCTTGTTACAACCAACAAATAAGATGGAGATTAAGCCTAGAGATAGAATTCTGATTTTCATAACAATGCTGCATACGATAAATTCATAGAAATCCGCCATTGCGGGTCATTTGTTCTAATTTATCATTAAAGTACGACACCGCAGATATCTTTTGTACCAGTTGGGTAAGAAAAATTTAACAGTGTATGATCAAAAAAAAATTCTATGGATGTTCCGCCAGTACTCACTTCGTGATTCAAATCATTCTATTAAAAAATTAGGTAAATGATGAAAATAGAAGTGGCTTTTAATTTAAAAAACCACTTCCAGTCTAAGTATTAATTATAAATAAATCTCAGGTGGATACGGCGTATCATCGCTAATTGGCGTATACAGTGTATTTTCGACAAAGAATCCATTCGGTGCCTGTACAGTATCAATCGTCACAGAATCCTGCATCACTTGCGGATAGGCCCAGATAAACTGCTTCATCAGTCCTAAAGGATTATTATTCTTCATATCTCCAAATACACGCTGCCAAATTGGTGTTCGATAAGGCTTAGTCTTATCAAATCCATAGAGGTGAGCAATTGAGGAATCAGGAACAAATCCTGCTAAATAAGCCACTTTATCAGCTGGGTAGTTCAAATCTTGTGTAGGAATCTCTGAAACCGCCTGATGAGCCAAGCCTAAACGCGCTTCCAAAATCCAGTCATAGGCTTCCGTCATGATATAATCGAAATTCGGATAACTATAGTGCTCACTTGGATAATTGATATCTGTCGCCAAGGTTTCAATCGGTGTGCGAATCGTTGGAAAGAAAATCAGTGGACACACTTTTGCTGTTGGATACTTGGTTTTAATCACTATACGAATATCTCGACATGTCTGTCCTAGTTTATTGCGTAACCAAGCCTTAAACTCATCATATGGTGTGCCTGTTTTATTTACTGCATCATAAATCGTGCCCAAGTCTGGTGCATACAATCCCGTGTCTGCGTTAAATGCCAGTTTAGTTGGATAATCATAGACACATGGTAAATCTGTACCCTGATTATACCACCACCAAGGTTCACCAATTTGCATATTTACAGGGCAGCCGCCTACAGCCATCGTATCAGCAAACTCAATAAACGCTTTATGTAGATAAGCAAGTGCATTTTGATCACACGGGCTAAAGAAATAACTTGGCGGTTCATACCCCGTACGGCCTAAATTACTATTCCAATCGCGCTGTGCCCAGAATTCATTTGCGCCCAATGAGTACATTTCAAAACTGACACCAAATACAGGCTGCATCCCAGCATTTTGCAATGCTTGAGCAAAACGCTCATGCCATTTACGTGTACATGGATTTACAACAGATTGATTGGTCACCAACGTATCTGGAATTTGCCATTTATTAATACTACTGTTCCAAGACATTTCAGGATACTTTGACATACCACAATAATGATTGATCAAACCGTGATAACCCAAAGCCTGCATATTATCGACCAAGCGCTGTGGATTCAGATCATAATGGTCATCGTAGCTGGTACAGATGCCGTAGTCATGTTGTGGAACAGAAACGCGCTTGAGCGTAAGTTTGGCATTTGGCCCTGTGGTTACCGAATTCGTTAAACGAATATAGCCATCTTCGACTTGGGCTAAAGGCTGGGTAGAATGCCCATTATAACTGCTCGTAAAACCTGAAAACGAAATTCGCTGAATGTTGGTGACAGGAAAAGACTCTGTTGCTGAAAACCCCGCTTTGACTGTATTCCAATTGATATGAATATGTGCCGAGCGAGATGCTGGCTGATTTGCATAGTTAAACAAGACAATGTAAGCAACCTTGTCCTCACCATTGGCTTTGTATTGCACAGTAAGTGTCGGTGTTAATGTTGGATTATTTAACATTGGCATAGATGCCGAGAGTTCAATATCAAAATCCCAAATCACACCGCTGTAATCATATTTAGTTTCATAAGCCAAAAACTTATGATCTTTCGCATCATATGAATCCCAAATAATCCCTGCAAGATCGGTTGTGGTACGTGAGCGAAATGATGCTTCAAAGCCATTCCCATAATTGGTAATTGCAAACGACATGGTCTGTGGACCATCAATGCGCCAGTACTTTGGACTAAAACGATTAATCATTGAGGTTTGGATGCTAATTCCGGGAGTTGTTTTTAAATTTTTTTGTTTATATTCAAAAGTATTTGTCATTTTTTTAAATGCTCTCATTAATCACTGAATCTTTATCTTAAGCGATCGTGATTTTTTGACTGTTTGCATGAGTAAGGATTGATCAAAAAGTACGCATTTATTTCGACTTTATGTAAAGCTAAACTGAATCAGATCAATAAAAAAGCTCATCTTGTGACGAGCTCTTTTATTGCAAAAACGGATTCTTAGAAATTGTAACGAATGCCCACTTTATAAGTGATTCCATCTAGATCTAACACATCAGACGCGGTGCTCTCACAAAAATAACCTGTACATGCATCGTCAAAGTTTTCGATGTACAGCCATTTATATCCAAGTCCCACATAGCCTGCAATATCCTTTTGAATATAGTGACCTAATTCAAAATCAATCGGCAAAGTTACATAACGCAGTTTAGTATCATAGTCATCTGCATCAAGCCATGCATAACCAATACCAATACTTGCATTCGCATAAGTATTATTTTGATTATAAAATTTATAGCCACCTTTAACATTGATTTCAGTGCTGTGCCAATCTGAACTTTTTTGGTAATTCAATCCAAATGTTGTACTTAAGGTATCCAAGGCTGTAAATGTAACGCCTGTACCAAAGCCATTTAATTTCTCATGACCATCAATCGCATCCGACTGCAATCTAGAGCCATAATATTCTGCAAATACAGAAGTCTGAATTCCGCTGCTCGTCTCACTACGATAATTCTGATCTATGGGTTGGACTGTACGCTGTCCAAGCTCTTGAGGTGTCCCATAATTGACTTGTAAAGGTGTATCTGCCCACCCATTTACGCCCATGAGAGATACTGCTACTCCCATCACCCCGACAAATATTTTTTTCATCCTAATGCCTATTTTTATTTGAATTTAAGAGCTTAGAGAATAATTTATTTTCAATTTTTTAAAAATCATTTTTTTTTAAAGACTATCAATAAAAACAAGAAACCGACATCTGGTCGCCCTTATATCCTTGTGTAATTTTAACACAAAACCATGTTCAGCCCTAAACTCACCGTATTGTTGTCTCATAGACACACTGAATAATATCTCCAAGAGATTTATTATCTTCGTTAACTTTACAGTTCAATTTTTTTATGTTGTATTAAGCCACATGCTAATTCATTAATAAAAAACATATTTTTTTCATATAACCTATATAGGAAAAAAATGACAAATATTCTTCCATTGCGTTCATTTTTGCTACCCCACTATTTTATTACTGCAAAAAAACGTCATAATTGTCAATTTAGGGTCGGCTTTTACAATTTCAAAGTATACAAAAAATAATTTATTATTAAAACTTAGTTATTGATTAAATTAAATAAAAACTTAAAAACAGAATTAAATAAATAATTATTAATGCTTGTCACAAAACACACAAAAAAGGCCAATCGAAATGTAACCGTCAGTTGACTAAAGCTTACAAATTGCATTATAAAATTAGAGTATTTTTCATTTATTTGTGAAATTTAAACCTGAAAGTTGACAAAATAATGATGCAAGATTCAGTATTGCCAATTTTAGAGTTATTCTCAGCTCAAACTTATAAATAAAAGTGACGCGCTGCAAGCAGTGAGAAATACATTAATGAATACCTATAGCATTTTATTTATTTAATATTCAATTAATTTTAATTTAATAAATCATTAAGCTATTTCCGTATTCTATTAATTATTGAGATACCTTTTATAGGAGAAAAAAAATGTATCAAAAACGGCAAAAAGATGCAGCAATCGACTATATCAAAACTGAAATTGATATGTTAATTGATCTTGACAATTCTGATGAAATCATTAAGAGCAAAAATCATCTTGAAATGACGCTGCTATTATTGGTCAAATTAGAGATATTTGGTTGGGATCAAGCCCAAACTTTAGCTAGAGAACTCAGTGTAACAAGTAGGACCGCAATTGACTGCTTGGAACATATGAAAAAAATAGCATAAGCGCAAGCAACTAAGCATCAAGAACACATTTCTAAGCAACTAGAATGAATAAACGCTCAAAATCAATGATGAAAATGAGCGTTTTAATTTTCAAGTGCCACTACTCGAACCTAAATCAAATTACTTCTAAACATTTAGTTCATCTGTTTTTTGTTATGGGCAGATCTCTTTATCTAAGCGTCTAGAAACCCAGTCAATAAAAGCTGTTTTATTACGAAATTGGGGTGTATTGAATAAGTTAATATCCAATTCAAAATGATCAAAATTCAGTAGCTTATACACTCCACCACCTAAAGGGATTAAACCAGTATGCGGATATTTAATTGCTTTTAGCGCATTTCTCAAAAATAATGCTTTGATTTGTATGTCACTGTTTTTATAGGATTGATAGCTTTGAGAGTTTATGAATAGCTCATATTCTCGATCTAAAGTTTGAACAATTTCAGAAAAAAACACTTTATGCTCCTTTATTATTGGAATTATTTTTATACCACATAAAAATAAAAAGCCCATCATTTGATAAGCTTTTGTACAATTAAACATAAATTCTATTGGATACTTAATTCATCATCTTTAGCAACAATGACGGAAGTGAGCATTGGAACACCAAGAATAATCGGAACCATGATAATCCATAAATCCGTAGTCAACTTACTAGAAAAGAAGAAATGAATCACAAGAGCGACCAGAGCCAATACCGCAAATAGAACACCCATGAATCGAACTGCAAATTTAACAAGCATTTTTGGATCCTTATGATTCTAATACGTATAAACAGTATACGCCTACTCAGTAAATTAGGGCATTTTCTTTTTCTATTGCACTATAAAACCAACATATATTTCTAAAATTCAAAAAAGCCCAACATGAAGTGGGCTTTTTTGAACTAAAATTATTTCGCTTCGTTTACCCCAACGATAAACTGGCTGCAATTTGAACCTGCAGAAGCATTTGCCAGCTGTTTTTCAGAAAACTGAAATTTGGAAGCAACCGATTGATAGTCTTTCTTAAGACTTTGTCCAGTCAGTGTGCCTAACTGTTTAACCTGTTGTGGCGTTAATAATTCATTTTCAACCGCTTGATTCATCATGACACAAGCTGTAGTCATTGCATCATAACGTGCTGTAGTCTTTGAATAACCGAATGAACCGATTAAACCACCAATAACTAAACCGATAAGTAAAGATAAAATAATATGCTTTTTATTCATTTAAGTAACCTAGACAACCAATAAAAAATTAAGCAAATAAATATATTCACTTTTTCAAAATAAACGATTCGTTTTCTGTTTTTATTGTAGAGCGCTTTGCGGGATTTAAGCTACGAAATGTAACTTCTTATGAATTCAGCAACTTTATGGTTCCTGCGCGATAAGAGCGTCTTGATATTGCATTTCTCTAGCGTATTCATGATTGAAATTCTAAATTTTGCTGCAGCAAGCGTATAAAAAGTACCCTTTTAGATCCCATTCAGACAAAAAAATAATTTTTCTCAATTTCATGTGAAATCCATGGCAGCAACATGCCTTCTCAAATAAACAATCATTAAATTAAATGCTTAAATTTACTGTAATTTTACTCTTTGTTTACTTAAATATTTTGCAACAACTATTTAGATGCAGCAATGTTTAATTGTTAACCACATCACATATTTTAAAGCTGTTTTTTTTAATTTAATCTAGCGCCCTCAGAGAGCCTTTTATGCTCTTAACGGTTCATACTTTAAGGATATCTATGGATTTCATTCTTAATCCAACATATACGCTCATGCTAGCGGTGTTGGTCCTCTACGTAGGACGCATTTTAAACAAGCACATCCCGTTTTTAACAAAATACAATATCCCAGAGCCTGTTGCAGGCGGTTTAGTCGGCGCAATTATTTTTTACTTAATCCATCAATTTGCGGGTTATACAATTTCTGTAAATAAGCCAATGCAAGACACTTTTATGCTGATGTTTTTCGCATCCATTGGTTTAAGTGCTAATTTCGCCAAACTCAAAGAAGGTGGCAAACCATTAATCATCTTCTTAATTGCAATTTCCTTCTTTGTCATCATTCAAAATGGCGTTGGTATGGCAATTGCCTCTGCCGTAGGCCTTGATCCATTGATGGGTGTTGTTGCAGGTTCAATTGCCTTAGTCGGTGGCTTAGGTACTGCGGGTGCTTGGGGTCCAATTTTTGAAACCAAATACGCAGTTGAAGGCGCATTACCAATGGGTATTGCGAGTGCAACTTTTGGTATGGTGGTTGGCGGTTTAATGGGTGGTCCATTAGCGCGTTATCTTATTCGTAAGCATAATCTGGCGTCACCTTTAAACGCTGAAATACGCGAAGAAAATAAAGATGCCCCGCTTACTGATAGCGAATACACATTTGAAGCACCACAGAAAGTTCGTTTGATCACTGCAGACAACGCAATTGTCACCTTAGGTATGTTTGCATTTGCGCTAGCGTTTGCAGAAACAATGAAGAACCTGACGATTGGTACTGCAATTGAATTGCCTACCTTTGTCTGGGCATTGGGCGGCGGTATTCTGTTACGTAATGTGTTAGAAACAGGCTTAAAACAAGAAATCTTTGATCGTTCAATTGATGTATTTGGTAACACTGCCCTCGCGCTTTTCCTCGCCATGGCACTGGTATCATTAAAACTCTGGCAACTCGCAGACCTTGCAATTCCAATGATCATTTTGTTAATTGCTCAGTCTATTGCAATGTGGGTCTTTGCTGTTTATATCTCCTTCCGTGTGATGGGGAAAAACTACGATTCAGCAGTACTGGCTTCTGGTCTGTGTGGTTTTGGTATGGGAGCAACTCCAAATGCGATTGCAAATATGCAAGCCATTACCAACATGTATGGTCCTTCACATAAAGCATTCCTGATTGTTCCTCTTGTCGGTGCATTCTTTATTGATCTGGTAAACGTTGTTGTTATTCAAAGTATCTTACAAATCTTTGGTTAATTGCTAAGTCATAGATTGACTGCTTGATTGATTTTATTAAAGCCATATCTTCAATAGATATGGTTTTTTTATGTATGGCATTTCAAGCTTCAAAGTGAGAAGTTCTTGCTATTTTATCTTTAGAATCTCTAGATCAGGTATTTTTGTCCTATAAGCACATGGTGAACAATTTTACTCAATGCTAAAAATTACTGATTCAAATTGATTCGTAATTTTATATTGGGTGACAGGTATGATCACAGAAAATCATCAACTAAAAGCAAGAAAAGTATATTTTGATTTTTCGGAATCTTCTGTTTGTTGGATGCCAAATGACCCGCTATGCTCTCACATTGCCAATGGTATCAATATGTTGCTACCTGCAGGTGAATTTTGGTTTTGTCGAGTTTTTAATAAAGCACTCCCTTATGTAACTGATGAAAACCTAAAACAAGAAGTTATCGGATTTGTTCGTCAAGAAGCTGCTCATGCCCGTGCCCACGAAAAAGCACAAGATTTCTTGAGAGAAAATGGTTATGACATTCAAGATCCATTAAATCGTGCTCACTTTATTTTTAATATTCTTCTCGGTGACAAACCTTTAGGGATACCGTTCCTCAAGAGTGAAAAGTTGGAGGAATACTGGTTGTTGTTCCGAGTTGGTGTTATTGCTGCAATCGAGCACTTTACTGGAACCATTGGACAATGGACACTCGATAGCAAGTCTTGGGATACAGCAGATCCAGCTATGACTGACTTATTTCGCTGGCATCTTGCCGAAGAAGTTGAGCATCGTTGCGTTGCCTATGACCTTTTTGAGCATTTACTCACCAACAAATTTGGTTTCTATGTCTCTCGACAAGTGATCATGATGGGTGTATTCCCTCTGTTTATTTTCTTCCTTGCAGATTTTGCGCGTAGCCTTGGACAACAAGATCTAGAGCATCAAGATATCCAAAAATTAATGCGTCGCGGATTCTTTAGATTTATCCGTGAATTTGAAAAAACTGCAACACAAACAGATAATCTGCCAACCATTAAATATTTATGGAAAGCAACTTTACGTTGGACATCTCCAAAATTTAACCCAGTCCATGAAGGCGATACTGAACAGGCATTGGCATATATGGCCCGCTCACCAGCAGTACAATATTTCGAACAAATGACTCAAAACTCAGGCAAGACGCCTGTAGCAAGTTAATTTTTTTGCAATATCCTTCATCAGTATCATACTTTTCAATTTCACACCCTTAATTCGTTAAGGGTGTTTTTCTTCAAGACTTGAGCTTAAACATACAGCAGGTAGAAACAATAACTAACAGTTACTTAACAAGGAAATTTAGTTTGTTTTAACTCATTTTTAAGTACTGCATAATTTTTTTGTGCTTCATTTTGAGTAAAATTAAATTCATCTTTGGCCATCACACTTTCAGCAGCATCCTGCATATAGCCCTGATACTCTAAATAATGTTCCATAATGAGCTTGTGTAGATTTACTTTACTCTTCTCAACCAAGCATTCTTTTTGCTTTGCCTCTAACTGCTCATTTTTCGACTTTACTTTTCCTCTTAAGCCGTATTCAAATTGAATTTGATCATCTATAGATTTGAAATAAACATCAGATAAATTAACGTAATCATCTTTAAAGTTTTTAGCATCTGCTGTACGACATATACCGAATAAAAACATAAGTATAACTATAGATATTATTTTCATCACCGTTTCTATATATATTAATTTTCACTTATTATAACATCATATTGGACAAAAAACCGCCTTAAAATCAAACACCAATACGTTTAAAAACATAAAACAAAGCATGAAGAATAACTAAATAAAACCTTATTTAATATCTCCCTATTTTAAATAACTACACTTAGTTATAAGACAAACTTTCTAATCAAAAAGTCACATCAATATTCTCTATAATTGATGAAGCCACATCTAATGCATCTCTTCCAATCTCAACAAAAATTTCAACTAAATCTACTGGATTAACATTAATTGAATTCACCACCGAACTCTGTGGCTGCTGATCTTCATTTTCTAATTCATTTATTTTATTATTTTGGCTATTCGTTTCTGCCTCTACCTATTAGTGAAGCCATTTAATTCATAAAAAAGTAGTATATTATCAAGGGTGTAATTCTTGAGCTTGATGATTAAAACAACCTCACTATCTTTATAAATTACA
>NZ_JAZEZK010000014.1:0-121553 GCF_037028485.1 Acinetobacter sp. 102
TTCTTGTACGCCACAATGTACCTCAGCCGAAATTTAATTGTAATTTTTTGTATTAAAAATGACTCGGAACTCAAACAATTTTTAGGCTATCTGCCTAATTTTTAAAAAATAATCTCAATTAGAATAAATATTTATTCTATTTTTATCAACAACTTAATGTGATACTTTTAAAACTGGTTAGCAGACTGGGATCACTGAAGGATACTAAAAGGCATCCTTCTTTTTTTCCCTAATAATTAATATTTACTGAATCTTAAAGACTTTAGTTTTAGAGATTCAGTTAGTAACACAACCTAAAACATTATTATTTTTCGATGGTTATTACTAATGAAACTACTAAGCAAATTTTTTAGTGTGTATTTGAACAATATAAATGTAAACAATAAATACTTTAATTTTAGAGATTTTAAGGAAAATAAAAAACCTTTGATTTAACAGAATAATTTTAAAAAAAACTTATCAGTATTTAGATCTGATCTAAACTTTCTGCGAGACAATAAAATATGTCAAAATCAAAAAAGGGGATTCAAAATTACCGTGTAGCTGTAAAAAATCTGCACTTAAAGTGTTATCCAAAATGTATGCATGCATATCAAATATGGATAGCTTTATTCCTCCAATTGAGTGATAAACAACAGAACTACCATCTTGATTTAGCTTTTAAACAGAATATCGACATTCCACTCATTACCACTAACACACTGGGTCACTATTTTTTTAGTAGTCATTTCAGCTGGATCTATGCCTATTTTTACAACAAGAATAAAAATGAATTTACGTTTAGAGCTTATGAGAAAAATAATTCCTACGAATTCACAATCCAGGCTTTAAGCGAAGTAATGGCCTTACTGTGTTCCGGATTACATCACTCAATTCATGGCTTAGATATCATCGCGCATTGGCTAAATGAACAATACTTAGCCGCACATCTTCAGGAAGTTTTCGGACAGGAAGTTTTAACTATCAATCATCTAAGAGAATTATCAGGGCTATCTAAATCCCAAAGTCCAGTAAGTTCTATTTCAAATTATGCTGGTCCACTTTCATTAGAAAAAATTCTGGCTGGAATATCATCATGAACGGATATAGTTACTTAGAAGATACTCAAGAATTAAAGCTTGAGCCATTTCGAGACTTCTATCAAGCACTGGCAGAAGCAAAGCTAGAAAGTTTTCAAAATTCAATCAAACTCAATGACTTCATTAAACCTACTGAAATTATTGAACTTAACAATATTATAAATCAAAAACTTATAGAAAAATCAATCAGTGAATATCCTCTGGTTCATTATCTTATTGCAGTCATTAATACCCCTTCAGCATATCAAGCTAATGCCCTGAAATGGGCCATTTTCAATACTAGATGTATTGAATTGCTTGATAGCAAAGAACATGCAGCCACCGTAGCAAATCTTTGTATGCGTTTTCGTTTAGCCTGCAGAAAAAGGGAATACCATTGGCTTTATAACTTCTTACCAGCTCTCCCGATGGAGTTGGAGGATCTACTTGAGTTTTTAAATAAAGCTGAAACAGAGAATAAAAATTTACTTGAACGTTCTACTCCAAAATTAACAGCAAAACAAATTGGACAATTGGCAAATATCCGCGTTATTTATACGTATGCGCATACGCAATCAGATCGGCAAAAAAGACACAGGCAAAATAATCCAAGCGCCCAGGAGCCTCCTCAAATCGATGTTAGGAAAACATCAAAAATAACTATCGATGATGAGCAAACACATCAGACTTATTTTGAACGCGGTATAGCAAAACAACCACGTGAGGATAAAACTATAGAAAAAGTTGAAGACCATAATTTTGAATTCAACCCACTAGAGCAATCTTCTATTACAGCTCAGATCAATAATCTCAAAAACAGAATTCTGCATCAAAACAAGAATGAATTAATGAGCAAGTCAAATCCTCATGTCTTCGATTTACCTACCGCACAGTACATTATGCAAATTTTATTAGAACGGGCAGAAAACTCTCCAATTCATGCATTGCTTTTATTCTCAGTACTTAGTTTCACGCATTATGAAGAGCTACTGGTATTCAGAACTCGTTTCTTTCTAAGCTCAAGAAGTAAAGAAATCCGTTTTAGTCATGAAAACTGTTTTTTCAAGCAAGGTATTGATAATTCGAAATTTAAAGATGCATTATTAAAAGAATATATGCTCAACATTGGTAATTCTTTTACCATCCCCTTACCCAAAGTTTATTTAGATCGAATCTTTCAGTTAAAAAATTGGGATAAAGCTGATATTGCTTCTGATGTACAAGATTATCTACGTAGAATCAGTGATGATCTTACTTTCCCTTTAACAACTCAAAATCTTCCTCGTTTAATCAGTGACATTACATTGAATGAACTAGGATATGAATTAGAAAGTAAATTATTCGCTGGAGAAAATGTTAATAACTACACTCCATGCCATTATTTCTCAACGAAAATTATTGATATCTTAGATATTTATATTCAAACACTTGATCTGGTTTGCCCTCAGCTTGACACTGGATATATTGAGGAATTTAAATCCCCTATTACGTTTGGCAGTCAGCAAGTACCGAATCTCCCATTCGTCCAGTCTTTTTTTTACCAGCTTGACCACAAAGTTAGGAATAATCTCAATCCCTTTCAGACTTTAAATCATTATTCGATGTGGCTTTGGCATATTTGCATGTTGACAACTTCAGCACGGCCGAGTGAGTCCTTCCCGCCCAGTCTAGATTATATTGACCTTGACAACAAATTGATGGCTGTTGCAGATAAAGAGCAGCGTTATTCAGGCACCATTGGACGCTATTTACCTTTTAATAATTTTCTTCGTGATGAAATACAGCATTACCTAAAGTATTTGAAATATTTTCTGCAGCTCGCAAAAGCCTATTTGACGCAAGAACAAGTACAAGCAATCCAAGAGGTCTTCGATGGTGAACGTCTCTTGCTCTTATTTTACGATTCGAAAGGATATGTCCGAAATCTGGAACTTTCTGATATTCAAAAATACTGTACCGAAATAGCATTACAGCGCAATTGGACCCGCCATTTCGCTCGCTATTTTTTTGCCCAATACTGCAATGAAGATCTAATAAATGGCATCTTTGGTCATGATGAAGCTATGCAGGAACTGTTTGACCGCTATTCAGGTTTTAAGACAATAGATTACGATCAGATTAGAGCAGCACAAGACAAGCTGGTCGAAATCTTAGCGCTTAAAAGCATGTCTACGTTTACAGGAATGACTATTGCATGAGCAAACATCCGCACTCGCTAAAACGATTAAAAAAGCAAAGAGAGAAAAAAAAGTTTTTTTTGCAATTATTTAGCGAAAAATTCACAGAACTCACACCCGAAAATTATCCAGAAATTTTTCGACAAGTTGACGATCGACTTTTAGAGCACTGTAAGTCAAATATCCGAAGCTACCAAATCGCACGTATAGAATTTGCTAAATATATCAAGCGCTTTAATCTTTCATCGAATCACCACTATCCGGTGCCTGCCGCCCCCGTGAGGTACGAAAGGTCTCTGCCACTACAAAATATTGAAACCTTAAAACATGGCAAAAAGGTGACTCAATTTGCCAAAAATTTGATTGCTCACTGGACAGAACATAATGACTTCAGTCCAACTCAATCCCTCGCTTTTTGTTTGATCAGTTCAATATTATTTAATGGCATTTATAACCATGCCGAATTGCAATTTTTTTTAAAAATTATTTTAAAAACAAAGAAATTTCAAAGTTTTTTAAACCTAAATCATATGGTAACACTCGAAATCCCGAACCGGAATTTCGGTAATCAGCGTATAAATGACCCTGATTTTTCAGTCAGCTATACAAAAACGTTTGTGCTACACGACATTGTGAAATGCTGGATCTACAGACTAAAACATCAAAAGTTTGATTTATTTTCGGATATTGAAGATGCAGAACATCTGATTAACGCTTGTATTATTGAATGCTTCCCCGAGGAAAAGCTACGTTGTAAAGACCTGTTAAAATACGGTTTTTACTATACACAGTTCCTGAAAAACAGCGGACTGGATCAAATGTCCATTTGTATCTTAAAAAATGAAATTTACAGTTCCAGTCCTCTCGAAAAACAATTAGAAGCTTATTTTGTTCAGTTTGAACAAAAGCACACCAATAACATTAAAGTTGAGAATACTTGTGAAAACCATCAGGCCCACTCTAGAGTCAATATCGCATCAGATATAGCAGAAACTCTTGTAGAAATACGTCAAGCCATTCGTGCAAAAAACTATAAAGATCAACTCATAGGGTTATATTCCAGAGAACTGTCTCCTGCCTTAGAGCGTTTGTTGCTGTGGAGCATTCTACGTTCAAAATTAACGGAACCTCAACTGGACCTTCTCAATCATATTATTCAGCAGCAGCAACGATTTAAGCGCAAGCTTATACGTGCAGATTTTCAGCCGCTCAAGCAAAGTTCTCTGAAGACCATGTTTTCACAGTTTGCAGTCCATTGGCTGCAGGCAACGCAAGACAAAGATATTTCATCATTTTCAAATGCTGATTTTGAAGATCTGTATGGAGAAATGCTTTTATTAAGGAAGGAAACAACTAGAGAGACTTTACAAAAACGTCTACAGGAGTTTCATCACAAACAGACATTATTTTTTAACGCGCCCACTGTGGATCTGGATAGTTTAATCCAAGTAAAAATCTGCAGAACCGCATTGATCTCGCCCCATATTTTTTACCGCATGCTAGAGCAGCTCGAAAATACTCAAGATATTTCAATTCAGGATAAAAATATATTTAAACTGATTTTTATTCTGGGGTTCAGAGTCGGACTACGGATCAATGAAACATTGAATATCTTCGTACGTGATCTATTTATTGGTGCAGATGCTGTGATACTCACCATTCGCAACAATCGCAATAAAAATCAAAAAAGCTACTCAGCTTACCGCAAGATTCCTTTACATCATCTACTTAAAGCCGATGAATTACATGCATTTAAAACATATAGTCAGAATAGAAAACGCCTGCTAAAAGAACAAAGAAAATCAGTTACTCAACCGCTATTTTTAAAACAGTCCCTAGAAGAAACTCACGAAAATGAAGTCAATGCTCTCTTGAAACAATTGATCCAGTCTGCTTCTGGAGAACACAGTTTTACTTACCATACTCTGCGTCATTCAGCATTTAATCATCTCTATCTGGTTTTAAAACACTCACCGCTTGCTGATGCATTTACAGACTATACGCCAAATGATCAACTACGCATCCGTTATGCATTGCTGCGAAACAAAAATACTCAGCAAACCTGGTATGCGCTTTCTCATTTTGCCGGGCACCTAACGCCTGAAACCACTTGTTCAAGCTATCTGCATTTAATGCATCTAGCAATTAGCTACCAGCTGAATCAAATGCACAGCCCGCTTCCTAAAGAAGCCTATTTTAATATTCTGAAACATGATGATTCTATTAAATATCCTGTTCAGCAGCGGGCGATCAAACAGTTTTTATTTGAGCAACTCACTAAAGACCGTTACAGGCAACATGATCATCAATTTCAACTAGGTCAACAGAAATCGCCTGATTCACTGATGCTAGGAGCTCATGACTCAGAGATGACTTTTGAATTATTGCATCACATTCTTGCAGTAGAAAAAGAACAAGACCTTATGTTACCTGAAGCCATTCCTTTGCAAATCGCGCAAAAATTACGTGCTAGAGCCCAGCATTTGAAAACCTCCTGTGTAAACCAAAAAAAATCATCGAGGTTATTTACCACAGATTTTTTAAGGAAAACTCCGAATGCATTGGTCACCATGTTGCCAACCAATCAGGAGGAAAAAAAGGTCATTCAACATGTTCAGGAGCGTTATGCAAATGTACAAAGTAAATACAAAAAACAGCTTCATACGATCTACTCAATTTATCTTGAAAAAGTTCAGCCCAATTCAGCCCAGTTAATTTTTGAACTCAATGAAAAACGGCAACTGAAGAAACTTCTTTCTTTTATTCATAGCCTATTTCCCAAAAAATATCTTCATTTAGAACTCTCTCAGCAGAGCAAGACAGAGCTCAAAAGCACATTACAGGATTTAGCATTACGGACAGAAAATTTTAGCCTGAATGAGGAGGAAGAGCGAATCAAGTTCTCTTTCAAGTATAAAGATGCAAAAGCACTTGGGGTATTCAAACTACTGATGTATCTCATGATAGTTTCTCATCTTTAATGCAAATTATTGGATAAGTTTGCCACGCATTCTTATTCGTGGTTTACCAGTCATTCCTGTAATGATTTAATATAGACTTCCAAGCGTGAGTGATTAAATTAATCATTTTAAAGAGCAATAACTGTTTGTCCCACTAGCCAAAAATGTCTGTCCAAGTTAGCACAAAATTTAATGATCATTTAAACAAGAATTTGCAGTATTGATTTACAATTTGAAGTGAATAAAAAAAGTATAAATTGCCGCAGTGGGATGAAATTGAAGCAATATTTTCAGAATATGATGAATAAATTGTGAATCGGTACTAAATTAAGGTATCAGGCAAGGCAAAGCGCTGCCCATCGACCTCATTGCTCCAAACCACTTGTACCAGATATTCCAGATTAACCTGATAGCAAATACCGGTTCCTCGCGACAACAGGCGAAACTGATTGAGCTTAAAGCAGGTTGTTAGGCTCTATTAGATTGTAAATGTCTAATTAGACTTCTTTAATCTAATAAGATCTAATCAGGCCAATTAAGCACCCTCCTTACCGATCAAATGGCTTATTTTATAAATCCATTATTTTGTGTTTTAATAGATATATATAGATATAAGACCCAATATTATGGATTTAAAATTCAAAAAACCTGAAGAGGTTGTTACTTTATTATGTGAAAGGCTTCGCAAAGAACGACTTTATCTAGAAATGACTCAGGCAGACGTCGCTACACGTGCTGGTATTAGTGTGAATACAGTATCTAATCTGGAAGCTGGTCGAAATGTTTCATTTGAAAATTTAGTACGCGTTGCCATGGTATTGGGCCGATTAAAAGAATTAGAGGAACTCTTCAAACCTCATTTAAACAGTGTAAATGACATTCTCCGCTATGAGAGCAATACGGCTCGCCAACGTATCAAAAGGAAATAAGTGCATGCTCAAAAAACTTAATGTTTACTACAATGGATGGGGTGAATATTGGCTTTGGGGTACACTGGTCTCCTCAACCGCAATCACAGGTCGGCCATTAATCGCCTTTGAATACAGTGCAGAAGCGATCAGTAAAGGTTTAGAACTTTCCTCTTACCTACTTCCATTAAAAGGTGACTCATTAAGAACGAACTTTCCTACACATCAAATGGGATTGCCAGGTCCTATATATGATGCCCTACCCGATGGTTGGGGCATGCTTCTTATGGATCGCTTATTTAAAAAAAATGGACTCAATCCAGCACGGATTGGGCCATTAGAACGACTCACGTATATTAATACACATGCAATGGGGGCATTATCCTTTGAACCTTCAGCACCTGAGTTAGCATTAACTGAAAATATTCCACTGATTAAACTCGCTCAAGAAGTTCAGGAAGTTCTCAAAGGAGAAGGTGCAGAATTTTTACAGCATTTATTAATTATGGGTGGATCTCCACAAGGTGCAAGGCCAAAAGCGCTCGTCTACCGTGATCCTGTCACCAACGAATTCTCAACAGTTAGCTCACATCAACATGAAGCATGGCTGATCAAATTTCCCGCTCAGCAAGAGCATCCTGAAGTTTGTGCAATTGAAGCTGTCTATGCAGAATGTTTGCGTCATTGTCATATTGACACCCCTGATACTCAATATTTTACTCTTCCGAATGGATTAACCGCATTTGCATCAAAAAGATTTGACCGCCATGAAGGTATGCGTATCCCTATGCAAAGTTTAGCTGCCTTCACCGGAGCTGATTTTAAATCACCAGGGAGTTTAGACTACAGTAACTTTCTTCGCGCTGCACACTTTTGCACCAATGATGTTCGCGAAAAAGCAATTGCATTCAAGCGAGCTGTTTTCAATGTAGTCTTCAATAATCGAGATGATCATTGCAAAAACTTTTCATTTCTGATGTCCCAAAATGGGCAATGGAAACTCTCCCCTGCCTATGATGTTACTTTCTGTGAAGGGCCAGGTGGATATCATCAAATGGATATCATGGGTGAGGCACTGGATATTCCTCGACAAGCTCTTGTAAAACTTGGTACTCAGGAAGCGGAACTTTCTGCCCAAGAAGTCGATGAAATTATTAGTTCGATTTGTAAGGTTGCAATCCGATTCAGCAATATCGCTCATGATCTATTACCTGGACAAATTCAAGCAGAAACTATCCAAATGATCCAAAATAGGATTGAGCATAATATTCATTTATTGAATTGAATATAAAACATTTTCATGAGGATTAAGAATCATTATATTAAATCATATAATATTGTTATTTCTCATGAAAATCAGTATCAAAAAATAGGTGACTTTTACAAACTAAAATGTCTAAAATAAAGTGACCAAAATACCCTTAAATGATCTAAATTACTAAAAATTTTACTCCACCAAAAAACACATACTATCAATTAAATCATATACTTATAATTAGCGTCATTTAATGGAATAAATCTCGGTGACCTTGCCAAGGTTGGGGTCGGGAGTTCGAGTCTCCTTTCCCGCTCCAGATTCAAAAAAGCCCTAGTCGAAAGATTAGGGCTTTTTTCTTGTGCTTTAGTTTAATCTATATTTTTAAATCACGGGTTTATTCGCCTCTACCCATGCTTTAAAGCCGCCCTCTAAATGCGCTACATTACGATATCCCAATGCCTGTAATGTCTTTACTGCCAACGCCGAACGTCCACCACCCGCACAATGTAGAATGGTTCTGGTATTCGGTTGTAATTCAGACTTATACAGTGGGCTACTCGGATCAGCAGCGAATTCTAAAGTGCCACGAGAGATATGCAACGCGCTTGGTATTGTTCCAGCAACACGCTCTTCTGCGTCTCGCACATCAACCAAAACTGCCTGTCCTGAGGCCAATTCTTGTTCAACTTGATCTGGGCTCAGATTTTCAATCTCCAATTTTGCCTGTTTAACCCATTCAGCAACGGTATTCATTCTGATCATCCTTTCTATGTTATGGACTCACTCGAAATACTAGCGCATTTCAATTTAAATAAGCCCCAATAAATACACTTTGCAACAAAGCTTAAAAATCAACCCGTTTCTGATACCTAAATATTTGATGCTCCACGTGGAACCTTTTAAAGCCTTCAAAGAAAAAGGTGCTTCTAATGATAAACAAGCACCTTTTCAGATTCATTTCTTATCCTTAAGACGGTTCTGTGACTTTGGCTTGCACACTGACTGCTTTTTTGCGCTCGGTTTGCATCCCCGCCAGCAGTCCATCCCGTGGCATAAAAGTGGTCGAGATAATCGCAATCACCGCCATACTGCCAATATAGATCATAATCAGATGTGGGCTGCCGCCACCGACACTGAGTAGCTTTGTCGCTATCAACGGCGCTAGTCCACCACCCAATACCCCCGCCAACTGCACCGAAATCGAGATACCGCTATAGCGAATTTCTGCGGGAAACTGACGGGCAAAAAGCTGTGCCTGTGGTGCATACATAATCGGGAAAACCACCCCGATCGCCAACACGATTGCAGTCCAGACCAACACAGGGTCTTTGGTATTGAGCATGCTAAAGAATGGATAGCTATACAACGCCAGTACACATAGGCCAAACATAAACATATTGCGCTGACCGACTTTATCGGACAAATGTCCACATAATGGGGTCATAAACATAATCACAATGGCCCCACAAATGGTGGCAAATAGGATCTCTTGTCTTGCAATCCCTAATTGCGTGGTGGTGTAGGCCAAAGTAAAGGTCGAGGCAATATAAAACCATGCATTTTCAGCTGCACGCGCCACAATAATGGTGATCAGTTGCTTCGGATGATTTTTAAAGACCTGTAAAGCAGGGACTTTAACTTCTTCCGCCTGCTGCTTCACTTTTTCAAAATCGGGAGACTCTGGCACTTTGACTCGAATGTACCAACCGACTGCCAGTAACACGATGCTGGCAAGAAACGGAATCCGCCAACCCCAACTAAACAAAGCCTGCTCAGGCAATAAAGACACCAATCCTAGTGCAATTGAGGCGAGCATTAACCCACCGCCAGTACTGGCTTGAGGCAGGCTGCCCCAAAAGCCCTTTTTACCTTCTGGCGCATGTTCAACCGCCATCAGCACTGCACCGCCCCACTCACCGCCCATGGCCATACCTTGGATAAATCTCAGGATCACCAAACAGATGGCGGCCCAATAACCAATCGACTCATAAGTGGGTAACAAACCAATCAGTACTGTTGGAATCCCCATCAACATCAAGGTGAGCAATAACATCGATTTTCGGCCAATCTTATCACCAAAATGCCCAAACACCAGACCACCCAATGGCCGCCCGATGAATCCCACTGCATAGGTGGCAAATGCCGCAAGTACACCCGTCAGCGGATCTAAATTGGGGAAAAATAATTTATTGAAAATTAAAGCTGCTGCTGCACCGTAAATAAAAAAGTCATACCACTCAATGGTAGTCCCAACCATACTGGAGATACCTGCCAATCGATGGGATGACTTTTTAGCAGATGAACCGTATCCATGTATTTTTTGCATCATTCTGTTCCTTTCTTGGATTTTCTTGTTTTATATTTTTTTGCTGATCATCAATCCTGACCATCAGCATGTCTGACGTTTTACTACTCCTTCTATGAGTCAATATGCATGATTGGATTTAGCTGAGTTTTTCCAGAATCTGTTCCAGCTCGGGGTTCCGTTGTTGCCATTGCGGCTGTTTGTCTTTGTCCACAATCAGAGCACGTACTCCTTCAATAAAATCACCGTGTTCAAACCAGATATCTTGTAGGTCTCGCTCCAGTTGCATACATTGTGGCAAGGAAAGACCACGGCCTAAATGTTGTAGTTTCAAACTGGTTTGTTTGGCAATGAATGAGCGTTGCTGCAAGATGCTGAGCATTTTTTCTGCCCAAGGCTGCAATTGCTCATCCTGCTCATTCGCGAGGCTTTGCTCGATTTCGTCCAAATGCTGAAAACCGAAATGTCTGCGAATACCATCTGCCAACTGTTTCAGTTCACTTTCAGCAGGTCGGGTAATAAAGCACGCAACAATATGCTCAATATTCTGTTTGCTTAAATTCGGCTCATTGATCAATGCCTCTTGCAAAGCATCCAACTTGTCACTGGGTACGTGATAGTCGATCAAGTCTAAATAAAGGGCATCACTACTACTGATCTGCTCGCCCGTAATGGCCAGATAAACGCCGATATCATCCAGTCGAGACAGGAAATGGGTCGCACCGACATCAGGGAAAAAGCCAATCGCTGTTTCAGGCATGGCAAATCGAGATTTTTCACTGCTCACCACAATATGACACGCTTGTGCTAGCCCAAAACCACCACCGAGCACATAACCATCAAGCATCACAACAACAGGCTTTGCATAGTCACGCAGCAGGTTCAGCATTTTATATTCGGCACTAAAATAACCTTTATAATCAGCCGTATCATTTTTATAGCTATCATATAGATAGCGAATATCCCCACCTGCACAGAAGGCTTTAGGGCTATTCGATTTAATCAAAACAGCTTGAATCGCTGCATCATACCGCCACAGTTCCAGTTGGCTACAGATGCCCTCAATCATCTCTAGTGACAAGGCATTTAAATGTTTGACCCGATCTAAGCTAATCAGACCAAGACCACCTTTTTGCTCAATCATTAACTGATTTTCGATATTCATTGTTGTTGATCTCTTATCGGTTTTTAAATTTCGCCTGACGTTTTTCCACAAAAGCCTGCATGCCTTCTTTCTGATCCGATGTGGCAAAAATGGAGTGGAACATCCGTCTTTCAAAACGTAAGCCTTCGGTCAGATTGACTTCAAAGGCGCGATTAATGGTTTCTTTCAGCATCATGTTGGCCGTTAAAGAGCGCGCAGCAATGTTTTCTGCGGCTTGCAGGGTTTGTTCAAGCAATTCTTCCTTACTAAACACACGTGCCACCAACCCGCTTTGTTCAGCTTCGACTGCGCCCATTTGCCGTGCGGTAAAGCACATTTCCATGGCTTTGGCTTTGCCAATCGCATGGGTTAAACGTTGTGTACCGCCAATCCCTGGAATCACGCCCAAAGTGACCTCAGGCAGACCAAACTTGGCATTGTCTGCACAATAGATAAAGTCACACATCAGGGCCAACTCACAACCACCACCCAAAGCATAGCCACTGACCGCAGCAATCAACGGTTTACGGCGTTGCGCGATACGATCGGCAAGATGGAAAAAATCATCAAAATAAATATCGGGAAAGTTCAGATCCGCCATTTCCTTAATATCGGCACCTGCGGCAAAGGCCTTTTCTGAGCCTGCCAACACCATGCAGCCAATCTCACGATCTTTTTCTAATTCATCTAAAGCCTGATTCACTTCGCTAATTAATTCACTATTCAGCGCATTCAAGGCTTGTGGACGATTCAGCGTAATCAACCCTACGCCATTACGTTTTTCCAATAAAATGGTTTGCCACTGCATCACGGATTCCTTGTTCTCTGGTTATAAGCTACGGGCGATGACTAAACGTTGAATATCGCTGGTGCCTTCATAAATCTGACAAATTCGAGCATCGCGATAGATGCGTTCAATCGGGAAATCTTTGAGGTAACCGTAGCCACCAAACACCTGTAACGCAGCCGAACACACGCGTTCCGTCATTTCTGAAGCAAACAGCTTGGCCATGGATGCTTCATTGAGACAAGGCTGCCCTGCTTCTTTGAGACGTGCAGCGTAGTGCACCAGTTGTCGAGCTGCTTCAATCTCGGTCGCCATACTGGCAAGTCGGAATGCCAGTGCTTGATGCTCAAAAATCGGTTTGCCAAAGGTCAGACGCTCTTTGGCATAGCGCGTAGCTTCTTCCAATGCTGCACGTGCCAACCCGACCGCCTGTGCAGCAATGCCGATGCGACCACCTTCCAGATTGGCAAGCGCGATTTTCAGTCCCTCACCTTCCGCACCCAACATCAGGCTTTTATGAATACGCACATCCGTCAGGGCAATTTGGCAGGTATCGGAGGCATGTAAACCCAATTTCTCTTCGACCCGAATCACTTCGTATCCCGCTGTATCACGTGGCACGAGAAAAGCACTAATGCCCTTTTTACCCGCACTGGGATCAGTCACGGCAAATACGATAATCACCCCAGCATTGTCGCCCGAGGTAATAAACTGCTTAGCACCATTGAGAATATAGTCATCGCCATCTTTCACGGCACGGGTTTTAATCGCTGCAGCATCTGAACCAGTATGCGGTTCAGTCAGGGCAAAAGCACCGATCATTTCACCTTGCGCCAATGGTTTTAAAAAGCGTTGTTTCTGCTCATCGCTACCAAATTTTAAAATTGGCACACAGCCCACCGAGTTATGCACGCTCATGATGGTTGAAGTGGCACCATCGGCTGCGGCCACTTCCTCAAGTGCCAACACATAAGCGAGATTACCTGTGTCAGAACCACCCCATTGCTCAGGAATCAACATGCCCATAAAGCCGAGTTGGCCCATCTGTGCCAGTGCAGCTTTCGGAAAAGTGCCATGTCGATCCCAGTCACTGGCATTGGGCTTGATTTGTTCTTGGGCGAAGCTTTTCGCCATGTCTCGAATTAAGCTTTGTTCTTCAGTTAATTGCATCTTATCTTCCTTACCCTGCCTTTGCTTGCTGTTTCGCAATTTCCTGATTACGTAATAAAAAGCGCTGAATTTTGCCACTTGGAGTTTTTGGCAGTTCAGTGACGAACTCGACCAAGCGTGGATAAGCATGTGCAGACAGACGTTTTTTCACAAACTGACTCAATTCCTCAGCCAATTGCTCTAAAGGCTGAATGCCTGCCGATAAAATCACAAAGGCTTTCACCACCTCGGTCCGCTCTGGATCAGGTACCCCGATGACCGCTGCTTCAACCACCGCATCATGCTCGAGTAAGGCACTTTCCACATCAAAGGGGCCAATCCGATAGCCCGAAGTGGTGATCACATCATCACTGCGTCCGACAAAACTCATGCTGCCGTCGGCATGCAACTCGGCAGTATCGCCCGTCAAATAGTACTGACCGATAAAAGGCGATTTACGCGTTTCATGATAGCCACCAAACCACATCATCGGGGATTGGCTGATATCCACCGCTAAAATCCCGGGTGTATCTGCAGGCAGTTCTTCGCCTTGCTCATTTACCACGGCAACACGATAGCCTGCACTGGCAAAACCCGCTGAACCAGCACGAACCTCATGGCTTAAACCATGGTGATTACACACCACCATGCCCACTTCAGTTTGCCCATAATGATCATAAATTGGTGCATCCAACACCTGTTTAAACCAGCGAATCACTTCTGGATTCAATGGCTCTCCTGCACTGCTGACCACACGGAACTGGCCTTTTAGCGCGGCCATCTGGGCAGGGTCTGCTGCCATCATCATGCGATAAGCCGTAGGTGCACCTGCCAGATTGGTAATCTGATAATCCTTCACAATTTGACACAGGCTGTCAGTACTAAAACCACCGTCATAGAACAAGATGGCATGCCCTAAGAATAAGGGGCCAGTAATACCAAAGTACAAGCCATACGCCCAACCTGGATCGGCAATATTCCAGAATGAATCCTCTTCTCTGAGACCAACCGCATCTTGCATATAGCGCGCAAATGCCAATAAGGCTTTTAACGGCACTTCTAAAGGTTTTGCAGGTCCTGTCGTTCCTGACGTAAACATCAATAAAAATGGATCTTGAAGGGTTCGCATCACCAAGTCACAGTGCTCAGGTTGATGCTGTACTTCATCCCAGAAATTAAAGTCTTCTGGATTTAACGGTGTCGCTTGCTGATCTGCAACCGTGACAATTGCGGGGCAACGCTCAACTTCATCGAGTTTGCTGCGGTTACCTGTATCCGTCACTACCAACTTACTTTGTGCCAGTTGCAGACGGTGCTCGATTGCCTTTGGCCCAAATGCAGTAAACAAAGGTTGATATACCGCACCAATTCGCCAAGCGGCGAAAATCGTCACCAACAGCTCTGGTGTTCTTGGCAGTAATCCTGAAATACGATCACCTGCTTTTACACCCTGCGATTTTAAGAAATTGGCAAATTGACTCGACCATTGCTGTAACTGGCGAAAGGTATACTGTTCTTTTCGGCCATCTTTGCCTTGCCAATACAATGCGATCTTGTCGCTTTGTGCATGGCGATCACAACATTCATAACAGGCATTCAATGCATCGACTGAACCTGACAGCATCTGTGTTGCTGTACTTTGCAAATCAAAAGCCTGTACCGTCTCTTTATAATTCAACATCTATGTTCCCTCAGTCTGGTTTGATTGTTATTCATGACAGGGTTTAATTTTTTGATAGCCATCCTTTGGCTTGAGCTGTTATGCCTCTGGCGGCAGGTATTGCTGAATAATGCTGGAAAAATCGAGATGCGCATTGCCACGCATACACATTTGCTGATACAGCTGCTGTACCATCCCACCCAACACAATCGGTTGTTTGACTTGCCCTGCCGCTTCTACCGCAAGACCCAAGTCTTTCAACATCAACTGCGTGGCAAAACCATCTTGATAGCCGCGCGAAGCGGGCGCATTTTCATTAATCTGTGGCCATGGATTACAGACTTCCGAACTCCAGCAACGACCACTTGAGGTGTTAATCACCCCAGCCAAGGCTTTTGGATCAATGCCCAGTTTGGCACCGAGCGCCATGCCTTCTGCCACGGCAGCCATAGAGATTCCGAGAATCAGGTTATTGCAGATTTTGGCAATTTGACCTGCACCCACCTCACCGCAATGCACCACGTTTTTGCCCATGTGACTGAGTACGGGTTTGACTTCATCAAAAGTCTGATCATTGGCACCCACCATAAAGGTCAAGGTCCCCGCTTGTGCACCAATGGTGCCACCCGAAACAGGTGCATCACAAATGTGAATATTTTTACTTTGGGCAACCGCAGCAATGTCCTTGATGGTTTGTGGGTCAATGGTACTGCTATCAATACATAAGCTGCCTGCTTTCAGTACTTCAAGTACTCCATTTTCACCAAGATAGACCTCTTTAACATGTTTGGCCGCAGGTAACATGCTGATCAGCACATCGGCTTGTTTGGCCGCTGCTTGAGGGCTGTCACACACCACGCCACCTGCCTCGGCAAAGTGCTGAATGGCCACTTCGCTGAGGTCATAACCATAGACGGTAAGTCCGGCTTTAAGTAGGTTGTGGGCCATTCTGCCGCCCATATTGCCTAGACCGATAAAGGCGATATTCATCCGTGATCCCCTTGTTAACGTAAACTGATGGTGGTATTGACACCGCCCACTTCATGACTGTCTTCAAACCAGCGACTGGTAATGGTTTTGGTTTGAGTATAGAACTGCACGGCTTGTTTGCCGTAAGGGCCTAAATCACCGAGTTTTGAACCACGAGAACCCGTAAAACTGAAGAACGGTACAGGGACAGGAATTGGGATATTGATGCCGACTTGACCGATATCAATCAGGTTCTGGAAAGTACGCGCAATCGCACCACTTTGGGTGAATAATCCCACACCATTACCAAATGGATTGGCATTGATCAGCGCAATTGCTTCTTCAAGCGTATCGACACAAATAATCGCCAGCACAGGACCAAAGATTTCTTCTTTATAAATACGCATATCCGTACTTACACCACTGAAAATCGTCGCCCCGACAAAGTTGCCTGACTCATAACCGTGTACCTGAACATCGCGGCCATCAAGCAGTAGTTCTGCACCTTGTTCAACACCACTATTGATCAAATCCAGTACACGCGCTTTGGCACGTTTTGAAATCACAGGGCCAATATCAGTATTCGGTTCATGCCCTGCATTAACAGTTAATGTTTTGGCCTTTTCAACCAACTCTGCAATCCAGTGTTTACTGTCTCCGACCATCACCGCAACTGACAACGCCATACAACGTTGCCCTGCTGCACCAAATGCCGCACCGACTAAAGCATTCAGCGTTTGTTCTTTATTGGCATCAGGCATTACCGCGACATGGTTTTTCGCACCCATCATCGACTGCACACGTTTGCCATGTTGTCCTGCAAGGTTATACACATGTGTGCCCACTGCGGTCGAACCGACAAAGGAAATCGCTTTAATATCAGCATGGGTACACAGGCGATCAACCACCTCTTTACCACCATGTACCACATTGAGCACCCCTGCTGGAATGCCCGCCTGAATCGCAAGTTCGACTAACATCATGGTCGAAAGCGGATCTTGCTCAGAAGGCTTCAATACAAAGGTATTGCCACATACAATCGCCATTGGGAACATCCAGAGCGGAATCATGGCAGGGAAATTAAATGGCGTAATACCTGCACACACACCCAAAGGCTGCTGTAAGGTATAGGTATCAACACCACGTGCGACACCTTCAACATATTCACCCATTTGCAAGGTGCCAACTGAACAGGCATGCTCAACCACTTCTAAACCGCGTTGAATATCACCTTCTGCATCCGCCAAGGTCTTGCCTTGTTCCGCAGTCAATACCTGTGCAATCTCCTTCATATTGGCACGAATCAAATCTTGCAGTTTCAGCATGATACGCATACGCGCCTGAATCGGGGTCTGACGCCAAGACGCAAATGCTGCTTGTGCAGACTGAATTGCCGCATCGACTTCCTGTACCGTCGCAAATGGCACACGACCAATCACTTCCTGCGTTGCAGGATTAATAATGTCTTGCCATTGTTGAGTTTCAGATTCGATAAAACTGCCGTTAATGAGTAACTTGGCTGTTTCCAATTGAATATTTTGGATTGTGTTCATAACCTCTCCATAGGCCGTATTTTTATTGTGTTCAGTGTTCAGAAAATATCGATCGTCGTATTTTCTTTATTCAGGTTTTATTCGAGACTAGCAAAGAAAGCTTTGACCACCAACGCAAATTAATGCACGATCGTTGTGCAAATATGCACATGGACGACAATAACAATGAA
This sequence comes from Acinetobacter sp. 102, assembly GCF_037028485.1. Classification (NCBI taxonomy): domain Bacteria; kingdom Pseudomonadati; phylum Pseudomonadota; class Gammaproteobacteria; order Moraxellales; family Moraxellaceae; genus Acinetobacter; species Acinetobacter sp. 102. Next base: position 18,099 of record NZ_JAZEZK010000014.1, read on the forward strand.
AGTGGATTGGGATCATCTACAGTTTTTTTTAGTGTTGGCACGGACTAAAACCTTGACCAATGCAGCACGGATCATCGGCGTGGAACACAGTACCGTGGCACGGCGGATTCAGGCGTTGGAGCAAGCTTTAGGGGTGACCTTATTTAAACGTGAGGCCTCTGGTTATGAGCTGACGCTGGAAGGAATGGCATTGGTGCCACGGGTTGAGCAAATGGAATATGCCTTTCTGCAAATTGAAAAGCCTGATCAACCTTTGCAAGGCCGTGTGCGAATTGGCACACCTGAGGGTTTTGGTACCGCATTTTTGGCGCGCTTGTTAGCGGAGTTTTCCATACAGTATCCCTCGCTGACCATTGACCTGATTCCAGTGCCGAAAATGATCAAGCTGTCGCATCGTGAAGCAGATATTGTGGTTTCAATTGAACGACCCACCTCTGGCCCCTATATCATTACGCGACTCTCAGATTATTGTTTAAAAATTTATGGCAGCAAAAGCTATCTGTCTCAGCATCCCCCGATTCGGCATTTACAGGATTTAACCCCACATCGCTTCGTCAATTATATTGATGATTTGGTCTATAGCCCCGAGTTGTACTGTCTGGAACGCTTACCTTTAAAACTGAATGCAAACTTTCGCAGCAGCAGTATTTTAGCGCAGCAGATTGCAGTGAGTGCGGGCGCAGGATTGGCGATTTTGCCCAAGTTTTTGGCCGATGATAAGCCCGAGCTTGAAGCCGTACTGGAGCAACAGGTACGCTATACCCATACCTTTTGGATGCTGACCTTTGTCGATCTACAGCATGAGCCCCGTATTAAACTGGTCTGGGATTATCTACGCAAACAGGCTGATCAATATCAGCACTTATTGGTGGATTAAACACATTGGCTAGACCATAAAAAAACCGATCAATGTAGATCGGTTTTTTACTGAATAGACAAGAATTATTGTGCCAATTCACGACCCAGTTTTTTCATGCGTGGTTTATACATCAGCTGATAGGTCACAGCCAAAATAACCACCCACAATGGACTAACATACAGGGCTTTTAAGGTATCTGGTTCAAGTGCCAAAATCACCAAAGCGAATAACAGGAAAGCAATCACGATATAAGACATGAATACGCCACCCGGCATTTTAAACTTCGATTGTGCATGCAGTTCTGGACGTAGCTTTCGGTAACGCAGATAGCACACCATGATCAGGCTCCAAACACTGATGAATAGAATCACACACAATGAACTTGCCAGCGTAAAGGCCTCAAGGGTATTCGGTACAAAATATTGTAGTACGGCTCCGCCCATGATGAAGACACAAGAGAAAATCAAACCATTGGCTGGGACGGCACTTTTGGATAAACGACCAAAAGCATTCGGTGCCTGACCATCTTTAGACAGACCAAACAGCATCCGACTGGTAGAGAACACACCACTGTTCATGGAAGACATTACTGAAGACAATACCACCAAATTCATGATGATGGCCGATGTCACAATCCCAGCATTTAAGAATAACTCCACAAATGGGCTCTTATCTGCACGGATAATGTTCCAAGGTGTCACTGACATCACCACCAATAAAGCCAACACATAGAACAAGATAATCCGAATCGGAATCGCATTAATGGCCTTTGGCAAATTCTTATGCGGGTCTTTGGTTTCAGCAGCAGTGGTTCCAATCAGTTCCACGCCGACAAAGGCGAATACAGCAATCTGAAAACCTGCCAAGAAACCATCCAGACCTTTTGGAAACATACCACCATGCGACCAGACATTACTGAGCGAAGCGACAGCACCATGAGGTGCGTGGAAATGGCTAAAGATCATATAGCCACCGACACCGATCAAGCCAATAATCGCTAAAATCTTGATCAGGGCAAACCAGAACTCAATTTCACCAAATAGGCGCACGGTGAGCAGGTTTAAGAACAACACAAACAGCACGCAGCCTGCACTAATAGCAGCCTGTCCAATTGGAGTAAACATGGTGCCTTCAGGCAGCCAGAAGGTGAGATAATTGATCACGGCGGCCAGATCGGCAATCCCGACCAGCACCCAACCTAACCAATAAGTCCAACCCATGTAATAGCCGGCCCATGGTCCAATCAGATCATGCGCCATATCGACAAAGGATTTGTAATGCAGGTTGGCAAGCAACAATTCACCGAGCGCCCGCATTAAGAAGAAAAACATGCCACCAATAATCATGTAAATAAACAGAATTGATGGGCCTGCCAAAGAGATGGTTTTGCCTGACCCCATAAAGAGCCCTGTACCAATGGCACCGCCGATGGCGATCAACTGCAAATGGCGATTGGAGAGTTTACGTTGTAAGTCTTGGGGCGACTGTTCGCCTTCTGACTGATGAGATGTAACCGTCATATAAAGTTCCTTTTACTTTTTTCCTAAATGAGTCAGCACTTGATTTATACGCCATACCCTAGCTGTCTTTTAAAGACGGCTGACTCATTTCGATTGCAAGAAAATACGTATCTGACTACGTTTTATCTACTGCAAATACGTTACTTTTCTTCTTTTTTTATATTTTTTAAACAAAAATAAAGCGGATCGCTTTATTTTTGTGCTGCAACGACTGCAATTTCGATCAACCACTTCGGATTGACCAAGTCTGCCTGAATGGTGGCACGCGAAGGTGCAACATGACCTTTTAACCAGTCAATCCAGATGGTGTTGACCACTGGGAAATCGGACAGGTCTTTAAGAAATAATTGCGCCGACAATAAACGTGATTTATCAGTTCCTGCTGAAGCCAAAAGTTGTTCAATGGTGGCCAACACTTCACGGGTTTGCCCTTCAATATCTAAGTCGGCATTTTTAGGCACTTGTCCTGATAAATACACCACTTGATTGAAGACCGTCACTGCGCTCATGACTTCATTGGTATTGAGCTTTTGAATATCTGAATGAGACATAAGAAATCCTTATTCCTGAGTAATAAATGAAACACGTGCAGTCACACCACACATCAGTTCATAACCGATGGTGCCTGAACCTGCTGCCACTTCATCAATGGCTAAAATTGTGCCTGAACTGGATTGGCCCCAAAGCACCACTTCACTGCCAACATCGGCATCGCTGATTGGGCTGAGGTCTACCGCCAGCATATCCATGCTGACCCGTCCAATGATCTGGGTCCGAATCCCATTGACCAGTACTGGGGTTCCTGTTGCTGAAATACGTTGATAACCATCGGCATAGCCACAGGCAACGATGCCAATTCGGATCGGCTGCTCGGCCACATAACTGGAACCATAACCGACACTTTCATTGGCACTGAGTTCTTGTACGGCAATAATCTCGCTGCGCAAACTCATGCTCGGCGCAAGGCCCCAGTCCTGAATGGTATGTTTGGGATAATCGGGCGAACTGCCGTACAGCATGATGCCGCCACGGACATAGTCCGACTGTAATTGAGTTTGATATCTTAAGATTGCAGCACTGTTACTAACCGATCTTTCTCCCGGTAAACCTTCAATGCTGGCTTCAAATTGCTGCAGTTGATAGTCAATGCCAGTTTCACCAAAACGGTCACCATCGGCATCGGAGAAATGCATCATATGGGTGATGCTGGCAATGTTGTCTGACTGACTCAGCTGCTGCCAAATGTCACGATATTGTTGTGGTTTAAACCCTAAACGGTTCATACCACTGTTCATTTTCAGGAAAATATCGAATTGAGCAGGATAGGCATGCTGCTGTATCCAAGCCACCTGTTGGGTATTGTGTACGGTAAAACTCAGTTGGTATTGCACACAATCAAACAGGTCTTGGGCCGAGAAAATTCCTTCCAACAATAAAATCGGACCGGTCCAGCCCAAAGCCCGCAGACGTTTTGCTTCGTCCAAATCCAGCAAGGCAAAACCATCGGCGCTTTTAAAAGATGCATAAACACGTTCAATTCCATGCCCATAAGCATTGGCTTTGACCACCGCAAACACTTTGCTGTTCGGAACCGATTGCCTTACCACCGCAAGGTTTTGACGTAAGGCTTGGGCATGGATCACCGCAGTAATTGGACGAGGCATAATTAACTTCCCTGTCTGTGCAATTAAGCGGCGTGCGAATAACGTTGAATCGACAAACCATCGGTACTGATGTCAGGGCGATGGTTCATGACCAGATCACTGATCAACTTGCCTGAACCACAGGCCATGGTCCAACCTAAAGTGCCGTGCCCTGTATTCAGGAACAGATTCTTGTACTGGGTTGCACCAATAATCGGCGTGCTGTCTGGGGTCATTGGACGTAGGCCAGTCCAGAATGAGGCTTGAGCGAGATCTCCACCTGGGAACAAGTCCTGCGTCACCATTTCCAAGGTAGCACGACGATCTTGATTCAATCCAAGATTGAAGCCGCTCAATTCAGCCATACCACCAACACGAATTCGTTGATCAAAACGGGTAATCGCAACTTTATAGGTTTCATCCAATACCGTTGATTGTGGTGCAAATTTTGGCTCTACAATCGGAATGGTCAGCGAATAACCTTTCACTGGATAAACCGGTAAATTCAGTTCCAGTGGTTTCAGGAAGTCACGAGAGTAACTACCAAAGGCCAAGACATAACGATCCGCAGTAAGAACTTCACCATTGACCTTGACGCCTTTGATTTCATCGCCTTCAACAATCAGGTTTTCGACATTTTGGTCGAATTTGAATTCAACACCCAAATCTTGCGCCAGTTTTGCCAAGGCATTGGTAAATAAATAGCAATCGCCCGTTTCATCATTCGGTAAATGTAGGCCACCGACCAATTTATCAGTATGGGCTAAAGCAGGCTCTACACTCGCCAGTTCTTGGGCATTCAGTAAAGTGAAGTCGACACCACACTCTTGCAACACTTGAATATCACGTTGTACCGCTTCAAGTTGCGCGTCGCTACGGAATACTTGTAAGGTGCCCTTCGAACGGTTTTCATAGTTGATGCCGGTTTGTGCTCTTAAATCACGTAAGCAGTCACGGCTGTATTCTGCCACACGCATCATGCGTTCTTTGTTCACCGCATAGCTTTGTGGATTACAGTTTTTCAACATCTGTGCCATCCACTGCAACTGCCACATACTGCCATCAATATTGATCGCTAATGGCGCGTGATGCTGGAACATCCACTTGACTGCTTTAAAAGGGATACCCGGTGCTGCCCATGGGGTTGAGTATCCTGGGGAGATTTGACCCGCATTACCAAAACTGGTTTCTTTGGCAGGTCCTGATTGACGGTCAAGTACCGTCACTTGCGCACCTTGTTGTGCAAGATAATAAGCACTTGCCACACCAATGACGCCACTTCCTAAAACGATTACGCGCATAACAGATCCCTCAAGCACACACTAGGTTATTTAACTAGTATATTTTTGGATCAATAGTTTTTTTCACTGATTTTATGACTATAATCTAGGTAATTTAATATTTTCGTCGCGAAAAAATTAAAATAAAAGGGAATCTTCTATGCGTAAATTAGACCGGATTGATCGCCAGATTTTAGATATTTTGCAACGTGAAGGCCGCATTGCCATCAGTGAGTTGGCATCTCGGGTCAACCTGTCCACCACGCCCTGCTCAGAACGAGTGAAGCGTTTGGAGCGCGAAGGGATTATTGTGGGCTACTATGCTCGACTCAACCCAGCTTATGTTGATCGTAGCCTACTGGTGTTTCTGGAAATCAAACTGTCTGCCAAATCTGGCGATGTATTTGATCAGGTGGCACGGGATCTGGTTGATATTCCAGAAGTACTGGAATGCCATCTGATTTCAGGTGAGTTTGATTATCTGGTCAAAGCACGCTTAAAGGAAATGAGTGCCTATCGCCGCCTATTAGGTGATTTATTAAAAAAACTGCCAGCCTCCGCCTCTTCACATAGCTATATTGTGATGGAAGAAGTCAAAGAGTCTTTATATTTAGATATGGGGATATAAACTTGTACCCAATAAAAAAGCCCTGATTTAAGGGCTTTTTTGTTATTTCATCCAGAAATTTTTGCCGTAATAGGCCCCATTTAATTGGGTTATTTCAATCAGTTTTTCTCTGAATAGATGAAAATAGGCTTCATCGGGTGGAGTCGGATTACACCAGAACGCATCCAGATCACCTTGTACGGTTAACCCAGGCAGATCATATAGCGAACGCCCCAGAGTCTTTACCGGGATGTGGTGATAAAGTGCCTGAATCCCCGTTGTACTGTTAATCGTGACCAAACCTAGACCATGTTTTAATAAAGTCGGCAAATGGATATCACAGAAATAATGAACCCGATCCTCTATCCCCAGCTTTGCTGAGACGTCCTGAATCAACTGAGCATATTGACGATAACCACGGTCCATTGGATGATGCTTGAGTACTAAATGATGCGCTGGATTGGCATGCTGTGCAAAAGAGTGAAGAATCTCGACGATACAGTCGCGAATATCCGTGTAATCACTATGTACACGAACCTGTGAATCATTATGCACCTGTAAGGTATAGATAAAATAATTCTTACTGTGTTGCTGAATAAAGGCATCAAAGCGCTTCGGCTCAACCAAAGAGTTTTTAAAACGACGTAACATCGCCATAAACCAGTAGCCAAACTCTTGTACTGGGTTATACCCCCGATGATGTCGATAAAAAGGATAAAGCCAGAACAGCAAAGCCCAACACAGATAATATTGAAAACCGCTCCACAGCATCAGGTGGTAGTGGTTATCACTGGATTCGCGATGCAGCTCTACAGCGTCCTGATTATTTTCAGCTAAGAACAGTTGTTTAAAATTCGAAAAGTCATTGACCCCATCCGCCTCAAAGGTGAGGTAGTCTGGGCGAATATAACCTTCCTCAAACACATAGAACTTGATCTGCAACTGTTGCGCAACCGCGTGTGCCTGTTGATGGTAGAAACGGCAATCGCCGAAACATACAATCGCATCAATTTGATTCTGCTGAATATGTTCAGACAACCAAGCGCCAAAATCAGTTGATTTTTTTCGGTAATGCCAAATATTCGGGCGAGAGTGGTAATAACGCCAGTCCCCCGCATTAAAATTGACTTTAAAACACTCAATTTGTTTGGTTGTAAGCCAGTCTGACAAATCTGTGAAGAATGAGCCTATTGGACCTTGTAATAACACAACTTTTTTGGCTGACAATAGCTCATCTAGATATATAGACAATCTCTAATCCTAAAACTTTATTTTCAATTCACGCAAGCGTGTAAACATCCATGACCAAACGCTTGATGGAGATTTCTCGGCCGTTTGCTGTAATTTGCATATCTGTTGCATCACATGTTCTGGTGTGACCAACGGAATCTGTAATATACGCGTCTGCGGTAAATTATAAACAGGATATTCTACCAAAACACTAAACGCTAACTCGTCCACTGTGAGCTTACGTTGTCTTCTCTCACATGTGTGTCGATCAACTGTAACTCCCCAACCTGCATAAAACGGCATACCATAACAGTATACTTTAATGTTTCTTAACAGTGCTTCAAATCCAGATAAAGAGGTGATTGTGTGCAGCTCATCAATATATTCGAATAGTGTGATAATTGATACGTTTTTTTCAACCCGATCGACCAGATGCTTCATCTCATCCCATGCAATTTTGCCCTTTCTAAGGCCTTCTTCGACATCTGGGTGAGGTTTGTAAATAATATAAGCATCAGGGTGGTTTTTTCGAACTTCTTCGATCAAAGCCAGATTGGTTTTAATATCGATCCCACCCAGCTGAATCGATAAGTCATCCTCGACCTGCCCCACCACTAAAATGATTTTTTTCTCAATATTCTGAAGCGCTTGAACACCATATGAAAGCTGCTGACCAACGTTATATTTAGTCAGTTTATTTTGAATGATCTGCTGTACCAACGACTGAATACGGCACTGCTGCTCTGGGCTGAGCTGTACCTGATTCAGTAGCTGTTCCAAGCGTGATGGACGCGTGGCATCGTAGTAGATTCCGACATCATCAAAGACCAATGAAAAAGGCCGAATAAGTTTAGCACCGAGTCCCAACGAGCGAAGAAAACCATCTTCAACCGTCCATACCTGTTGGTAGCCTTGTTGCTTGAGTAGCGCAGCCTTTTTCCCCCACGCCACAATGGCTTGATCTTTAGCTGGTTTACGCCAGTGTTTAAAGCGTAGTTCAACCTGAGGAAAGGCCAGAAACTCTTTAATAAAGCTCTTCTTCCATCGACTAAAACCATAAGCCACCACAGTTGTAGCGGGGATTTGTTTTTGAAATTCAATATTAGGAATCAGAGTATCTACAATTTCCTGCAATTCACAGACCTGCTGCGAAACAGGCGAAACATATTTGGCATAGCGTAAATAAGCCGCGGCAAAAAGCTGTTCAATACTCCGCGAGACATGTCTACGGTTTTGAATCGCTTCAGGCAATTGCATACGATCATGTGTTAACCCCCAGCCTGCATACCACGGTATGCCAAAGCAATTCACAGGCTTGCCGCACAATAATGCTTCGAAGCCCAATTGAGAACTCACCACATAGACTTCCGACATGTGCTGGCACAATTCGATCGGATTATAATTCTCTGTCAGTAGCTTGATATTGGGTGCGTTGAGGTGCTCAAGTGAAAAGTGGCTTTGGGCTTTTCCGGCTAAAACATCAGGATGTATTTTCACCCAAATAGTTGCATCAGGATGATCAGTTAGCGCTTGTTGCAGCATGCGATTAAAACTTTCTGCCGATGCCATTGCATAGCGAATCGATTGATCCCCCATGGTTTGATCAACCACAAGGATATTTTTTTGATTATGAAATTCGCTTAATTTAAGTGATTGGTAATGTAAATTGTATTTGCTGATACCCGCATTCAAAATCTTCTGAATCAGTGCTTGCGCTTGTAATATCTCATCTTCAGAAAGTGATAACGCCAAGATGATCTTTTCTAAATCCGAGAATTGTGTCGCATCAAAATAGATACCCGATTGATCTAAAACGACAGAAAGTGGTTGATAACCCGCTTTACCGAGACCCAAAGAACGGATAAAGCCATCTTCTGCACACATGGCAATGCCATGCTGCTCCAAAGCGAATGCTTGTGCTTTTTTAAAACTGTTCTTACGCCCCCAACCCCAAAATATTTTATTATTTTTCGTGTTTGTGCGTTTTTCGATTTCTTGTGTCAATGATTTATATAAATCATTGTTTTTAAAAAAATATATTTTCTTAATCCCAGAAGGAATGTAATCTAACATATGAACGTTTACAATGTTGGCGCAGTTCATTTACTATTATATCACATATTCTTTTCAAAATTTTTTCTACCCTATGGTGGGGGATATTTGAAACTAAGCCACTAATTCAAATTAAGTTTTTTAATGGAAAAATCAATTAACATTTTAGCTGTCTTGGATGACTTTACATTTAGCGCGCTTAATTTAGAAGCAAATGTAAATTTAATTTCATACCAACACTGGTTCTATCATTTTTTCCCAGGGAAGATTGATTTTGTCTTAGTTGAATCTGCATGGTTAGGTCAGCAGCGGAAATGGCAATACCATATCGCAGACTATCCCGAGCATCCAAGACGCAATAATGATAAAGTCAAAGCATTGATTCAATGGGCTAAAAAACATCAAATTCCAACAATTTTCTGGAATAAAGAAGACCCGTATCATTTTGATCAATTTATTGATTCTGCACGTTTATTTGATTTTATTTTTACCACTGACCGTGCATCCATCCCGAATTATCAACGCTTGTGTCCAACAGCAAAAATTAATTATTTGAATTTCCCGTTTCAGCCCAAAATTCACTATCCTGCCCCAATCAGCCAAACAGTTTCTCGCTCTAGCTTATTTATGGGCAGCTATATGCATCATATGTTCCCAGAACGTCGTAAATGGCAAGATATCTTATTTCAAGCTGCAGCACCGCATGGTCTATGCATCATCAACCGACACGATGACAAAAAAGACAAAAACTATAAGTTCCCCGCAACGCTAAAAGCTGAATATTTACACTCGGTCCCTTATCGTGAGACGGGACATATTATGCGTAAATTTCAACAAATCATTAACGTCAACTCAGTCACCACTTCCCCAACCATGCTCTCAAGAAGAGTGGTCGAAGGCATGGCTTGCGGTCATCTGGTGATTAGTAACCCGAGTCTTGCCCTACAGAATTTATTTCCAGATCTATGTGAAGTGGTTGAAACACAGGAACAGGCAGATGAATTATTTACCCAACTCAGCTATGGGTTAAGTCAGCAACAAAACGAAAAAATACGTTATGCTTGTGATCATGTATTCACCCACTATACGGTGAAACAATGGTTAAAAGACATCCTCAACAGTTGCCAAATCGATCACCCCTACTTATATGCTTAAATTTTTTTTCTCGAAAAAGAAAAGACCAGATTATGGTGCGGTTGATTTATCAATCGTCATTCCGATCGACTTAAGCTATCGTAGCCATGATATTTTGCAACGAATCAAACGTCTGGTCGCAATCGCACAAGACCAGTCCATTAGTTTTATTTTAGGCTGTAATGCACAGCCAGAACGCCAAGTACAACAACTCCAAAAGATCATTGCAGGCTGCCCACAAATTATTCTGGTGATTGACCACAGTGCTAGCGGCCATCTTTCACGTCTAAGAAATATTGCATTGGCGCAGGTACAAACACGCTATGTCATGTTTCTTGATATCGATATTCATATCAATCTTCAGCAAATCCATAACGCATTTACCGAGGTACAACAGCATCCTGCACAGTTGTGTATGTACCCATGTTTGTATTTGAGTAAAAAAGGCAGCAAGCAGGTCAACCGCCTGACATTAGCAGCGTTTAGACACGCATATTATGACTTTAGGCGAGACCTGATTTTACATCTCGCCTTCCCATCGTCCATCATCATTACCGACTTGAAGTCTGTACACGCAATTCATGGTTTTGATGAACAGTTTATAGGACATGGCTATGAAGATTTTGATTTTATGCTGCGCTTGTTTCAGCATAAAGGCTTAATCGACTATCAACCAGCCTTATTACTTGATGAAACCTATCTCGCACCGATGATGGCTACAGGTTTTCGAGCCATTTTGGCAGTGAGCCAACTAGAACAATTGCTTAAAAAACAATACTTTTTACATACCCATCATGAAAAAGATAAAAAGAGTCTCTATCACCAACAGCGGCAAGCCAACCAGCAACGCTTTGAAATGAAACTCAAACAACAGATAAATGCAGAAGCGAAAGTCACTGATACAGCCCCACCGTATCTGTTGAAAGCATTCTTTCAGTTATTAGCACAGCATTCTCTCAATCGCCCTGAATACTCAGCACTTTGGGCGGAGATTCAAGGGCATAAATTGAGAAAATAATTATATGAATTGATAAAGTTTGTTTAAAGTTTTACAACACTATTTTGAAATATGAAAATTATGATAAAATTAACAAATTAAGCAAGCATATTAAACGGGAACTAATGCAAAAACGTAATATTCGACTTAAAGAACTAGGTACTAATATCAATAAAATATATGCACCGACTCTAGAATATTTAGAAAACTGCCCCCGTCTTAATAAAAATGAAGTCTATGAAATAACAACAGATAATGAAGGCAATCAACCAACTATTTTTGGAAATGAATCAAATAATAAAATCTTTATGATTGGAGATTCATCTATAGAATGCATGTATATCCGAAATAGTAAAAAAGTACATACAGCATTAGAAGAAATTTTGCTAAAAAATGGATATGACTATGAAATAAAAAACTTAGGAACTTCAGGCTCTCAAACTTTGAATATTATTAATTTATTAATAAATAAATTAATTAATAAAACAAATTCTACTGTAATAATAGCTCTTCCATCAAATGATGAAGGTCCTTTACTTTACGAAGAAGATTATTTTTCACCACATATATATCATGCTACAATTTTACCAGCCACAGAAAGAAAAGTTAAAAGAAATAATGAAATAAATATAGAGATTTATAAAAGAAATTTAGGTCTTATAAAAGCAATCTGTAATCAACTGAATTTAAAGTTACTTTTTACTTCAATTTGTTATACAACTGATGCCCCTCACCTGAAAACTATAAACAATATTGCACGAGAATACTGCAATATCAATAAAATACCATTCTTAGATCTAGAAGAAGAATTTCAAATCAATTCACATTTCTTTTATGATAAATTGCATTTCTTACCCGAAGGGTCTGTCTTTTTTGCACAAAAGCTTTTTAATTTTTTGAAAGACCAACTTATTCAAAATAGTAAAAAAAATTTAGAGATTCTTAAATTCAATTGTTCTGGCATGTTGGAGAAAAATACCATATGGAGTGAAACTATTTCCAACATAAATAGCCAAACAAAAATCAAACTAGTTATAGACTTTGAACATTTAGAGAATACCAAAACACCTGCATTATATGCAATTGATTACTTTAATATTAAAACAAAAGTTTCATTGATTAAATCAGAAAATCCAGATATTGGATATTACAAATATTTCTCTGGACAACCCAGTAAAAGGGTAGAAAAAGTTTTTAATATTGAAATCCCATCAGATTGTAAAGAAATTAAAGTTGGAATTAGAAAGTGGGATGGAAGAGGAATTTATGTCCATAATGCTTTTTTATCAGTACTTAAATAATTAGCATAGCAATTACCATTGATGAAATTAAGTTATTAAATATTTCATTAATGGTAATAAATCAATCAAATGAACTAGTTATTTCCTTAAAGTTTATATCCTTATAAGCAATACGGAAATTTTTTGATGGTTCCTGATATTTATATACACCAAACTTTAACCTAAAATTAGGCTCAGCGTTACTATTTTCTGGATAACCCATAGCTCCTGTCCAATTCAAAACTTCCTTATTATTTTCAAAAATTATAATTTTCCCTTGCATATCCGAACTAATCTGAAAATTTACTTTAAACTTTTTCCATTGCGGACTAAGTTTAACATTCACTAAATTCTTTCCAGCAATACTATTTTGAGGATTCCTGATCATAAATGCAGCATGGTCACTACTCCCTCTTTTCATTCTCAATCCAAAAATTGGTGAATATTGAGGAGCTTGCCATATTTGTAATAAATAAAAAGACTCATTCGTTATATCCGAATCTGGAAAAACTTTTAGCTTAAAATTAATCTCATAAGCTTTTCCAAACTTAATCTTAGGATTTGCAAATGTTAATTCAACCCTATCATTGACTTGTTTATTATCAGCAACCGACGCAGAGTTCATCATAGCTTTTCTTGTATTACTGAATTTTCCAACTAGGGGTTTTTCAGCTGGCACTGCAAAAACGACAGCATCTCCGTCTAATTTTGGAGCAATAGCATTACCTTGACACTTTCCTGAAAGCCGCCCATTACTTTCAGAGATATAATTTCCTCCATTACCAATTTTTTCCGAGCAACCATCTGCATTTAATATCTCTAAAGCATATGCTTGTGAAAATTGACATGCGATTAGAAATAGAACAAATCTTTTAAAAATCATATACTTTACTTCCTAAGACCATAGGGTATATTTAACAAATTCTTTAGACTGTTCTATAAAAATATACATCATATCTTAAAGAAAGATTAAATTTTAACCCACTCTTTATGATTCATTATTCGATTTATGACATCTATATAGTTATAATTCATTAAATCCAAAACTGTAGCTTTTAATAAACCATTAATTAACAAAGTCTGCATAACAAGATGGGAACCACCTTTAACTGGTATGAAATATGGTAATGGATAGGCCGTTAATATCGTTTCTTTCATAAACCTTATATCTCCAGATTCTAATGGATCATAAATAATAAAAACTGGTTTTGATGTTTTAGGTACATTACTGATCGGAACATGTTTATATTCGACATCCTGATAATCTGGATGGCTCATAATCGGATGAACTGGTAACATTGGAGCGCCAGCAATGATAGTTGCATCTAAAATACCACCGAAATAGCAGGCACAATATCCTCCTAAACTGGTCCCATATACAAAAACTTTTTTCCCAATAGTTTTATCTTTAATTACTTTTTCAAATAGTTCTAAGCTTAAATCCTGATACTGGTTTTTATCATGCTTGTGTAATGCAATTAGATTCCAACCATTAGACAAAATAAATTCAGCTCCAAAAGGAGAAGTCGTTTTATCTGTTTGCGCAGAATTAAATGTTACAAATGTTATGTTTGACTCTTGATTAAATTCTGTGATCTTTAATCTTTCCTCTTCATGTAAAACTTCTTCATTAACAACAAATACACGCCCATACTTGTCTAAATAAAAAAATCTTTTAATGATTACTTTATCACTTTCTAAAACAGTATTTTCACATTCAGGCCTATTGAATAACTTTAAACAATAAACTTTATTCTTTTCAAGTTTTACCTCTAATTCGGAATAAGTTTTCTTAGTATAGGATTTTGCAGCAATCCTTTTATTTCCAGATAAGATATAAAATGCAAAATCTGAGCCAAAATTTTTCTTTACGTGTACTGTAAAGTTCGGCTCTGTAAATGTAACTTTCTCAAACTCAAAACTCATTTTTCTACCCTTAAAGAAGCTTAATACAATTCTCAATTTCTTGAAAATCTTCCCCAATAATAGAACTTAAGAGATTATTATTTGAAACAGATTTCTTTATATCTCCCATGCGCGATTCTTTGTAACTAGGTTGAATATCATTTGAATCATATCTATTTTTTATGACCTCTACTAATCGGTTAATAGTAGTACTCTTACCAGACCCAGTACAAACCACTAAGAAGTTATTGTCATTTAGATTATAATCCATCAATTTTATATTAGCTTTAGCTACATCTTTAACATAGATGAAATCACGGTATTGTTCACCATCACCATAAATCGTTATTGGAAGTTTTTGTCTAATACGATTATCAAATATAGAAATTACTCCACTATACTCACTATGGGGATCTTGCCGAGGTCCATAAACATTAAAATATCTTAATGCAATACATTCTAATCCATATTGTGAAGCATAAAGCTTCATATATTGTTCTGTGACAAACTTCTCTAGACCATAAGGTGAGATAGGTCTAGTAATAGATTTTTCATCTTTAGGTAATGCTGGTTCATCCCCGTAAATAGCCGCACTACTTGCAAACAAGAAACGCTTTACAGCATTTTTTCTTGAAGCTTCAAGAATACTTAGAGAACCTTTAATATTAACCTCATTCGTGAGCAATGGGTTTTCTATTGATGTTTGGACAGATGCTATAGCTGCTTCATGAAAAACATATTGGACATCATGCTTCTTAAAGATTTGACATATCTCTTCATGATTACAAATATCAGTTTTATAGAAGATAAATTTACTTGATATATCTTTCAATAAATCGATATTAGATTGCTTTCCTGAATAAAAGTTATCAACACCAATTACAATATTTGAAGGTTCTTTTAACAACTCTTCACAAATATGAGAGCCAATAAAGCCAGCAGCACCAGTAACTAAATAGATCTTTTCCATATTTTACCTCACGCTCGCATATATAAAGTCTAAATATGCTTTAATTGTAATATTTAAATCAAAATTATCTTTTGCATATTTTTTTACTTTATTAATTTCAGCTTCAGAAAAAACATCATTATTAAATATATATTCAGCTGCCAATTTTACATCATTAAAAATAGGTGCTTCTCTATAAACATCTTCTGCACCGGGCCAATCAAAAATTACTGGTTTGGCACCTGATGCCATTCCTTCTGCAACAGCAGTATGGCAACCTTCAATATCACTAGTCGAAAGCATCCAACCAATTTTTCGGAACCAAGCTGCAACATCAGCTCCATAATCATCAAAAATAACTCCACCTTTTAAAATAGGGCTATTCTCAATTCGTTGATATTGTTCTATGAAATATTTTTTCTCATCTTCTTTAACCCATACGAAAGGAATATCCCATGGTTGTTTAGACTTTATACGCAGTGTATATCTAGAATCTAAATTACGTAAATATTCTAAAGTATCTAAAGCACGATCCAATCTTTTTAAAGTTGGAACCATACCCAATAAACCTAAAGTATATTGATATGATTTTGCTTTCGGTCTGTCAAACAAATCTATATCTGCATATTGAGGAATAGTAGATATTTTTTCTTCTAACCATCCATAATTTTTTATGCAGTGATCTTTTATATAATCACTTACAACTATCATTTTGTCTACATTATCAAATTTTATTAAATCTGGTTGACTAGTCGTGATTTCAAAACGATGTAAGCGAACTAATAACTTCTGATGAGATAATTTATTTTGGCTATAATAAACAGCTGCTCCTACAGCCCATTCACATAAAATAATATCAGCCCATTCCAATAACTCTTTTGATTTTTTTGCATCATGACGAAGTGTAGTATTCCAATTATCAAATCTAACTTCTAGGTTATTATCTTTTAGTATTTCATCGATGATTCTAGTAAAGAACTTATTATCATGAGATGCAATCAATACTTTCTGTTTTTCTTTCAAAATAGGTCTAACGATTAATTTTTCCTGCTCGTAAAAAGGAGCCAATCGCACTTTATAAGTATTAGAAAAACTATACTCTTTAGCAACTTCCTGCAATTTTTTCGACCAATAAACATAAAGTTTAGGGTAGTTTACAAAACTATCAACTACAGTAGGAATTTCTTCTATTGTATTAACAAACCCTGGATAATCATTTCCAACTAGTCTAATATTTGCAGCAGTTTTCTTTAATAAAGGTAATGTACCAACGGACATTGCTTCTAAAAGCTTGGTTGAAATCTCATTACTTGTATCATAAACATCTTGTCTTAAAGAAAGCATAAATGAAGCTTGAGATACTTTTTGAATAGTACCTTTACGATCTAATTGTTTGATCCAAGTAAAATTTGAGCAAGTTTCTGAATTTAATAACTTATCCTTAATTCTTCCTACAAAACTTTTATCAAGTTTTGATGAATTGATCTTAGAACCAACATACATAAGTTGATATTTATTAAATCCATCAATCAATAGTAAATCTAAAAAATCTTCTACATAATACTGTTTATCTAATTTTCCCGCATATATTAATATAGGATTTTTAATTTTCTTCTGTATTGTTTTCACCATTGACTTTTTAAAATCTGGAACAATTGGATTTAAAACAATAACCTTTCCTATAAAATCTGGATATTTGTAATCGAAGTATGACCGCATTTCTTCAGTTTGCAATATCACTCGAGAAATATAAGGCAGTGCTTTTTTTATGATATCTTGCTCGTAATCATCTTCATAAATATTTAACTTAGCAAAATATGTATCAACTTTGGATAAGATTTTCTTATAAGATGGATTTTCAGCCTTACTTACTAATTCCTTTAAATATCGTGGTGCTCTCAATATAATATGATCTAAATGAATTTTTTTGTCTAATCCATTTAAAATAGTAAACAGTTCATAACTAGAACATGGATTCTCATTACCCTTATTTATATAAGGATTATTAAAAAGATCAATAATATTTACATGAGGGATTTCATCCAACAGAATACGAGAATTAATTTTATCTCTTAAAATCAAATAGACATTGAATTTATCTTTAGGAAAAATTGATGATATTGATTGTAACCAGATAGATGAGCCATCTATACCATTTGTTGATATATCACCAAATATAGCAACATTTTTCTTATTTACAATCATTCTTAAACACTCTCATCAAACAACACATTATTAAACAAAGACAATCTATCTAAAATAATAGGAAACAGAGCCAAATCATTTTTATGAACTAGCACCTTATTAATTCTATTATTTTTCAACAATAAGTCTAAAAATTGATTTGTTTTAGGAATATCATCATAAGTTCCAAAGTAGCTCCACAATGGATTATCAATTATGTGAGATAGATTTAACTCTATCTCATCAAAATTACCATAGAGTAATAACTCTCTAAAATTATTAGGAGTAAGCAATGTCCAACCATTTTGTTTTGCTAGCTCATTACTAAACGTTAAGACCTGCTTTCTATCTTTTAAAATTGGTAAAAAATAAAACTGAGGACTTGGTTCTTCATTATTTACTCTAACTGGGGAATGATTAATTGCTACTTCCTGTTTGAGTATTACTCTACTTTCATTAAGCAAGGTATTTTTCACATTAGCTTTTTTTGTCGCAGCTAGAAGTTCTTTTATAAACTTATTCAACTCTAAAATTTTTATAGAATTAGGTCTATCATAGAATTTCATAATCGCCATTCCAACACGGAAAGCATGAGTATTCTGTAATTGAAAAACCTTTTTCTCTAAATCATGAATATAGTTTTCAATTTCATTGACCGATTTTAGTTCTTTCATTATTTTACCTAATTATCCCACGAAGCTCATCACAGAATCAGCTGGCAGCTGAATAAACTCGGTATGCTTCACTAAAACTGCACGCACATCTGCTTGCTCTAAAGCTTCATCTAAGTCAACTAAACGACCATTTGTGATTTCAGCTGGTAATTTATGAATATTCGGTTCAACCAAAAATAGCTCTACGTCATGCTTCAAACCAAATTCTTTCGCAATTTCGACCGCTGGGCTTTCACGTAAATCGTCAATATCAGGTTTAAAAGCTAGACCTAATAAAGCCACTTTTGGTTTACGTCCTAAAGCGCCGAGTTTTTCAATCTCATTTTCAATTTGCTGAATAACCCATTTTGGTTTGTAATCATTCACTTCACGCGCTGAACGCACCATTTTTGCCAACTCAGGCGTTTTGTTGACAATAAACCATGGATCTACAGCGATACAGTGTCCACCGACACCCGCACCTGGTCTTAAGATATTGACTCGTGGATGATGGTTGGCCAGTTTAATTAACTCCCATACATCAATATCGAGACTGTCACAGATTAAAGAAAGCTCATTGGCAAAAGCAATATTGACATCACGGAAAGCATTTTCTGTCAGCTTAGTCATTTCTGCAGTACGTGCATTGGTCTCTAACAACTCACCTTTAACAAAGATACGATAAACATCTTTTGCTTTTTGGGTACATGCTGCTGTCACACCACCAATGGTACGGTTGTTTTCAACCAATTCACGAATCACATGACCAGGCAGGACACGTTCAGGACAGTACGCAATATGTACATCCACTTCAGTATCTGTTTCATGCTTTGCAAATTTCAAATCAGGACGTAGGACAGATAACCACTCGACCATCTGTTCTGTCGCTCCGACTGGCGAAGTTGACTCTAAAATGATGATATTGCCTTGCTCTAATACAGGTGCAATGGTATTTACTGCAGCTTCGATATACGAAAGGTCTGGTGTGTAATCTTCACCTTTAAATGGTGTCGGTACCGCAATCAAGAATGCATCTGCTTTTTCTGCTTGAAGAGAAGCTCGTAAATGACCAGAAGACACTACTTTTTTTACGATTTCTTCTAAACCAGGCTCCACAATATGAATCTTACCTTCATTGATGGTATCAATCGCATATTGATTAACATCAAGCCCAATCACTTGTGCCCCAGCATTTGCAAACATGGTTGCTGTTGGCAAACCAATATAACCCAAACCACTAACTGAAATTTTTAACTCTGACATGGAGATTCTCTACAATATTTAAAATATGCTTCTACTATTCATTAACGATTTGCGATTAAGCAAATTGCTTTAAATGCTCAATAATTCTTTTACATGATAGTCCATCGCCATAAGGATTATGCGCAAGACTCATTTGCTGATGCAGTTCTTGGTCATCTAATAACGCAGAGGTCTGCTGAATAATTAATTCTTTTGAAGTGCCCACCAGTTTTACCGTGCCAGCTTCCACAGCCTCTTGGCGCTCTGTGGTATCACGCATCACCAAAACAGGAATACCCAAAGATGGTGCTTCTTCTTGGATACCACCAGAGTCAGTTAAAATGATATGGCTATGTTGCATTAACCAAATAAACTGGACATATTCTTGCGGTTCAATCAATTTAATATTTTCAACACCATCAAGATATTGATAAACAGGTTGCATCACATTCGGGTTCATATGTACAGGGTATACAAATTCGACCTCTGGATAGCTTTCCGCAAGTGCCTTAATCGCTTTACAGATATTCTCAAAACCCTCACCAAAGTTTTCACGACGGTGGCCAGTAATCAAAACTCGTTTTTTATCGAGATCCAGCATATGAAAATGCGCACGCATTTCCTGCTGTAACGCTTCATTATTATTAAGCTGATCTTTCACATAAAAGAGCGCATCAATTACGGTATTACCGGTAATACAGATTTTGCTTTTGTCGATATGTTCTTGGAGTAAATGGTTGGCAGAGGTCTCTGTTGGACAGAAATGCCATTTCGCAATCACACTAGTCAATTGACGATTGGCTTCTTCTGGCCATGGCGAGTAAATATCATAAGTACGCAAGCCTGCTTCAACATGACCCACATCAATCTTTTGATAGAAAGCTGCCATTGCTGTGCTGAGTGTAGTAGAGGTATCACCATGTACCAAGACTAAGTCTGGTTTACAATCCACCAAGACTTCTTCCAACGCCAACATCATTCTGGCATTCAGTTCAGTTAAGCTTTGGCCTGCTTTCATGATATTAAGATCATAGTCAGGTTGGATATCAAATACAGATAAAACGGAATCCAGCATTTGTCGATGCTGAGCTGTGATACAGACTTTTGTTTCAAAAAATGGATCTGCACTTAATAGTTTTACCAAAGGCGCCATTTTAATCGCCTCAGGTCTTGTTCCAAACACAACTAACACTTTCATACTTTCACCAAATTATTCAATAATTTATTAGAAAATTATTGTTTCAACACCATATTCTATCAACATGTTTGTTTTAACCCTGACTCATTTATGCATCAGAGAATTATGTCTATACATGCAACAATCAAATTATCCCTATAAATCCAATGCCACCTTGGCTGCAACCGCAATTTGGAACAATACTTGAGTAATCCCACGCGTTAATTCCACAACTTTGGTCTGTACTTTAGGAAGGACTAAAATTTCATCCCCCTGTTGAATCTTATAACGCTTACTCACCAGTTCAGACTCACCATTTTGATGAATCACCACCAATTTTGATTTATTCGATTTCTGGGTAAAACCACCGACCTGATCAATATACGATGCCGCAGTCATATTCGGTTGCCATACCACCCCATTCGGGAAAGTCACTTCACCGTGGATCATAACCACTGAGGTTTTTTCTGGAATATTTAAAATATCGCCATTTTCCAAAATCACGTCATCAAAATCTTTAGGATTCAAGACCACTTGGCCTTTAGGCTGAATCGTACGTGCTTTGGCAATAAACTGTTTGACCAACTCGGCATCTTTTACGCGTAGATTAGCCTCTTCCTGCGTGGTTGAGCGTACAGAAAGTGTTGCTTCTTCAAGTTTATCTAAAGAAACGTTTAACATTTCCTTTTGTCGCTTAGCAACCGATGGACGGAAAAGCTGTAAGGCATCCACCTCTGATAGGGTATTCGGCTGAATCTGCTTCATCACTTCTGACAGTTTAGAACCATAAGGTAGTACCACCGCATGGGCGCCATTATGTGCCCCTTCAATCCGTACCTGAATAGTGCCTGCAAAACGATCAGCCGTAACAGTTAAAATATCCCCATCTTCAATCACCACATTATTGGCAGCAGAGAGTGGATAGTATTCACTGCGATACTCTGTACCCTGACGGCGCATAATACTGACATTGGTCGCGCCTGGTTTCAGTTTTGCTACTGATAATGCCTGAGCAACTGTGACTTCAGGAACGTTAAATTCAAAGTCATAGGCATTAAATACTTCACCTGACACCGAGAAGGTATGGCTACGCGGCGCTACCACAATCACATCGCCATCACGGAAGCTATAAGGCTGTAGTTTGCCTGCAATTAAAAAGTCATAGAGATTGACGTATTGCTTGAGCTGCCCATTACGCATAATGCGGATATCGACATAGCTACCACGTTGTGCGTCAACTCCACCGGCACGGTCCAGATATGCCAGTACACTGTCATTGGCGACACCACCATAAGCACCCGGTTGATTCACGAAGCCCGTAACCATGACTTTCACGGGTTGCGACTGAACCAAGGCTGCATAGACCCCTACATTAGCGACATAGGTTTTACGAACATAGCCTTCAATCAAAGACTGTAGTCGACCATTGGTGGTACCCGCGACTTTGACAGGTCCGACATTGGGAATAAAAATATTGCCTTGCGGGTCCACAGTTAAAGTACCCGCAAACTGGTAAGCACCCCAGAGGCGTAAATTAATATTATCGCCAGGGTTCAGCACATAGCTATCATTAAAGGTCGAACCTGCAGTACTGGCAAAAGCACCTTTAAATAGCTGTTCACCAAACATTTTGGTTGCTGTTGGGTATTTTTGTGCGCTACTTGGAGAAAGCCCAACCACCGATTGACTTGGTAAAATCGTATTATCGACCACATCATTATTTGTTTGTAAAACATTACTTGCTAAATCTTGTGGTAAAAGAGACTGTGTATCTGCCGCAAAACTATAAAAAGAAGACAATGCAAGCATACTGGTCAATAATATTTTTTTCATTGTGTTTACTCCTTATGCTCACGGATAATCGAGTAAATCAACATCGTGATACCAAATAAAATATTTAAAACTAAAAAATAGGTTGCAATCAGATAAAGCGTACGTGGATAAAGTGCGTCTTGTGCTAACTCTGGGGTAGATATAACAACTAATTTTTTCAGTTTGCGAGACGCTTCCAAACGGGCTTTTTCAAGCGATGCCAATGAAAGCTTATAGAGATCCGTTGCAAAGTCGACATTGGCTTTTAAGGCCTCAAAATCCGCTACACTTTTATTCAGCTTACTGGTATTTGGTGAGGTGAGTTTGGCTTTCTCATCGGTGATTTGCTTCTGTACCGATTCAATCTGACTACGGATTGCTACCACCTGAGGTGCGGTTTCATTTAAATAACTTAATGATGTTCGTTCTTCAGTACGTAACTGCGCCAAATTCGACTCTAGGCTGGCAACCACTGTTGCAACTGCTTGAGCTTGCGCCTGTGGGTCAAACATCTGATTTTTATTTTGATAATCCAGCAAAGTATCACGCGAAGCATCTAATTGTTCTTTCGCCTCATTTAACTGTTTTTCAGCAAACTTAAGTTGCTCTTCAGCAATCTGCTGCGAAAGATCATTAATAAAACTTTCACTATTTTTTAGAATTTCCTGGTTAAGACGCAAAGCAAATTCTGAACTAAAACCTTGTGATGCGATGGTCATCATCATGGTTTTCTCATCCAAAGAGACTTGCACTCGTTGATTAAAATACTTGACTAAATCTTCAACTGAAGCATCAGAGTCTAAACCGAAAACTGGATCATTTTTAGCAATAAAGGCTTTACGCAAGTTGATTTTCTTATCTAAGCTTTCAACCATATTTCTCGAAGAAATATAAGCTGTTAAGATATGTGCATCCTCATTACTGGTATTACTAACACCAAGCAAAGTACTCAACCCATTCGTGGCTGATACGTTTGATACCTCACCCACCTGTTTAACTAACAGCGTCGATTGAGATACGAAGCGCTCTTGAGCAAAAAAACAGAGATATATAATGATGAGCAATAGTGGCAACATCACAATTGCAATATAGCTAATCACTAAACCTTTATTTGTTATTGACCGCATACGCTTTATAAACCTCTATTGCCTCTGCAATATTTTCAAAAAATTCTGCTTGCCCGTTCCGCATTAAAAAAGCCACATCGCAATTGCGGGTTAAATCATTGAGATCGTGCGAGACCATAATAATATTGGATTTCTGTTTTAACTCATCCAACAGAGCTTGGCTCTTCTTTCTAAAATTGGCATCACCTACCGCTCCAGCTTCATCAAGTAGATAATAATCAAAATTAAACGCCATACTCATCCCAAAACCAATTCTTGAACGCATACCAGATGAATAGCTTTTAATCGGCATATCAAAGTATTTACCAATTTCGGCAAAGGATTCAACAAAATCAATAATCTGGTTCACTTCATCTTCATTGCTTAGATAAAGTCGAGCGACAAAACGAACATTTTGACGTGCGGTTAAACTGCCTTGAAAGCCACCCGATAATGCCACAGGCCAAGAAATAGTCTTATTGGTCACGACTTTGCCACTGTCAGCGAAATCGATACCACCAATAATTCTAAGCAGGGTACTTTTACCCGCGCCATTTTTGCCTAAGATCGCTACACTTTTGTTTTCAGGTAAAGTGACATTTAAATCTTTAAATACATAATGACGCCCCTTCGGTGTCACATAGGATTTTGTTAGATTGCGTAGCTCAATCATTTTGTTTTTACCATACGCTGTTCAAAACGCTTATAGAGCAGTAAACCCAGAAATAAAGAACCGATAATCCATTCCAATACATAGGTTAAAGAAATACCTTGAACCAACGGATAATTCGGTGCAACTGTATGGCGCATCAACTCCAAGAGATGAATAATTGGATTCCATAGCAAATATTCTTGATACTCAACAGGAACTAAATGAATGGTATAGATTACTGCTGATAGGAAATACAGAATGAAAAATAGCATTGGAATAAATTTATTCAGCTCTTGGGAAATATCACCAACAACCATAAAAATCAATCCTAGACCAAAACTGAATAAACTTAACAATACCCAATAACCCAATAGTGTTGGAATTGCCTCAAAACTTATAGTAAAACCAAACCACAATAAAATAGCGCTAAAAAATAAGTACGCTACAAAATATAAAAACAACTCAAGAAAACATCGTGCAATCAGTGTGTCAATGGGCTTTACGGGCTTATAACTAAATAGCCCTTTATTGGCTTGTACTGCACTTAATGATTGTATAACGGTGGTTCTAAATAAGAAAAATGGGATAATCCCATTGACTAGAAAAACCTCAAACTCCATCCCTGGTATGGTATGGCTAATTCGACCAAATAGAAGGAGTAAAACACCAATATGTAGTGCGGGTTCAAGTAGAATCCATAAATAACCAAGGCGAAACTGACCAAAACGGGTTTGCAACTCGCGTAAAAAAAGTGCACGAACTGCCGCATACATGACTTGCAGTCCGCCACGGGGTTTTAACCGTGGTAATCCTTTTAAACTGGATGTTTGCTCATCCATCCGACCCCCTGTAAGTGCTTATTCTTTGCACTAGCCTTATTTTCCAGCGAAGCTTAAATTATTTTTTCGAAAAGTTAAAGTTTCAAAATGTTCCATAATTTATGAATACGAGAAAGTTCTTCTATTAAAAAAATGTCAAATTACGGCACGGATTAAAGCAGAAGAGATTAGTAGATCACAGAGATAACTAAAATACCTATCTTTCAAAAAGTTATAAATCGAAAGTCAACCACCCCAATGTGCAAGGTGGGCAAAAATAGTGTAGTGAATTGTTATTTCAATAACAATTCACATAATTAAGTTACTCGTCTTCGTCGTAAATATAGCTCATACAACCCCAACCATCATACTCGCCATTGAACTCTTTGGCGATCTTGGTCATCCATTCTTCCAAGTCTTCAATATCTTCATATTCCAAAATCATGTTGACATGAATGTTCAGCACCCAAAGATCTGAACCATCTGAATGTACTTCTTCCTGAAAAAGTGAAATTTTTTGTTCTTGGTGTAAAAGATGCAAGGCACATTTTTCAACCTGTTCTTGTTTTTCAAAAACAATCGAAAATTCGACTTCATGTGGCTCGTTGAGTTCATTACCATCTTCAACCATCTGCCATAGCACGTTGCCATTATCATTGTCTGGGAATTGGTCATAGTCGCGAGTCATATAAATATCCTTTGTTGTGTTTTGGACTTGATATTTGGCTATAGATTAACCGATTTTTATGTCATTTTTTAGACGGATTAATAGCAATATTGTAGTCAAAAAACGATCAAAGTAAACGTCCTGAGACTCCCGTGTCTCAACGTAATACGATGCTCAGTACGATCTGATCAAGGCAAGCTATACCATTTTCAAAGATGGGTTCTGGATAGTCTCTAAAAACATCTCGCTCAATATGCGACAGACGAAATCCACATTTTTGATAAAGCGCCAGTTGATCTAAACTGGAGTTGCCCGTTTTGACCCATAATGTTTGGATATTTTGATCTCTTGTATTTTCAATGGCAAATTGAATCAAAGCTTTAGCAAGCCCCTGTTTTTGATAGCGTGAATCTACGGCTAGATTTTTAATTTCAGCTTGATCAGCCGTTCTGAGTAAACAAAGTTGCGCAATGATTTGTGCCTGATCATTCAACATGACGAACAGATTCGACTGCAATAAATAGGTTAAGACCTGCTGCCAACTTGGATCGGCCTCTAATAAAAGTGCCTTTAATTGACTTTGCTGTATCTCTGAAAGTGCTGCCCATTCAGTATATTGAATCGAATACATGCGCTTGCCTATTTATTGTAGTGTTTAGAACTTTAGCTCAGAATGGATTTCGACTGCATGCATTTTTAAAGGATGTTTGAATGCCAGATAAGCCGCATGCAGCGCCATCCGTTGTAAATGGAACTTGGCAGGTTCAGGATGATAAAGTTTATCGCCCATAATCGGATGACCAATGTGCATCATATGTACACGCAGTTGGTGTGAACGACCCGTGACCGGCTCTAAACGGACACGGCTTTGATCAGTTTCAGCATCATATGCCATGCATTGAAATAAGGTTTTGGCAGACTTACCCAATTCAAAATGCACCATCTGACGCGGACGGTTTTCCCAATCAGTAATGAGCGGTACTTCCACACTGCCCTCGCTTTGAATCTGTCCCTGTACCAAAGCCACATAGTATTTTTTGACGGTACGCGCCTGAAACATTTTACTGATTGCCACTTCTGCATCACGGTGTTTGGCAAACATGAGTAAGCCCGAAGTTGCCATATCCAGACGATGCGTGACTTTGGCAGCAGGGTATTTTTCCAAAACCCGTAAATAGGCACTGTCCTGATGTTCAGGTAACCGCCCCATGACCGACAATAGCCCAGCAGGCTTATTGATCACCAGTAAATCATCATCTTCATAGACGATCTCTAAAGGATCTTGTGGCGGTGTATAAATAAAATTGTCGTTTAGAGCCATGGCAACAGAACAAATTGAATCAGGTACAGGATGGGGAGTGATTATAGTTGCACCAACAGCTTTCGCAACCGCTGATTTTCCTCATCACTGTTACGATCAAGACGGTGTTTTCAGCCCCTTGCCCAAGCCTTGTTTATAGATCTCTTCTAATGTGGCAATGTCCCGATTTAAAAAAGCAATCAGATAATCTTTGACACGCGCCAAGCTCAATTGTTTAAACGAAATGCTGTCTTTGCTTTTACGCGTGACCAAGCCAAACAAATCTTTTTTAGGAATAATGACGGGAATATCACTGTCCAGTTTGAATTCAAGCTGCTGTGACTTGGCATAGGCATCAAGGGTAATGGAAATGGTCTGTTCTGTCCGATGATCGCTGACAATAAAACTGGTATCAGCACCATTGAGTTGTAATTGACGAACCAGTTGCTGACGCCAAGTCATCTCGTCAAACTTGGTTAAAATCGTTGCCAAATCAAAGCGACCGACATGATCGATGTCATTGTGATTCATTTGATGTGGATAGCGGATTTTAAGCTCGAACTCGTTCATTATAGTGCTGACCTATAGCTGTGATTTTTTGATTTATTAATATAAAAATTATTATATCATTTTGTTTTTTAATATAAAAATATCGACTTATATTCACAATATTCAGATTACAGGATTAGTTTCACACTCAGTTTTAGTTTTATTGATCTAGTTTTTATTATTTTGATCGAATTATTAATGTTCTCTTCAATTAAATTTTTTAGGGTATCAAGGGAAAACAGAGGTTGTTTACTTCAACACCTATGACTTTGTAAGCCATAACCTTTGCCTATAAACTTTTGATCTATAGCGTCCTAAGCCGAATCGAGACCTTTTGGGTTCGTACACACTTGCTTTATAAGCGTCGGTGCATGCTACTCTTTTCGATCCCTTTCACACCCTTGAGACATAGTTTAGGCAGATCACGGTGGGATTGTTTTCCTAAAAACTGCTATTTTTAGCAATCAATGAAATAATTTTGCATACTCTATTCTAAAAGTTAAAATATTTCCCACATCCAATAAAAAACTACGATTTATATTCCGATAAATTCAAATTTACATGTGTATTTTTTCAAATATAGCTTCTCATCTAAGCCCAAATCACCATAATCGCTGCCACAATCACCAGCCACAGGCCTAAATGATCAGTTTTGGCGAGTTTTTCCTTAAAAAAGAAGGCTGAGATTAATAGACTAAATAGAATTTCGACCTGACCCAGTGTTTTGACAATTGCCACGGTTTGCATACTCATGGCACTAAACCAACCAACGGACGCCAAAAAGCTACAAATACTCACTCTTAAGGTTAAGCCAACCCGTTGCCACATCTTATACAGGGTCGGTCGGCTAAAAAATCCGAGATAGATCAACAGTACGATACATTGAAAGCTGATCAGACTACACAGCACCCATGCAGCACGATGCAAAAATGGCAACATGCTCAGTTCTAAACTGGCTTCACGCACCAACAAAGAAGTGATGGCAAAACACAGGCCACTCCCGAGTCCAATCATCAAGGTTTTGAAAGACAGATCAGACTGTTGCTTGCCTTTACTGAGTAAGAATACTGCAAGTCCTCCAATCACGACCCCAACCCAGCCCCATGTACTGAGATGTTCCTGTAAGAACAGCACACCGACCAAGGCCGCCAAGATGGCTTCACTTTTGGCAAGTCCCACCCCAATGGCATAGTTCTTTTGCTGAAACAGTTTGACCATCAAAGCAGTGGCATAGATCTGGCTAATACCTGCAATCATGATATACAACCAGAATTTATCGGAAAAATGCACAGGGGCTGTGACAGGTTGATGCCAATAGAGAAAGGCTAAATAGCTAAAGGCAAAGATCGGTGAAAAGATAAAGCGAGCCAGTGTGGTGCCATAAACATCCACGCTCGTACTGAGTTGTTTTTGAAATGCATTGCGCCAAGCCTGCATGAATGCAGCCATGAGGGTGAACAGAATCCAAGTGATCATCATAAGCTTGAACGCAATATTATAAATGCCGCTAATTTACGCTGTTCTGCTTATTTTTTCGATGGTCATCTTCAAATCTTAAGTTCTACTGCATATTTTTCACAAGCAATTGCAACACTAGCCTGTGTTCATTCAATCCATCATCTATTGTTTCTTCTTGCTCATTTCAGTCAGTAGGTCGAGCTGTATTTCCTGAATTTTTGCCAATCTATCCCATTGATGCATCAGCAAATGATCCATTTTCTCATGTAAGTTATGGATTTCCAGCTCTGCTTTGAGATTCACCTTATAGTCATTTTCTGAGCGTAAACGGTCTTTAGCTTCCTGACGGTTTTGGCTCATCATAATAATCGGGGCTTGTACTGCAGCCAAACAAGATAAAATCAGATTCAATAGAATAAAGGGATAAGGGTCCGCAGGATGTTTCACCATAACCACGGTATTGACCAAAATCCAAATCGCCAGAAAAGCGGCAAAACAAATCAGGAATGTCCAACTGCCACCAAATGATGCGATTTTATCTGCCAGCCGTTCGCCCAAGGTCCAATCTTGATCAAATTTACTTTCTATATTCTTATTAATTAAATCATGATGTTGCATACTCTGTAACACATCATTCTCTAGATTTGAAACCTCACCTTGCTCTGAATTTAACAGTGAATGTACATATTGCATTCGATACTTGGTTAAATCGGGTAGACAAATATAATCCTGTGGCCCCCATTCTGGAAAATCCTGCTCAATTTCTTCTGTAATGACCCGACGCAGCGTTCCAAGTGGGATCAAACTTTTAATAGAAAAGCTTTTTTTACAAACAATACAGTTTTGACACTCTGTTTTCCCATTCATGTCCTACCCTCTCTTTCTGAGATTTATTCATTTATCTGGTTATTGTTATTAAATTTTATCCTGCGGCATCGAGTTGCCCATGATGCTTTTGTAAGCTTAAGCCGAAAAGCTCATATTTTAGAGCAGCTTTAAAGCAAGATAAGGCGCGAGACCGAATAATAAGATACCGATTTTATAGATCGCCATGCCACCATAATGAATCGTATCAAACTGTTGCTCGGAGAGACTAAACCAGCGCCCATGCAGTCGCTTGATTGAATCTTTTGCAAAGATAAAGGCCAAGAACCAAATGATTAAGACGATATAATTCAAGATCGTCATGTAAAGAAAAAATTGTGTGAGTTGGAAAGTATTCATGACTGTTTCCCTCCATTTTATCGTTATTATTTTAAGCGCCTTTTATGATGCAAAACTTAAAATACTTCCCTCAACGCTCGGTGCTTTGTACGAATCCAACAGGTGGCAACAATCATCCAAATAATCGCCAGTCTTTAAAAACTTAAATCATCAAAGTCTTTCACTTTGGATAGATAGATGGGCGCCTGATTGATTTTGCTCCATGTTTCTTTAAACCTTGGATTTTCTTCAGGGTCTTGGCTTAAATTGTCACGAACAACTTTTTTGCCTGTTAAAAAATTAATACTGGTTTCACTTTGAATAAGCGGTCCATGATTGCTTGAATCATCATAACCAATCAGGCGTAGATCATTGCCTTCCAAGCGAAATAAGTAACTCCAGTAACCATAACGTCCATGTGAATAATAAATCCTGAGTAGGTTATTTTTGATTTCCATCCATAACTCAGGCGGGAAATAGACACCACCATCTTCATTTTCCGAGCTAAAACAGCTGAGGTTACTCACAACAGCTTTGTATTTGCCTTTTTCATTGAGTAATACAATCGCACCACGGCGGTTGCGGTCTAAATGTCCATAATATTCATGTTCAACCAAGGCTTTGGGATCGGTGGCTTTGACTATCAGCACCACATCCTTCAAGCCATCTTTATTCAGATCGCCTTCAATGGCTTTAAAGAGTTGATATTTTGCAGGGATATAGGCTTGATAGGTGACTTTATCTTTACGCAGTTTCAGTTCTTCCGCTGATGGTTGCTCTTGGGCAAAGCTGACTTGCGGCAGTGCAGATAGGCTTGAGAATGCTAATAATGCGGCAATGAGTCGAGTCTTTATCATCTGTTTATTTCATCATTCGGGTTGTTATCAGAATTATTGCATTTATATGGAATGGCTCAGTTTCTCTTGGTGTTTTGCATGAATCCAACGTGCGGCAACAATAATAAGAATAATCACCAAGACTGTAATCACCACAGGCATGATAAAGGCCAGAATCGATAATACGACCGAGCCAATCAACTCACCTGTCGAGATCACAAAATTACCCAGTCCACCTGTGGTTGCCGTCGAAACACCCCGTGCTGCTACGGTACTCATTTGTACCACGCCTGCTGTTCCACCACCGACAATCAGTGCCGCTGCCCAAGTGGCAAACTGGGACATTTCACCACTACTCACTGCCATAGTGGTCAGTGTACCTGCCACCACAGCCGCAGGTGTGGCAATGGTATCTAATAGGTTATCCACCCACGGCACATAGTAAGCTGCAATTTCACAAATCGTGGCAAAACCCAGTGCCATACACACCGAAGGAAGTGCCAACCATTCAAAACCTTGAGCAGGTTGATACCATCCCATGAGGGTAGCAATACTCATCGCCAATAGCGGAACAAAGACACGAAAACCACAGGCTGCGCTGAGGCCTACGCCAATACAGAGTCCTAAAATTGTTTCCATCACGGATTACCTTTCTATGCCTATGACAGGTCTTGTTATTTAAATCTTATTTTTAAGGTAACAAAAAGCCCTATCAAGGGATAGGGCTTTTATTCAAACAGTGGGTAACTGTTTGGTATTTTGCGGCTTAGGCATTCTTACTGTTGAATTGATTGCCAAGGCATTTGGTACACGGAGGTAAACGATCAGTACCAATTTCTAAATAGGTGCGGTGTCCGCATTGAACACAAAAATAGAAGCCTGTTCCAGGTTTTTCGCCAGCAGTTACCATCTTTGCTCTCCATAGATTTTAGAAATGGTACATATACTATAGCGTGATAGTTTTGATTATTTATTGACCTTTCCGACGAGTGGTGATGGCGGAAAGGTGAAGAATGAAATTTAGATATTTTCTCTATACAATTTTAGGATTTTGCGGGTTGGCTGTCTTCATCTTTTCCCCTCTAAGATGAGGTCCTATAGGAGCTGGAATTACAGAACATAAAATAATAATAGGTTCAAACATCAGATATTGAGATACGACAGGAGTCCTATCTAGCAACCAAATACGAAAAAGCCCAACAGGATGTTGGGCTTTTTTTATGAGTTTAGAATTTTTATAAAAACTAATTATTTTTCAAAAGAACTAAGCTTCAGCAATAATTCTTAATGTATCATTAAATAAATATCTATATTTATTTAGATCATTTTTCAAAAAAGCTCTTTGCTCAGTTCCGTTACCAATATAAATATTCTTTGCTTTACCTTTAAAAAATTGAAAATTTAATATTTTCAAATTAACTGCTTTTAATGGACTATTAACAATATTTTCTTCTTTCACATGTTCTGCAATCGAAATAAAAGTCTGGGTATCTAAAGGTAAATTTTTACTAATAAAAGAGAAAATATCATTTAAACTTGTTTGATCTATATCTTCTTTCAAAATCCCATCTAATAAGAAAGGCAGTCTATGAATATTCTTTGTTTCCCCTATAACTTTATTGAATGCAAAATGATATGCCATAACTGTTTTATGTAACTCAACACCTTGATAGGGGAATGAGTTTATTTTATACAAGTCAAGATAACGATTTTGGTTTAAACTATTAATTTTCAAATCACTAAGATACTTTTTGAATATCTTTGCGAACTCTTTTTCCTTTCCAATACGATTTTGGATGACTTTCTCGTCAGTAGCCATATCCTTTAATTTTAAATTATATTCTTCTTTCTCATTAATTTTTTTATATAAGTCTAATTCTATTTGTCGATGAAATTGAAAGTTAGCTTTTCCTTTCACCCAACTATTAAATGATATTTCACCATGAAATTTATCCCCTAAAGCTTTATAATTTTCATTAATAGTATTTTCTTTTTCATTAAGCCTCTTCTTTGTGTTATTAACAGAAGAATAAGCTTTTTTAAGTTCATCTTTTATCTTCTCTTCCAGTTCATTAGTATCATTTATCTTCTGATAGTAACTATACAATCCTTCTAGAGAGTATGAAAGTACTTGTGTACAAGCTGGGCAATGATCGAGATCATTATATCTCTGTCTTTTTAAATTATTTTTTGTTTTTATTAAAATTTTATACTGATTTTTTAACAAAGCTAGTTTATTACTATATTTTATATAATTATTTCTCTCTTCCTGTAAATCATCAATATCCTTAACATAATTTTCCAAGTATTCTTTTGCATCCTCACCAAACTCTTCATCCATAAATGAAAAGAAAATAAACTCTGGTTTTTTAGTAAATTTTTGCAAAGTTTTTATTTCATAACCCAATTCTTTAACAAGTTCGACCAATTTAATATATTCTTCTTTATTGAAATTATTATTAATACCAAGATAATAATCCAAATAATTTTCTTTAAACCCTTTATAAAACCCAAGATTTGAAAATGACTCTCTTAAATATACCCAACCAACAGATTGAGATACATAGTATGGTAAATAAGCACATTCTAAAGATGCTTTTTTTATTTCCCCTTTTTGTTCTACCATTAAATTAAAATTTAGTAGCGAACTAATAAACTCCTTTAACTTTACATGTGCAATCCCATTGTCAGAGTTAATTCCATTAAATGATGAAATTTTCCCATTATAATCTTCAAAATAAATACTTAGATTATCTCTAACAACTTTATATTCTTTATTATTAATAGTAAAGTCCAGTCTAAATATTGGATCATACTCTAAAATTTCTTCTAAATTTTGTTTAACATCATTAATACCTATTACATATAATAAACTCTGTAATAATGTACTTTTCCCAGCCGTATTTCTTCCCCCTATAAGATTTAAACCCAATGAAAATTCTTCTAAGAAACATTTATTAAATTTCTCAGAAGCAACAAACAAACGATTAAAATGGACAACTGCTTTCATCAATAACTATCCGCCATAATACTCAACATATGAACATAAACATGCAAAGAAACAATCTTTTTCACTTAAATTAATGTCATTAACTTTCTTTATATTTTTAATATAGCCTTGAAACATCTCAGGATAGTCAGAATAAGAAAATGAATAATCGTTATTTCTTACATAATCTCTAATTAACTGGTGTTCATAATTATTCATATCTTTAAGATATTCAAATGTAGTTGATATTTCAATTTCTGCATTTTTACGTATCGCAATAGAAAACCTAAATTTTGCAATTACTTCCTTAGATATCTCACGCCACAAATCAAAAGTCTTCTGCTCAAACTCAATAACATCAATAGCTTTTTTTATAACATCGCCTTCTACTCTTTTAGAAACATCTAATAATTTCGCTAAATTCTGGCTATTATAAATTACTTCTACCTCTTTAAATAAATTGATTAATAAATCAATCGCCGCTTTTGAGTCTGTAACGTTTGGGAATTTTTCTTTCATTAGACCAATTAAAGATCTTTTTTGCTCTTTTGGAGTTTTAGGAAAATCAACCCATTGAATAAAAAGATTTTCCAACTCAACAGAATTAAATTTACCATCTTGATTTTGACAATATTCTTCTATTTTTTCTTCTATTTTAACTCTAATATCTTTATGAACATCTTTATATCTGCAAATTGGATAAGTTTCATTAATTCGAGTTATAATATCAATTTTTCCATTTTCTTTTTCATTTTTATTAGGTTTAATTTTCAACTCAAACTCAGTATTAGAAATAAATGTTAATTTATGATTATAATCCTCTGTTTTTAAAATATCATCATTTCTTAGATCTTCGCCTACACATAAAATTTTATTAATAATTTCTGAAAATCTTGTATCAATTTTCCAGATATTTCCTGATAATTTTTTTACTTGATAAGCATTAATATTCTCAACACCCTCAATTGATCTAAAACAATATAAGAAGTCATCATGATGCTCAATGCAAACAAAAAAGTTTTTCTCTTTAAAAGAACCATAATCATCAAGTAGCAAATATAATGCGCAATTACGTTGAAAATCAAAACCAACCTGTGCATCTACGCCACCATTTACAGACTTCTTATTCAAAATTATCAGCCTTAAAAACTATATAATATAATTAAATAAACCCCATCATTAAGATAGGGCTTTTATTAAATAGAATCAATCACTTTCAGATCAAAGTATTAAGCCACTTGACCTTCTAAAAAGTCTTGTGCAAAACGCTGTAATACCCCACCCGCTTCATATACAGAAACTTCTTCTTCTGTATCTAAACGGCAAGTCACAGGCACCTCAATAATCTCTTCCTTACCATCCGCTGTGGCACGTTCAATCACTAAAGTTAAAGTCGAACGTGGCGCAATATTACCAATTACGCTATACAACTCAGTACCATCCAGCTTTAAGGTTTTACGGTTTACACCAGCTTTAAACTCAAGCGGTAGAACGCCCATACCGACTAAGTTAGTGCGGTGAATACGCTCAAAACCTTCGGCCACAATCGCTTCAACACCTGCAAGACGAACACCTTTCGCTGCCCAGTCACGACTTGAACCCTGACCATAATCCGCACCCGCCACAATAATCAACGGTTGCTTACGGTTCATGTAAGTTTCAATCGCTTCCCACATGCGCATCACTTCGCCTTCAGGCTCGACACGTGCTTTTGAACCTTGCTTAATGGTACCGTCTGAACGAACCACCATTTCATTAAACAGTTTCGGGTTAGCAAAGGTTGCACGTTGCGTGGTTAAGTGGTCTCCGCGGTGCGTTGCATAAGAGTTAAAGTCTTCCTCAGGCACACCCATTTTCGCCAAATATTCACCAGAAGCACTGTCTAACACAATCGCATTCGATGGAGACAAGTGATCGGTAGTGATGTTGTCACCCAAGATCGCAAGCGGACGCATGTTGGCTAAAGTACGTGGTGCAGCCAACGCACCTTCCCAATATGGAGGACGGCGGATATAGGTACTCATTGGACGCCAATCATATAAAGGGCTTGCCGCTTCTTCATTGACACCCAAATCAAACATTGGAATGTAGATTTTACGGAATTGCTCAGGCTTCACTGCTTCTTTCACCAGCGCATCAATTTCAGCATCCGAAGGCCAGATATCTTTCAGGTAAATTGGATTACCGTCTTTGTCATTTCCAAGCGAATCTGTTTCGATGTCAAAACGAATGGTTCCTGCAATCGCATACGCCACTACAAGTGGAGGAGATGCCAAGAATGCTTGTTTTGCATATGGATGGATACGGCCATCGAAGTTACGGTTACCCGAAAGCACAGCAGTGGCATACAAATCACGCTCAATGATTTCTTGTTGAATCACAGGGTCAAGTGCACCTGACATACCATTACAAGTGGTACATGCATAAGCCACGATACCAAAACCAAGTTTCTCAAGATCACCCAACACACCTGCTTCTTCTAAATACAGCGCAGCTGCCTTAGAACCTGGTGCAAATGATGATTTCACCCAAGGTTTACGTACCAAGCCCAATTCATTGGCCTTACGTGCCAATAAACCTGCAGCAACGGTATTACGTGGGTTAGAGGTATTGGTACAAGAGGTAATTGCAGCAATAATCACGGCACCATCAGGAATTAAACCTTCTGCTTCTTGTGCCTTGGCAAGATCCAAATTCCCTGCAATGCCTTTTGCTTTCAAATCAGCCGTAGAGACACGTGCATGTGGGTTTGATGGGCCTGCAATGTTACGGGTCACCGTTGAAAGATCAAAACGAAGTACACGTGGGTATTCAGCTTTGGTCATATCCGATGCCCAAAGACCGATTTCTTTGGCATATTGCTCAACCAATGCCACTTGCGCATCTTCACGACCTGTTAGGCGTAAATAGTCGATGGTGTTCTGGTCGATATAGAACATTGCCGCAGTTGCGCCATATTCAGGCGTCATATTCGAGATGGTAGCACGGTCGCCCACAGACATGCTGTCAGCACCTTCACCAAAGAACTCGAGGTAAGCACCAACGACACGTTCTTTACGCAAGAACTCAGTCAATGCCAAGACGATATCCGTTGCAGTAATGCCTGCTTGACGCTGACCGACAAACTCAACTCCGATGATGTCTGGAAGACGCATCCAAGACGCGCGACCCAACATCACGTTTTCAGCTTCCAAACCACCAACACCGACTGAAATCACGCCAAGCGCATCGGTATGTGGGGTATGTGAATCTGTACCAACACAGGTATCAGGGAAAGCCAAACCATCACGGTTTTGGATCACTGGAGACATTTTCTCCAAGTTGATCTGATGCATGATGCCGTTGCCCGCAGGAATCACGTCGACATTTTTAAATGCAGTCTTGGTCCACTCAATAAAGTGGAAACGGTCTTCGTTACGACGATCTTCGATTGCGCGGTTTTTCTCAAATGCATCAGGGTCAAAACCACCGAATTCGACTGCCAAAGAGTGATCGACGATCAACTGGGTTGGCACCACAGGATTGACCTTGGAAGGATCACCGCCTTTATCGGCAATCGCATCACGCAAACCAGCCAAATCCACCAGTGCGGTTTGACCCAAGATGTCATGACAGACTACACGTGCTGGATACCATGGAAAATCGAGATCCTGACGGCGTTCGATCAACTGGGTTAAATAGGCCGTTAAATTCTCGGCATCAGCTTTACGCACCAGCTGTTCAGCCAGTACTTTCGAAGTGTATGGCAGCTTTTCGTATGCGCCTGGCTGAATATCTTCAACGGCTTGACGCACGTCATAATATTCGAGCTGGGTACCTGCCAGCGGTTTACGATATTTTGTGTTCATTAACCACGCTCCGCCAATGGTTTGAATTCAAGATTTTCAGGGCCAGTATAGTTCGCGCTTGGACGAATGATTTTGCCGTCTTGACGTTGTTCAATCACGTGTGCAGACCAGCCAGCAGTACGAGCAATCACGAATAATGGCGTGAACATTGCCGTTGGTACGCCCATCAAGTGATAGCTCACCGCACTGAACCAGTCGAGGTTCGGGAACATGTTCTTCACTTCTTTCATCACAGCTTCTAAACGTTCAGCAATCACATACATCTTGGTATTTTCTTGCGCTTCAGCAAGTTCACGCGCCACTTGCTTGATCACTTCGTTACGTGGATCAGAAACGGTATACACCGGATGACCAAAACCGATTACCACTTCTTTTTTCTCAACACGGCTACGAATGTCCGCTTCTGCTTCGTCTGCATTGTCGTAACGTTGCTGAATCACAAACGCAACTTCATTAGCGCCACCATGTTTAGGCCCACGTAACGCACCGATACCACCTGTGATTGCCGAGTACATATCTGAACCTGTCCCTGCCACCACACGTGAAGTAAAGGTAGATGCATTGAACTCATGCTCTGCATACAGAATCAAAGAGGTGTGCATGGCTTGAATCCACTCTTCCGATGGCGCCTCGCCATGCAGGAGATGCAAGAAATGTGCAGCAATCGAGTCATCATTGGTTTCAACTTCAATACGACGACCGTTGTTGCTGAAGTGATACCAGTACAACAACATTGAGCCTAGGCTTGCCATCAATTTATCCGCGATGTCTTTTGCGCCCGCTTCGTTGTGGTCTTCATGTTCTGGTGTTAAGCAACCCAATACAGATACGCCAGTACGCATCACATCCATTGGGTGTGCAGACGGTGGCAGTTGCTCTAGTGCTGTTTTCAATGCTGCTGGTAAGCCACGGAGTGCTTTTAATTTTGCTTTATAGGCTTTGAGTTCTGCTTTGTTTGGCAATTTGCCGTGTACCAGAAGGTGTGCCACTTCTTCAAATTGACTACCTACCGCAAGGTCAAGAATGTCATAGCCACGGTAGTGTAAGTCGTTGCCGCTACGGCCTACGGTACAAAGTGCGGTGTTGCCTGCGACTTGTCCGCTGAGTGCAACTGATTTTTTTGGTTTGAAGCC
Source organism: Acinetobacter sp. 102 (assembly GCF_037028485.1). Taxonomy (NCBI): domain Bacteria; kingdom Pseudomonadati; phylum Pseudomonadota; class Gammaproteobacteria; order Moraxellales; family Moraxellaceae; genus Acinetobacter; species Acinetobacter sp. 102. Next base: position 57,182 of record NZ_JAZEZK010000014.1, read on the forward strand.
TGTTGGCGTTTCATTACTGCTCATAAGATTGTCCTTTTTATATCCTTAGGTTAAAACTTATAAAGTTCTTAATCTCCCTAAATCCCTCTTTCCAAAGAGGGACTTCCCACCAACCCTAGATCATCCAAGATTTAGGTGATTCCCCTCTTTTTCAAAGAGGGGTTAGGGGAGATTGTTTGACTTATTTATTCTTCGCAAAAGTTCCATCAAGATATTGTTCAAACGCATGGTAGTTAATGCGTTCATACAACTCCTGACGGGTTTGCATGGTATCGACCACATTCTTTTGCGTGCCTTCTTTACGCAAGGTTTCATAAACATTTTCTGCGGCCTTGTTCATGGCACGGAATGCAGAAAGTGGATAGAGCGCGATGCTGACATCGGCAGAAGCCAATTCTTCGGTGGTAAATAATGGCGTTGAACCAAATTCGGTGATATTGGCTAAAACAGGGACTTTGGTCAGATCCGCAAATTGCTTATACATGGCCAACTCAGTGATCGCTTCTGGAAATAGCATATCTGCACCCGCTTCGATGTAAGCACCCGCACGGTCAATCGCTGCCTGTAAGCCTTCAACCGCAAGCGCATCGGTACGTGCCATGATCACAAAGCTGTCATCGGTACGTGCATCGACTGCGGCTTTAATACGATCGACCATTTCTTGCTGAGTCACGATGGCTTTATTCGGACGATGACCACAACGCTTGGCACCGACTTGGTCTTCGATATGCATCGCAGCAGCACCAAACTTGATCATCGACTTGGTGGTACGCGCGATATTAAACGCAGAAGCGCCGAAACCCGTGTCGACATCGACCAATAACGGCAGGTCACAGACATCGGTAATACGGCGTACATCGGTCAATACATCATCAAGGTTACTGATACCCAAATCAGGTAAGCCCAAAGAACCTGCGGCAACACCACCACCTGACAAATAGATCGCCTTGTAGCCTGCGCGTTTTGCCAATAACGCATGGTTGGCATTGATCGCACCGACCACTTGTAATGGTTTTTCATTTGCGACCGCGTCGCGGAATAGCTGACCAGCAGACTGTTTAGCCATGTTGTTGTTCTCCTTGATTTTGTAGCAATGTTTGCTCAACAATTTTGTAAGATGCATTGATGTGACGGTGCATCAGCATTTCGGCGAGTTCACCGTCACCTTCAGCAATCGCATCTAATATGCGGATATGTTCGTCCCAAGCCTTGCTTGGTCGATCTGGGGTATTTGAAAACTGGATTCGATACATACGGATGAGGTGATACAGCTCATCGCATAACATTTTTTCTAAGGTTTTATTGCCACTGCTTTTGATAATGCAGTAATGGAAATCGTCCTGACCTTCTTGTAAGTAGTAGCCCTTGCCTGCTTTAAAGTTTTCATCCTCAGCATGCATACGCAAGACATCACGTAAGGCCAGAATCTGTTTTTTATCAATATGCTGTGCTGCGAGTTTGCAGGCCAAGCCTTCTAAAGAGGCACGGATTTGATAGAGTTCTTGAAACTGTTGCAGTGAAAGCGAGACTACCCGCGCACCGACATGTGCAGTTCGCTCCACCAGTTTCTGCCCTTCCAGACGATGAATCGCTTCACGTAAAGGCCCGCGACTAATGCCATAAATACGTGCCAGTTCAGGTTCTGAAATCTTGCTGCCCGCAGGAATATGTCCCAATACAATCGCCGACTGAATTTGCTTGAATACGTGTTCCGTCAGGGTCATTCCCTGACTGGTGCTGAGGGCTTGAGGAACAAGGGTATCTTGCATATTGTCGACAATCTCTACAATTTTTATGATTTTATAACCAGATAAAAGAAAAAATGCAATAGGATTGTCGACAATAAATTAGACTGGTGCTTTCAATCCGACGTGATTGTGATCACTCAGTGGCTGATCAATACACTGCCAAAAATTTTACATAAAAACAGAAAAAACAACAGGTTAGTGATAATCCAAATCATCACCCAACCCTGAGCTTTGATCGACTGAACAGGCTTAGACTGTTAATGCTACGACCATGGTATGACAGCTTGATTGTAGACAATCTTTATAATCAGCTTGTAGTGACAAATTTTGTAAGTAAATACTGCACCAAAATGTAAATAACAGCGTGCTTCATGCAGTCTTTATTGATACATTATTGGGCATCGAAGGTTCCGCGTCTAAAGCGCCAACCTCCCCAGACATCTATGCACTTTGTTGAAGAAAAGGACATTGTTAATGTTTCAACATATCCCACCTTATGCAGGCGATCCAATCCTTTCATTGATGGAACAGTTCAATGCTGATCCACGTGCTGAAAAGGTAAACCTCAGTATTGGTTTGTACTATAACGAAGACAGTATCGTTCCTCAGCTTGATACCATTATCGAAGCGCAAAAACGTATTGCACCTAAAAATACGCAAACCAAGCTTTATTTACCAATGGAAGGTTTCAAACCTTACCGTGATGCGATTCAAGCCTTATTGTTTGGTACAAATAGCCCTGCAATTCAACAAGGTCGTGTTGCAACGATTCAAACGCTTGGTGGTTCTGGCGCATTAAAAGTCGGTGCAGACTTCTTAAAAACCTACTTCCCGAATTCAGAAGTTTGGGTGAGCCAGCCAACTTGGGATAACCACGTTGCGATCTTCAATGGTGCAGGCATCAAGAGCAACTTCTATCCATACTTCGATGCTGAAACACGTGGCGTTGATTTTGACGGCATGTTGTCTACCCTAAAAACATTGCCAGAACAAAGCATTGTGTTATTGCACCCATGCTGCCATAACCCAACAGGCGCAGACTTGAACCCAGCACAATGGGATCAAGTGATTGTGGTATTAAAAGAGCGCAACCTGATTCCATTCCTCGACATCGCTTACCAAGGTTTTGGCGATGGTATGGAGCAAGATGCTTATGCCATTCGTGCTTTAGACCAAGCGGGTCTGAACTTTATTGTCAGCAACTCGTTCTCTAAAATCTTCTCACTTTACGGTGAGCGCGTTGGTGGTTTGACTTTCGTATGTGACGATGCAGAAGCAGCAAAATGCACATTCGGTCAATTGAAAGCAACGGTACGTCGTATCTACTCTAGCCCACCTACAACAGGTGCATGGTTGGTTGATCAAGTGTTAAATGACGCTGATCTCAATCAACAATGGCAAGGCGAAGTCAAAGAGATGCGTGAACGTATTATCAAAATGCGTAGCATCTTAAAAGATGAGCTAACTAAAGCCCTTCCTGAGCGTGACTTTAGCTACCTTGTGAACCAAAAAGGTATGTTCAGCTACACTGGTTTAACCGCTGAGCAAGTGGACATTCTTCGTGAAGAATATGCAATCTACTTAGTACGCAGTGGTCGTATCTGTGTTGCAGGCCTGAACATGAACAACGTATACAAAGTTGCCAAAGCAGTGGCTGAAGTTTTAGCAAAATCTGCTGCAACCGCTTAAGTTGTAACGCATAAAAAAGGCGCTTGAAGCGCCTTTTTTATTGTCTGTTTTATTTAAAGTCAGGACTTGGCCTTGCCCCAATACTTCAATTTAGAGGTCTGTCCAATCCCGACATTAAAACAGTTATTCGGATCAAGTTTCTGATAGAAATTGGCCAATGCAGGCTTGGCAATATATAGATGACCGACATTGTGTTCGGCGGGATACTCTGCGCGACGAGCATCGAGTAAATGCCACATTTGATGTTCCATCGCTAAAGGATCATTACCCTTTTTAAGGATGTAATCCTGATGAAACACGTGGCAGAAAAAGTGTCCATAATAAAGCTTATGAATGATCTGCTGTTCCATCTGCGCAGGCAATTGCTCGACCCATTCACGATCATTACGACGTAACGCAATGTCGAGTGCCACAATATCCTCAACTTCATCGCGATGGGTATCACGATAACGAATCGCAGCACCTGCCACTGCAAAACGATGCAAAAAGGCTTTACGTCCTTCATCCGCATCACAGAGAAAGAAATTACCTGATGCATGTACCGCAAAATAGTCATGTAAAAATTGCTCGGTCTGGGCTTTGCAATTATTTTCAACTCGCAACATCAGATGATGTTCATAGCGATCACGATACTCGGTCATCCGTTTGGGTAAATGGCTAGGTAACAAGGCCGTGACCGCTTGTAAAATATGATCGGTCAGCCCTTTGATTTTAAATTTTTCTAAAAAGCCATCGACCTTATCCTTGAGCGCGAAGGCTTTGGGCACATTGGCGGTGCCAAATTTCTCAATAAACAGGAAGGTATCTTTACCGTATTTTTCGCCAATATGATACGCATCACGATGGATGTATTCCCCTGCAATCGGCAAGCTGGGCAATGAAGTCAGTAAATAACGTCGAATCGCAGTCAGATCATCGGCATTATTGCTACCAATATAAAAGACACTGCTCTCCACCTTCTCATAGGTATCCAGACGTACTGCAAATACGCAAACTTTCCCTGCCGAACCCGAGGCTTCAAACAGGCGTGAAGGATCGGCATTAAAACGCGCTGGGCTATCGGCATCGACCTGAGTGACATCTTGTGCATAACGCTGATCGGATGCCTGCTTTTCAACATCATCTAAAATATCTGTGGCTTGATAGCGCTGCTGCTCTAAACGGGTCAGGATTTCTTCAGGACTCGAGCCTAAGTTCACACCCAGATGATTGACCAATTCCAACTGACCTTGGGCATTGACCTGCGCGTATAGCGCCAGTTCGGTATAGGCAGGCCCACGACGTACCAAGGCGCCGCCTGAATTGTTACACACCCCGCCTAAGACAGAAGCACCGATACAGGAAGAGCCAATCACCGAATGCGGTTCACGATCATAGCCTTTCAGTATCTGCTCCAGATTGTCCAAGGTCGCCCCCGGTAAACAAATCACCTGCTTACCCTCATGAATGACTTGAATGCCTTTTAAACGGCGTGTACTCATCACCAACACAGGACGGTCATAATCATCGCCATACGGTGTGGAGCCACCGGTCAAGCCCGTATTGGCCGCCTGCATGATGACAATACAATCTGCTTCGATGGCGGCTTGTAGCACCTGCCATTGTTCCAGCAAGGTGCCAGGGATCACCACCGCAAAGACTTTACCCTCACCAAAACGACGACCTTGCCGATACTGGCGGGTACTTTGGTCATCACTCAGCACATGTTGACGCCCAACGATCTGCTGTAAACGACCAATTACCACTTTGGGAGAAAATGTTTGCATGATGGCTCCTTTGGATCATCCATTTATAAACTTAGACCAACACGGCAGAATCTTAGTATGTGTCATTCGAGTAGCTCATTCTTCAATACGAATCAGCCTTTTATTTGCTATCGTGGTTGGCGGCAAGGATGCCGCCTGTTGAGCAACCGTACAAGGAAGTACGGTTTGCTCAACAAAAGGTTTTTGGTTACTTTTGACCTTTCAAAAGTGACAAAGGCCTATACCTCAGACATAAGCATGTCACCAAACTTGGCGGCTGTGCCTACGACTAAACTTAGAAAATAATTCTTAAAAACCTTGTTTAATGGCTTGTACCAAACAATCCGCATTAATCTCTTGAATCGACTTAGCTCCTGTTAAGGTCATCGCTACCCGCATTTCCTTCTCAATCAAATCCAGCAAGTTCGACACCCCTTGCCCACCTGCTGCCGCCAAGGCATACACAAAGGCACGGCCCAATAACACCGTATCTGCACCAAGCGCCAACATCCGTACCACATCCAGACCATTACGGATGCCTGAATCTGCCAGAATCGCTAGATCGCCTTTCACCGCATCGGCAATCGCAGGCAAGGCCCGTGCAGAAGACATCACCCCATCAAGCTGACGCCCACCATGATTGGACACCACGATGCCATCGGCACCAAAACGCACCGCATCTTTGGCATCTTCAGGATCAAGAATGCCCTTAATCACCATCGGGCCATCCCAAAACTCACGAATCCACTCCAGATCTTTCCATGAAATCGATGGATCGAAATTAGAACCTAACCAGCCGATATAGTCTTCAAGCCCGGTCGGTTTACCCAGATATTTTGAGATATTGCCCAAGTCATGCGGACGGCCGCACATCCCGACATTCCATGCCCAATGCGGATGCAACATTGATTGCAGATAACGACGCATCGCCGCATTGGGACCGCTCATACCAGAATGGGCATCACGATAACGTGCCCCCGGCACAGGCATATCCACGGTAAATACCAATGTCGAACAACCTGCCGCCTTGGCACGTTCCAAGGCATTGCGCATAAAGCCACGATCACGCAACACGTACAGCTGGAACCACATTGGACGCTGAATTGCAGGGGCCACTTCTTCAATCGGACAGACTGAAACCGTCGACAAAGTGAATGGAATACCCTTTTGATCTGCTGCCACTGCGGCTTGCACCTCACCACGACGTGCATACATACCAGTTAAACCCACAGGTGCCAAAGCCACTGGCATCGATAAGGTTTCATTAAACAGCTTGGTTTCCAGACTCAATGCCGACATGTCATTCAGTACCCGCTGACGTAAGGCAATTTCAGAAAGATCCTGCACATTACGTTTTAAGGTATGTTCCGAATACGCTCCACCGTCGATATAGTGAAATAAAAAGGGCGGTAAACGACGCTGTGCCGCAGCACGATAATCATTGCCAGAAGAAATAATCATTTTGAATCCACTCTAGTTAAACGTGTTGCACGTTTCTGGCGAGCTTCATCTTCGCCCAGCGCACGTACATGATTAATCACAAATTCAATATGACCACACACCGCTTGGCGTGCGGCCTCGGGATCTTGACGATCAATCGCATCCATCACCTGAAAATGCTGCTCACTGAGCAAGTCACCATTGACCGGATGGTTATAAACTTTGTTACGCCCAAGCAAGACGTTGTATTGCAACAAGTCAAACAGACTACGCATCATTTGTATCAGCACAATATTGTGTGAGGCCTCAGCAATTGCCAGATGAAATTCAGCATCCGCCACCGCCGCCCGAGCTGAATCGCCTGCATTTTGATAACGACTGATCTCATCAAAACAATGATGAATTTTGGCACGATCTTCAGGGGTCGAACGCAGTGCGGCGTACCATGCAGTGCCGCCTTCAAGCAACAAACGTGCTTCCTGTACATCAAAACGGTACAGTGGATCTTCTTCAATCAAATGACTGATCGGATTGACGATGAGCTGTTGCGGCCACTGCTCAGGTAATTGTTGGATATAGGTGCCATCACCACGGCGACTACTGAGCACGCCCTGACTATTTAACTGTTGAATCGCTTCACGTAAGGACGGACGAGATACACCTAAGCTGGTCGCAAGTTGACGCTCGGCAGGCAAGCGATCACCTTGTTTCATCTGGCGTTGCTCAATGAGTGCCTGTAATTTCATGACCACTTGATCGGAGATTCTCATCACATTTCCTTGATTAGAGTTATGGAATCATCCACGGCACCAGATAAGCCTGAACCGTGACGATGATGCCAACAAAGACTGTAAATATGATGCTATGTTTTACCGTGAAACGGAACAGGTCCGATTCTTTTCCAACCAAGCCCACGGCTGCACAGGCAATCGCAATCGATTGCGGTGAAATCATCTTGCCGGTTACCCCACCACTGGTATTGGCTGCCACCAACAACACTTCTGGAATCCCAATTTGCTGGGCTGTAGTAGCTTGTAAAGCTGAGAACAGCGCGTTGGATGAGGTATCTGAACCGGTTAGGAATACACCCAGCCAGCCCAAGAATGGCGAGAAGAAAGTAAAGGCATGGCCCGTATGTGAGAGTGCCAAAGCCAAGGTCGCAGAAAGACCTGAATAGTTAGCAATAAAAGCAAACGCTAGCACCATCCCAATCGAATAAATCGGGGTTTTTAATTCATTCAATGTTTCGCCAAAGGTACTGACCGCATCACGGGTTTTCATCTTCAGGAATATGATGGTGATAATTGCGGCAATAAAAATAGCCGTACCTGTGGCAGAGAACCAATCAAATTTATAGATCGCTACATAAGCGGTGGTTTCAGGCACAATCGGCGCCATTTTCTCTACCAGCTTATGCAGATACGGAACTTCAATTTTAAAAATCCAGTCCGCCAAAGCACCGTCTTTGGCAAAGAGCGCTTTAAATGGTTTCACACTCCAAATGGTCACCATCACGGTCAAAATCATAAATGGTGACCATGCTTTGGCAATCTGCGCAATGCTATAACGCTGTTGTGATGAGACCGCATGGCTGGCTGCTTGTTCATGAGTCATTTCAAAACGGAAAATATGTTTCGGTTTCCAGACACGGAACAACAAGGTCAAACTGACCAATGAGGCAATCGCAGCGGTAATATCAGGCAGTTCTGGTCCCAAAAAGTTCGAGGTCAGATATTGTGCAATGGCAAAGGCACTACCACCGACCAGTACCGCAGGCCAAGTTTCTTTCACGCCACGCCAACCGTCCATGATCGCCATAATCCAGAACAGCACAATGATGGTTAAAAAAGGCAATTGGCGGCCTACCATCTGGCTGATTTCCATAGTATCGACACCAGACACCTGTCCGGCCACAATAATCGGAATCCCCATGGCACCAAAGGCCACAGGAGCTGTATTCACAATCAGACAGAGGCCCGCAGCATATAGCGGTTTAAAGCCTAAGCCGACCAATAGGGCTGCTGTAATGGCGACTGGTGCACCAAAGCCTGCCGCACCTTCTAAAAAGGTCCCAAAGGCAAAACCGACCAAGAGCATCTGTAGGCGCTGATCTTCAGTAATCGACAAAATACTGGAGCGAATCACATCAAACTGCCCCGTTTTTACCGAAATTTTATACAGGAACACGGCCCCGATAATAATCCACGAAATCGGCCATAAACCGTAAAAAAAGCCATAAACCACGGAAGCAAATGCCATTTCAGCTGGCATTTGATAAAAAAATAAAGCAATCAACATGGCAATCATCACGGTACAGGTTCCCGCGACACTGCCCTTCATACGAAAGACCGCCAACGCCAAAAAGAAGAAAATAATTGGGATCAACGCGACTGCACTGGATAGCCAGATATTATTTAAAGGGTCATATAGTTGTTGCCACACATTTAGCATTCTCATCTCCTTGAAATGCTGGGCGTCATTTTGTTTTTACTTCGATATTTAACGAATCTTCACAATATTGGTATGACCAATATTTAATAAATCAGCAAATCTTAATCATTCGTAATCTTTATGCATCTTAATTATATGAATTATCAGGATCAACCCTATCACCGCAATCATAATTGGTATGACCAATAATAATTAAAATAAATCAATCCTTTTCTGTTCATGTACGCTTTCGGCATTCGACTAAAGTCTGATAAAAATTTTCCAATCAGCATTCGATTTATGTAGCTCAGGTCCTCAACCGCTGAAGATAAAACAATAAATATGACTTTGTAGCGATATCTGTATAATCTGTTCACAACTCAAATCACATCACTATGAATTGAACAATATGACTCAACTGACTTGCTTTAAAGCCTACGATATTCGCGGCAAACTCGGTACTGAACTGAATGAAGAGATTGCTTATAACATTGGTCGTGCCTATGGGCAGATCTATCAACCGAAAACCGTGGTGATTGGTTGTGATATCCGTTTAAGTAGCGAAGGCTTAAAACAGGCCACAATTCGGGGCTTGAATGATGCAGGTATCAATGTGCTTGATTTGGGCATGACCGGCACAGAAGAAGTCTATTTCGCAGCTTTTCATTTGGATGTACAAGGCGGTATCGAAGTGACTGCCAGCCACAACCCAATGGATTACAACGGGATGAAATTGGTGCGTGAAAATGCACGTCCAATCAGTGCAGAAACAGGCTTAAAAGAAATTCAGGCACTGGCTGAAACAGGGCAATTTGTAGAGGTCGCACAAAAAGGTACGACCCAATCCTACAATATTTTGCCTGAGTTTATTGAACACCTACTCACCTATATTGATCCACAAAAAATTAAACCCCTTAAACTTGTGGTCAATGCGGGCAATGGCGCAGCAGGTCATGTGATTGACGCCATCGAACAAAAATTCCAGCAACTGAATATTCCAGTAGAATTTATTAAAATTCACCACGAAGCAGATGGTCGCTTCCCGAATGGTATTCCGAACCCAATCCTGATTGAAAACCGCGATAGCACTCGTGATGCTGTGCTGCAACATCAAGCTGATATGGGTATTGCCTGGGATGGTGACTTTGACCGCTGCTTCCTGTTTGATGAAAAAGGACAGTTCATCGAAGGTTATTACATCGTTGGTTTATTGGCACAGGCCTTCCTGATCAAACAATCAGGTGAAAAGATTGTGCATGATCCGCGTCTAGTCTGGAATACCTTTGACATCGTCGATCAATACCAAGGCATCGCAGTACAATCTAAATCTGGACATGCTTTCATTAAGGATGTCATGCGTGAACACAATGCCGTGTACGGCGGGGAAATGAGTGCGCACCACTATTTCCGTGACTTTGCCTATTGCGATAGCGGTATGATCCCTTGGTTACTGACCATTGCCCTGCTTTCGGAAACGGGTCAATCTCTTTCAACTTTAGTTGAAAACATGATTGCCAAATTCCCATGTAGCGGTGAAATCAATTTTAAAGTGGCGGATACACAAGCCACTGTACAAAAGATTTTTGATCATTATGCCGATCAGAATCCACAGGTTGATCGTACCGATGGTGTGAGCCTTGATTTTGGTGCATGGCGCTTAAATGTCCGTGCTTCGAATACCGAACCGTTACTACGTTTAAACATTGAAAGTCGTGCCGATCAAAACCCGCAACCGATGCAACATTATGTCGATGAATTAACTGGGTTAATTCAGGGTTAATTCAGTCCAATAAAAAAGGAGCCTATCGCTCCTTTTTTATTTGCTTGGTATTTAGTTAAAACCGTTTGGATTCTGTTTCTGCCAGTTCCAACTGTCTGCCAACATATCTTCCAAAGTATATTGAGGCTGCCAACCCAACTCTGTAATCGCACGGCTATTGTCTGCAAATGAAGTGGCGACATCACCTGCACGACGTGGTGCAAATTCAAATGCAACAGGTACAGCATTGATTTGCTCAAAGGTATTTTTAACTTCTAATACAGATGAACCATTGCCTGTCCCAATGTTCCAAGCACGACAGCCTTGAGCAGATAAGCGATTATTTAAGGCACACAAATGCGCATTGGCCAAATCGACCACATGGATATAATCACGAACCCCTGTACCATCGACGGTGTCATAATCATTGCCATAAATTGCCAGCTTTTCACGACGACCGACTGCGACTTGTGTTACATAAGGCATTAAGTTATTTGGAATTCCTTGTGGATCTTCACCAATCTGACCGCTTTTATGCGCACCGACAGGGTTAAAATAACGAAGTAAAGCAATCGACCAACGCGAGTCTGCCTGTGCCAGTTTTTGCAGCATTTGCTCAACAATCAGTTTGGTATAACCATAATTGTTATTTGGCATGCCTGTTGGCATATCTTCATTTAACGGAGAACTATTGGCTTCATCATATACCGTGGCAGATGAACTAAATACCAAGTTAAATACGCCAGCGCGTTCCATCGCCTTGACCAATTGAGCACTGCCGGCAATGTTATTATCAAAATAAGTCAATGGAACCTGTTGGCTCTCACCAACCGCTTTCAGACCTGCAAAATGAATGACTGCATCAATAGAATAGTCCTGAAAGACCTGATCTAACGCATCCTGATTACGAATATCACCTTTTACAAAAACCAAGCTTTTATTGGCGAGTTTCTGTACACGACGTAAAGCTTCTTCAGAACTATTTGAAAGATTATCAAATACAACAACATCATGACTTGCATTGAGTAGTTCTAAACAGGTATGTGAGCCAATATAACCCGCACCACCTGTGACTAAAATTTTAGCCATCTATTTTTCCTAACAATATTTTCAACAAACCTTGCGTCGATGTATCAAAAGCAGATAAATCATCTTGCTCACGGTTTAAAATCGGTAACAGTTGATTGGCAATCTCTTTACCTTTTTCAACCCCCCATTGATCAAAGGGATTGATATTCCACAATACCGACTGCACAAAAACTTTGTGTTCATACGTCGCAATCAGCATCCCTAAACTATAAGGATTCAGCTCTTTGAGTAAAATGGTTGAACTTGGCTGATTGCCTTCATATTGCTTATAAGCAGGTAAATCTTCAAGTTCATCTGCTGCCAAAGCTTGATTACCAAAGGCCAATAATCGCGACTGCGCCAAACAATTCGATAAGGCCAGATGATGCTGTTCAACCAAAGCCTCTGCACTTTCAGCATAAGTAAATTGATTGGCATTATAACGCTTTACCGGTGCAATAAAGTCACAACTGACTGAATGCGTGCCTTGATGTAATAGCTGATAAAATGCGTGTTGTGCATTAGGTCCAACCTCACCCCACACAATCGGGCAAGTGGCTGTATTCACCTTTTCCCCATTACGCTGGATCGATTTACCATTGGACTCCATTTCAAGCTGCTGCAAATAAGCGGCGAAATATTTGAGTCGGCCGTCATAGGGCAACACAGCATGGGTTTGGATTTCAAGGAAGTTATTATTCCACGCCCCTAACAATCCCATCAATACCGGAATATTCTGCTGAAATGGTGCTGTTTGAAAATGTTGATCAATCTCGTGCGCACCCGCTAACAACTGCTTAAAACCATCAACCCCAATCGTCAGCGCAATCGGCAGGCCAATACACGACCACAGCGAATAACGGCCACCAACCCAATCCCATAGCAACAGCTGCTTATCAGTGGCAATGCCCCATTCCGTCATTTTTTCAGGTTTGGTCGAGACCCCAATAAAATGATTCTGCAGAATTTTTTCATTCTGTCCAAGCGACTTTTCTAACCATTGACGCACCGTTTGTGCATTCGACAAGGTATCAATGGTGCCAAATGACTTCGAGGAAATAATAAATAATGTCGTTTCTGGGCGCAGCTGATGTAGCAGGTCAGACAGTTGACTACCATCCATGGTCGAGACAAAGTGCACATCTAAAGGCTTTGTACTCGTCACCTTAAAATCGGACAATGCATGTGTCACCATTAAAGGGCCTAAGTCAGAGCCTCCGACACCAATATTGACCACATCCTGAATGACTTCACCTGTTGCGCCACGGTATTGTCCAGCATGGATTTTATCCACCAAAGCATACATCCGCTCCAGCTGTTGCTGTACCTGTTGATTCTCCTGAGGAAAATCTGGACTCGATTGCGGCAAGCGTAGAGCCCAATGCATTGCGGCACGATGCTCGGTATAATTAATTTGTTCCGAAGAAAATAATGTCTTAATCCATTGTTTTAAATCTTGTGCCTGAGCTAAGTCGACCAAGCCATTTAAAATATTTTGATCAATACGATGTTTACTAAAATCTAGAACAATTTGATCATGTTCAACTGAGAACCGTTTAAAGCGTGAGGGATCTGCTGCAAATAATTCTTTGAGATGAACCTCTTTAATTTGCTTTTGCAAAGATGATAAATGCTCAAGCACTGACGCTGGTGCCTTAACGGCAAAAGGCTGAATTTGCTTGATCATCATTAACGCCCCACGCCCATATATGCGAAACCTTGTAATTTCACATAGTCTGGATCATAAATATTGCGACCATCCAATATCAAAGGATGTGCCATCAGTTGTTCGAGCTGTTTAAAGTCCGGACTCCAATATTGTTTCCATGCGGTTAACACACATAGACCGTGCACATTTTTCACCGCATCATACTGATCATCACAGAGCACTAAATCGTCACGCTGCCCATACATCTGTTTAATTTCATCCAAAGCCTGCGGATCATGTAAATGAACCGTCACCCCTTGCGCCCACAATGCAGCAAGCATTTGGTGAATGGGTGATTGCTGAATACTTGAGGTATTTTCTTTAAAAGAAGCCCCCCAAATTGCAACGGACTTACCCTTTAAATCACCATGATAATAGTTCCAAAACTTACGGAACAGGATTTCTTTTTGTTGCTCATTGATGTCCCATACTTGTGCAAGCAATTGGCTTTTAACGCCTGTATTTGCAACTGTATTAGAGAGTGTCAGAATATCATGAGAAAAATTTTCACCGCCAAAACCAGCACCAGGAGCTAAGTAAGCTGAACCAATACGGTTATCCGCCGCCATACCCTGACGTACTGAAGCAATATCAATCCCAAGTTTCTCAGCAACCACAGCCAGATCATTAATATAGCTAATTCTTGTCGCCAACATGCCTGAAATACTGAGCTTCGTAAATTCAGCATCTAAAATTGGCATAAACAGATACTGCTGTGTCAAAGGAAAAAGAGGCCTTAGCAATTCTTTCACTTTACTCTGAACGTCAACTTGCGTACATCCTACAATCATTTGTTTTGCTTGAGTTAAACTCTGTAAAGCATTTCCTTCTTGAATCGTATCTGGTAAATAAACCCAGTCATCTTCGGAAAGGATTTGCTTAAAGTGATCAGTCCCCTGCAAACCAAAGGTTGAAGCATTGATCATCAGTTTTGGATGAATAATCGGGCGCTGTTTTAACGACTGTAGCAGTTGAAAAACTTGTTGTTCTTGTGTTTGATTAAAACTAAATAAATAGGCATCTATATCTAAAGGAATTGCGTCCAAATCACGATAACTGAGAAAACCACTGTTTAACTGTTGTTCCAGTAAACGGCTAACATTTTCATCATGAAATGAGTACTGCTGATCAGCGGAATTATCATTGAGATGTGAGCACCAATACACAAAGTGCCCAGATTCAGACAATAATGCAGACATCACGCCTGCATATAATGTATTGCCAAAGATTGCAACTTTCATAACCACATGCCCTAAACTACAGGGCCAATTCTTGAATTAAGCCCTTAAAATCTGCGCCCAATTTGGGGTGCTCAATACCATAGTGTAATACAGCTTTTAGGTATCCAAGCTTACTACCACAATCGAAAGTCTGCCCTTTCATGCGATACGCTTCAACAGCTTCTGCTTGCTGTAATGCTGCGATGGCATCAGTGAGCTGAATTTCATTTCCAGCTCCGCGTGGGGTATTTTCTAAAAGCGCCATAATCTGTGCTGGTAAAATATAACGACCAACCACAGATAAGTTCGAAGGTGCTGCGCCCACCGCAGGTTTTTCAACGATTCCCTGCATCACAACGCTTTCACCTTCATTCGGAGAAACCGCGACATCCACAATACCATATTGATCAACCAAATGATCAGGTACTGCTTCAACCATAATCTGTGCTGCTTGAGATGTCTCAAAGCGCTGGATCATCAGAGACAAATCATTCTCAGAGACTTGATTCTTGACTAAAACGTCAGGTAATAATACGGCAAAGGCTTCATTACCCACGATATCTTTTGCACAAAGTACAGCATGTCCAAGGCCTAAAGGCTGCGGCTGACGCACGCTCACAACGCTCACATGCTTCGGTAAAATATCAGTAATTTCTTTGAGTAGATCAAATTTCTTTTTTTGTTCTAAAGTTGTTTCTAACTCGAAATTACGATCAAAATAATTCTCAATCGAGGCCTTAGAGGAATGTGTGACCAAAATAATTTGTTCAATCCCAGCATCAACTGCTTCACGTACCACATATTCAATGGCTGGACGATCAACAACAGTCACCATTTCCTTTGGAATAGATTTGCTTGCTGGTAAGAATCGTGTACCTAAACCTGCGACAGGTAAAATTGCTTTCTTGATCATTACATTACTACTTCATTGATTTAGATAGATCTTCAAGAGTTAATTTTATCTTGTTCTTGTAAATTATTCCCCTTAAATAAAGAGGGGCCAACATGTCCAGGCGCATTAATCCCTTCACGTTTCAACATAACACCTAATGTTTTCCACATGATTTTAAAATCAACGAAGGTATTATGATGATCGACATACCAAACATCACATTTAAAGCGGTCTTCATAATCTAATTCGTTACGACCACTCACTTGCGCTAAGCCGGTCATTCCAGGTTTTACATCCAAACGACGTGCTTGCTCTGGTGAATAAAGTTCAACAAATTCTTTTAACATTGGCCGAGGCCCAACGACGCTCATATCGCCTTTTAGCACATTAAATAGCTGTGGCATTTCATCCAAGCTTGTAGAGCGTAATTTTTGTCCAAATGGTGTAATCCGCTGCTCATCAGGTAAAGCATTACCCTCAGAATCTGTAGCATCTTTCATCGAGCGGAACTTAATCATTTTAAATAGCTTACCGTCTTTACCAGGGCGTTCCTGATAAAAAAAGATAGGAGCGCCTAAGTTCTTTCTGACCTTATAAGCAACGAGAATAAATATTGGAGAAAGTAATAAAATTGCTACAGATGCAACAACTATATCAACAAGCCTTTTCATTGTTTGAAACCCATATATCAAAATAATTTAGACTTTCTTCCTAAGAAAATTATTATAAATTTTCCCCAACATCGTGGATGGTAGTAGTCGAAACACTGACCGTAACAAAAAAACTATATTAGCATGAATTGGATCTTGTAACTTCAACTCTTTTTTTAAATCCAACAACTTTTTTTCACTTTTAATATATTCCAACCCCTTACGACGACCATGCATACCATTATCAATACGAGCATACACCAAAATATCTGATAAATTCTGAACTTGATAACCCTTCGCAATTATACGTAAAAAAAGATTATAATCTTCCATCCATAAATGGTGATGATAACCACCAACATCCAGAATATGTGCCTTTCGATAAGCAATCGTCATATTATTGAAAGGGCTTTGTTTTTTTGCATAGTTTTTTAAATCTTTATGTAAAAGTGGAACACTACGCACCCCAGTTGGATTTTCAATATTTTCAATAAATTCAATAATTTGACCACCTAATATAGAAATACTAGGGTTTTCATTCAAGAAGTCAATTTGTTTTTTAAACCTATCTGGTGCACAAATATCATCGGTATCAACTATGCATACAAGGTCATAGGCACATTCTTTTAAACCAATATTTTTAGCCTTACCTGTTCCAACGTTCTTCTCGAGCTTTTTTACACGAAGAATATCACCTAGCTTGTTTTGCCATTGTCCGATTACTTTATTCAATTCAGGAGTTAAAGGCCCATCCTCAACTAAAATAATTTCTGTAGGTCTTAAAGTTTGTTTATCCCAAATACTTTCCATACAAGCATTAAAATGCACTGGAGATTCTTTGTGATAAATAGAACTTAATACAGAAAACATAAAACTATCCTTTCAAAACCTTATCAATCCAAATTTTTAAAATTTGTTCGGGCTGATATTTTTGAGCATTTAACAATGAGTTTTTTGCGAATTGACCCAATAAATCAGGAGAAGAAGCAACTTTTAAAATTGCTGCAGCTAATTCACTAACATTTTGATCTTGTACTAATAAACCGTTTTCATGATTCTTTATGATATCACTTGGTCCAAAAGGACAATTATATGACACAATAGGCAAACCAAAACTCTGAGCTTCAATTAACACCATAGGTAAGCCCTCATATTTTGATGACATTACAAAAAAACTAGATTGCTCATAGACTTGTTTAACATTTGAAGTACTTCCTTTCAAACTAATATGTCTAAGTGAATGCTCCCTAATATAATTATGCAATATTGTCTCTTGTTCGCCCTCTCCATAAATATTTAGTTGCCAATCAGGAATAGTTTGATATATTTTCTCCCAAGCCTGCAGTAAATGAATATAGTTTTTCTGATCAGTTAAGCGACCAATCGCTACAATTTGTTTACTACCCTTTTGAGGTGCCGAGATGATAGGGAATGGTGAAAAATTAGGGATAACAATTACATTAGAATGAAATTTATCGAATTGATCCTTGTCATTTTGGGTCAAAGTAATAACCTGACCAACTCTTTTGTAAAAAAATCGACTGAGCAATTGAACAGTCTTAGGTCTACTTATGAAAGATACATGCTCAAGCGTCACTAATTTTTTTACTTTTGGTAGAAAAGTACACAATAGAGATAATTTCCCCATATTATGAACTATCACTGCATCATAAGAGTAAGTGGCTGTATACTTTTTTAATTTCTTATAAAATTTAAATATATTTCCAGTCAATCTAATTACATTCACATTTTCAACTAAAGGATATGCTGAATTGTCTTTTGTAGATTCTCTATTTAAAAGTGTAATCTCATAACCATCCATTCTGGACATCTTATTTGCAAGCTCTACAGCAACACGTTCTGAACCAGACTTGTTTTTTAAAGAGTTAATAATAAACAGTATTTTTTTCACTCTCGCACCTTTTCATAGAATTACATGCATATACCAATAACATCAACAAAGAAATGAAAACAGTAATACCTTTAGCCAACAAAGCCAATAATAAAACTAAAAGTGCTATTTTAAATTTAAGATCAACAAATGAAGATTTTATTTTAAATATCAAATATATATTAAAAATCAAAAAAACACCAAGACCTAGCAAACCATTAGCAAAGATCACCCTAAAATAACCAACATCAGTATTCATATAATAACCATTTTTTAAGTTATACATATTATCCCCAATAATCCAAGTTTTATAACTTTCAGGAAATATTGAAAACATGTCTAATAGTGTATTAAATGAGTTATTAGTATCCGAATTCCCATCACTCAAAAACAAACCAAAACCAAATTTAATCAATTGAAAATCAACAAATTTTTCCCCGTAAACAAAATATAAAATTACAGCAATAGATAGCAAGAATAACCCTGAAAAAAATATTTTGATTTGATTTATAGAAAAACTAGAAAACAACAATAAAGATCCTATAGCAAATCCGACTAAAGTTGTTCTCGCACTCATCATTCCAATAATTGCTATCATAAAGTAAACAAACAACCAAAATATTATATGCTTTTTTTCATATTTTATAATTTGACTTAAACAAACCAATATAAAACAATTAATAATTCCTGATGCAAAAAAGGAACGACCAACCCCGACAATTCGCTCAAGTTTCAAATCATCAAGCCTAGATAAATCCGACAAATTGTTATAAACAATGGAGTAAAATATTTTCTCAAAAGCAGGATAAAAGCTAATCAATGCAGACAGCATAAGTTGAATTAACACGGCAATTGCACTAAGTTTAATTACTCTAACAAAATCTAAATGAGCACCACCTACCCTAAAAACACCAATTAAAGCTAGAAGCTGAAAATAAATAAATAAATAAACCTCATAATAATAACTATAATCCAGATTACTATTAAATAAAGCAGATAGAGTACTTACAAAAAAACCAAAAAATAAAAACAAAAAAATAAAAAAATCAATTTTTCTAAATTTATTAAATGAATTAAAAACAAAAAACAGGCCAAAAAGAGAAAATAAAAAAACTAAGAAACCAAATTTAAAAAAAACAGCTATATTAAATATATATATAAACAAAAAAAACACCCACATAAAACCAGTAAGGTATTTTTTATTCAGTTGAAGCAAAGCACTCAAAGCTACAACCCCCTTATTATTCTTTGTATTTTATTAATTATTCTTTCGAAATAATTAAATTTCCACGAATATCCCCAGTGATGTATACCATAAGTATCGTCCTTAATATGAACATACATCAACTGCTTTACAGGTTTATCTTGATCAAATGGATTATAGGGGTAAAATGAACTCTGAGACAAAACTATATCTCTTTCTTTAGAAACCTTATTGTATACACTACCAAGAACATAGGGCATAGTCTTATACACATTACTATTAATATCATAAAAATCTAATACTAATTTTAATATTTGATGCCCCTTAATACAGCCAATTACCCCACAGCTCACTTTATCTTGGTCAGAATCTTCATAAGCTGCAAAAAAATCATTATTAAGCAAAGTCGAAATATCTTTAATCAACTCCATATCAGTATCTAAATATACTCCACCATATTCATATAAAGCATGACAACGAACATAATCAGCAACGAAAGCATATTTCTTATCTTTTAATGCTTTTTTCACAAAATCATGCTCTAAAGGTGAGTTGTCTTCATTCCAAAGAATAAACTCCCAATCAGGTAAATATCTATGCCAACTTTTAATACATTCTTCTATTAAAGGGGACATAGGGTTTTTACCAAACCAGCAATAATGAATAATCTTAGGAATCATAATATACCATTCAATTTTCTAATTAATTTTCCACTTAAGGCTTTTAACACCATAATAGGATGCAAAAAAAACATATTTAGTATTGCAAACAAATATATTTCTACCAAAAGCTGATTATATTCTCTCTCATGTGATTTAAAATAATCAGCAATTTGCAACTTACCAATAATCATTATATTTTTTTTCTTTGAAAGATTATCCTCATGCAATCTATACTTCGTAAAAGTATAGTTTAAGTGTATACAATACCCACCTTTCTCTAGGACTTTCAAATAAATATACCAATCTTCAATGATAAATTTTTCATTAAAACCATTCACATTCTTTATATCTTTTAGTCTAAGCATCTGTGTAGGGGCTGGTAAATATTCTGTATACTTAAACAAGTCTTTAAAAAAATATTTTTTTTCTTTTTTTATTATTTCCCCACACTCTTCATTCTGATCATTAATTAAAATCATATTACCAAAAACACCTTTGCAAGCGTCATCAGCTTCAAGAATAGGAACTTGTACCATCAGCTTTTCAGCTAATAGCATATCATCTGAAGCAATGGCTGAAAAATACTTACCATGACACCATTCCAATGCTTCATTTAAAGTCGCACTTAAACCACGATTTGCTCGATATCTGAACTCAAATCTAGTAAACCGTTCTTCACAAACAGATAACATCTCTTCTATTTTTTCTATAGAATTATCTTTAGAGCCATCATCAATAATAATTAGTTCAATATTCTGATAAGTCTGATTAATCACACTTTGAATACAATCCTGAACATACTGTGCATGGTTATAGCAAGGGATGACAACAGAAACTAACGGCTGACTTTTTGATTGCATCTCTATATAACTCTCATCCGCAAATGTTTAAACACAAAAATACTCATTACCGCCCAATAGATTGCATAATTTATTAGATGAGCAATAGAAACTCCTTCAAAACCAAACATCTGGGTACAGATATAAGTCAAAAGAATTGAACTTATTGCAAACATAATTTCTGTCGTTACAAACAGTTTAATCATTGCTTTGCTTAACATCAAATAAGCAAGTATCCAACTTCCAATTTTTAGGGCATCTCCTATCATTTGCCATAAAAATAGATCAGCCATAGGCAGGAATTTTTCACTGAATAATACAACAATAACCCAATCTTTCAATAGATAAGCCAGCCCCCCTCCTAAAATAGCGAGTGGGAATATAAACTTATAACCTAAATAGACTTCTTTTTTTATTTCAACAAGGGTTTTTAATTCTGATAATTTAGGCAAGTAATAGACACCTAAGGTTGTTGTTACCAACATTAGATATGCAGCACTTAAACGAATCATCGCTTCCCAATAACCCGCATAGTCCGCACCAAAAGTCTGACTTAAATATGTTCTAATCACTATTTGAGAAAGTGGTACACAAATTGCGCTGACTAAAGCCATTAATGCAAATGACATAAACTTATGTGCAATAGCAGAATCGATTCGCCCAAACAAGTAAGAAATTTTAAACCAATCTGCTTTATAGCAAAGATACAGAGTTACAAAAAAAGCAAGAGATTGATAAACAGACAATGCAACCAATGCACCATACAAATGATATTTGACTGCAAGGGCTGTCGTGATCACTAAAGAAACTAAACTACCCGCTATATTTGCCAATACTAATTTTAGTATTTCCTTTTTTCCATTTAATATCGCCAAAAACAAAGTATTAAAATTAAAAAAAACTAGAAAAATGGCAAACCAAATGAATACCGATTGGTATTCTAGGCTATGAAAAATATAAAGGGATAATTGCTGCTGAAAAATAATAATGAGTAATGCAAAAAGTACGCTTAGAATAAAAACTATGCTCCCTGCATTCTGCCATATTTTTTTCTGCTTTTGCTTATCTTCATAATATTCTGCTGTATATTTTGTGACAGCAGTATTAATCATACTTCCTGAAAAGGTTGTAATCATTTGAATAAAATTTTGAAACTGGCCAATCATAGCATAGCCAGAAGGGCCAACATAAATAGCTAAGATTTTATTCAAAACAAATAAAGTAGCTGTTTTAATTAAAACGGCTACTCCATTTAAAGCACTTGTTTTCAGCAGATTCATATCAAAGACTAAACGTGTTACAGACTTCAACTATATGCTGAGCATCTTTTATATTTAAGACAGGACTCATTGGTAAACTCAGGACTGTCTCGTGTATTTTCTCAGATATTGGGAAACTTAGACGATTCCATTCAAGATAAGCTTGTTGTTTATGCGGCGGAATTGGGTAGTGAATTAAAGTTTGTATACCGTGTGCTGCTAAATGCTGCTGTAAAGCTTCTCTATCAAGAGTACGAATGACAAACAAGTGCCAGACATGTTGTTGATCTTCAACTGCATTACCTCCTATTTTAGGAAGTTCAATCAAAGGATTACTAATCCCCTCTAAGTAAACCTGAGCAACTTCACGGCGATGCACAATTTCTTGATCTAAAAACTTAAGTTTAACATCCAGCATAGCCGCCTGAATTTCGTCTAAGCGACTATTTACACCTTGTACGAGATTCTTATATTTTTCATGCGACCCATAATTACGTAGAGCCCTGAGCATATTTGCAAGCTCTGCATCATTGGTCGTGATCGCACCTGCATCACCTAAAGCACCCAGATTTTTGCCAGGATAAAAGCTAAATCCAGATGCATCCCCCCAATTTCCAGCCTTTTTACCATCAATTGCAGCGCCATGGCTTTGTGCAGAATCCTCTAAAACCAATAAACTATATTTTTCAGCAATTGCCATAATCTCAGGCATTGCCGCAAGCTGGCCATATAAGTGAACGGGTAAAATAACCTTGGTCTTATTTGTAATAACAGCTTCAATTTTTGCTGGATCAAGATTAAACGTATCGGAATCTGGCTCAACCAGTACAGGAATAAGTTGATTGGCACTAATCGCGAGAATACTGGCGATATAAGTATTTGAAGGGACGAGAACTTCATCACCGTCTTTTAACTTGCCAAGCTCTTTCCAAGCCCTCAAAGTTAAAATAAGTGCATCTAAACCATTGGCTACACCAATCGCATATTTCGTACCACAATATGCAGCAAAGTTCTGTTCAAACTGATCAAGTTCAGTGCCACCAATATACCAGCCAGAATCAATCACACGTGTGCAGGCTTCAATCAGTTGTTCACGATATTGCTGATTGATATTTTTTAGATCTAAGAAAGGGGTTGTCATTCTACATAACCTTTAATGATAGCTGGATTTCCTACAACAATCGCATTTTCTGGAACATCTTTGGTCACAACAGCACCCGCACCAATCAGTGCATTTTTTCCAATACGGATACCAGGTAAGATGGTTGCATTTGCACCAATACTGGCACCTTGCTCTACAATTGTTTGAGCAAAACTTTCTGGATATTGTTTAGAACGTGGTTTTTTATCATTGGTAAAAGCCACACAAGGGCCAATAAACACATTATCTTCTAAGGTTATACCATCCCAGATATAAACCCCTGATTTGACAGTAACATTATTGCCAATATACACATCATTTTCAATTAAAGTATGAGCACAAATATTACACCCTGTACCAATTACAGCATCTTTTAAAATGACACTATATTGCCAAACTCGGGTATTTTGACCAATATTTTTAGAGTGTACATCAGATAATGGGTGAATGAATGGACGATTAACCGTAGTTAAAAATTCATCATAATCTCGAATATAATCACTTTCATCATAGTGTTCGCTAGCTAATACCAACAATACACAATCTTCCGAAAAGTCATGCATTTCACGCCAAGTCATACTTTCAATGATTAAACCTTGAGTAGGTGAACTCAAGGTAACTTCTTCTTTTTGTCGTCCGTTGTCTAAAACAAAGCGGCACTGCCCATGAAGGCAAATCGCAAGCTGTTTTAGATCTTTATGTGCATGAAACCCTCTAGGCTTATCTTTAGATGCAGCAAAAATATAATAGATCCGTTTAATGTCAAAGGGGATATGCTGATTAGCCTCTACCGAAACCAGCCCGCCTCGTTCATCACCTAAGTCAGGTAAATCAATGAGTTTCTTTAAGCTCATACTTCATTCACCAAAGAAATCAAATATTGGCCATAATCATTTTTATTCATACTTTGGCCAATTACTAAAACTTGCTCTTTGCTTAGCCAACCATTATTAAAGGCAATTTCTTCTAAACATGCCACCTTATAGCCTTGTCGCTTTTCAATGGTTTCTACAAATTGTGCTGCCTCAAGCAAGCTCTCATGTGTGCCCGTGTCGAGCCAAGCAAAACCACGTCCAAGCAATTCTACATTCAAGTCGCCACGCTCTAGGTACATTTGATTGACGGTCGTGATTTCTAATTCACCACGCTCAGATGGTTTGACTTGTTTTGCGATCTCGACAACATCATTGTCGTAGAAATACAGACCGGTTACAGCAAAATGTGATTTTGGATTTTTCGGCTTTTCTTCTAATGAAACAGCACGTTTTTGCTCGTCAAATTCAACCACACCAAAGCGTTCAGGATCTTTCACTTGATAGCCAAAGACCGTTGCCCCTTTTTGACGAGCAACTGCTTGGCGTAACATCGGTGTAAAGCCTTGACCATAAAAAATATTATCACCAAGCACTAAACACACATTACTCGTGCCGATAAAGGCTTCACCAATAATAAAAGCCTGAGCTAAACCATCTGGACTTGGCTGAACGGCGTAACTCAATTCAACACCAAATTGCGAACCATCACCCAATAGTCGTTTAAAGCCATCAATATCATCTGGAGTACTGATAATTAAAACTTCGCGAATACCCGCTAACATCAAGACTGACAAAGGGTAATACACCATCGGTTTATCGTAAATCGGCAGTAACTGCTTAGATACACCCTTGGTAATTGGATATAAGCGTGTACCTGAACCACCCGCAAGAATAATACCTTTCGTCGACATTAGACATTTACCCCTAATCTTTCACCTTGATAACTGCCATCTTGTACACGGCGACACCATTCTAAATTATTTAAATACCATTCAACGGTTTTACGGATACCCGTTTCAAAAGTTTCCTGAGGTTTCCAGCCAAGTTCACGTTCTATTTTTGATGCATCAATCGCATAGCGTAGATCATGTCCGGGACGATCCTTTACAAAAGTAATTAAACTTTCATAAGCTTGAGCATTAGCCTGTGGTCTTAATTCATCTAGAATTTTGCAAATAGTTTTAACTACTTCAATATTCTGCTTTTCGTTATGTCCACCAATATTATAGGTTTCACCGATCACACCTTGAGTAACAACTTGATACAGTGCTCTAGCATGGTCTTCAACGAACAACCAGTCACGGATCTGATCACCCTTTCCATAGATCGGCAATGCTTTACCATCTAAAGCATTTAAAATGACTAAAGGAATTAACTTTTCTGGGAAGTGATAAGGACCATAATTATTAGAACAATTGGTGACAATGGTCGGTAAGCCATAGGTACGTTGCCAAGCTCGAACTAAATGATCTGAACTCGCCTTACTTGCTGAATAGGGAGAGCTTGGCGCATAAGGTGTTGTTTCAGTAAATAAGTCTGTTGTACCCTCTAGATCACCATAGACCTCATCTGTTGAGATATGGTGAAAACGAAAACTTGCTTTTTTATTGTTATCTAATGCCTGCCAGTACTTACGAGTTACTTCTAATAAGGTATACGTTCCTACAATATTGGTCTGAATAAATGCACTTGGTCCATCGATTGAACGATCAACATGCGACTCAGCTGCCAAATGCATGACTACATCAGGTTGAAATTGTTGAAAAACCTTCTCTAGCTTTGGCACATCACAAATATCAATTTGTTGGAACTGATAGCGAGTATCCTCATCAATTTCTTTTAAGGACTCTAAATTTCCAGCGTAGGTCAATTTATCTATATTTAAAACGGTATCTTTCGTTGTTTTTATAATATGGCGTACTACAGCAGAACCAATAAATCCAGCACCACCAGTTAATAATATTTTCATATTTTTCCACTATACTACATCGAGTAGACTCTATCTAAACTTGATATCTTCACACAAAACTTAAAGTATTTATGAACAATCCTATAAAATCTTTCGCAAAATATCGGCTAAGACACTAGGCTGCTTATTTCGAATTTCATCCTATTTCACTGAAAAAAATAAGGAAATAAGGCTTAAAACACTTCAAATTAGTACGGAGAATACAACTCGGCATAATATAACAAATTTCATCAATTTGTTAGCGCTTCATTCTATTTTATTTAAATGATCTTCTAATTAATTTAAATTTATTTACGAATAGCTTTTCGTTAAATACTGAACTAAATCAAATTACTCTATAAAGTGAATTTTTTATATCAAATAATTCAACACTCCCACAAAAAGAATATTATGTTTTTTTAATCTTTTGGGATAAAATCATCGCGATTTAGCATCCATTGTCCACTGATGATCCATACACGACAATAGGTATTGATTAAAAATAAGATTATCTAAGGGTTTCATGTGAAGTATTACCAACTTTTTTCAATTCTTACACTTAGTATTAGCGCTGTAAGTTGTGCAATCACTTCAGGTCTTCAAACACATGACTTACCTGAAAATGGAGACTTTACAACGGAGCAAGGCGTTAATCTTACGATTGTACAATTAACCCAAGAAAACTTAGCTTTATATAACCTAGCCTCTACATCATTGCTACCGCAAGACAAGCTATCGACATTATTTCGCCAAACTCCCACCCAATATCGTTTAAGTGCAAATGATGTCTTATCAATCCAGTTATGGGCCTACCCTGAAATTACCCCCCCTCTAAATAATATTAATAATATGCAATCTGCCCAAGCAAGTGGCTATGCAATTGACATAAATGGCAATGTACAACTCCCCCTAATTGGCCAAGTTCATGTCGCAGGAAAAACCCTTGCTGAAACTAATCGATATCTACGGTCTCAGTTTGCAAAATATTTGAAAACACCTGATGTTATTGTTAGGATTTTATCCTACGAAGGCAATCGTTACTTTGTAAATGGACAAGTCATGAAAAGCGGGCAATATACGCTGAATGATCAGCCAATTAGCTTGTATACGGCACTCAGTATGGCTGGAGGAGTCAATCCTGAAACAGGGGATAACACATCTATACAGTTAATTCGTAAAGGGATTACTTATAATTTAAATTTAGTTGCTTTAGAACAAAGTGGTTTATCTCTCCACAAATTAATAATTCAACCTAATGATACGATTTTTGTAAATACCAAACAAAACCAAAAACTTTATATCATGGGTGAATCAAGTAAAAGCCAGGCGCTTCCCTTACGTGATCAAGGGATGACCTTAAGTGATGTACTTGGTGAGAGTGAAGGTATTAACCCATATACAGCAAGTGCTGCGCGTATTTATGTAATGCGTACAAACCTCAATACTCAGCACTCGACTATTTATCAACTAAATTTGAGTAGCTTAGGGAATCTTGCTTTAGCCAATCAATTCGCTATGCAGAAAAATGATATTGTTTATATTGATGCAACAGGCTTGACGCGCTGGCAGCGTATGGTTAATCAAATTATACCATTCTCTAACGCACTTTATAGTTTTGATCAGTTAGGTAAATAATATGACCTTTTCAATCTAACCATTTAGATCTCCAAGAATCTGCAAGCGTTTTCCCAAATTTTAAATAGTTGTTCCCTTATGAATCAAAATACACAACTGACTGATGACACGATTGACCTTAGAGAATTATTTTTCGCTCTTATTGCACAATGGAAACTTATTGTTTTCTGTACAATATTCGCCCTAATTTGTGCCAGTATTTATCTTAAAACTGCAGAAAAAACTTACGCTGTTGATGCAAAAATTCAAATTATTGATAACAAACAAAATGGCTTAGCAGGTCTAAACTCACAGCTTGCATCTTTAGGCAGTTTAGCTGGCGTAAATATTGGTGGTCTTGGCGGTCAACAATCGATTCAGGCAGAAATCGAAATCTTGCAATCTCGCTCTATTTTAGCAAAAACGATTCAAGATCTAAATCTAGATATCCAAATCCAACCAGATCAAGGTTTTGTTCAGAAGTTTTTAAGCACAGATCAATTTCACACCAACTATCTTACGGATCAAGTACAAGTTAGAAATCATAAAACTGAGTTCTCTATTCGCCAATTTGACATTCCAAAAAAATATCTAGATCAAGACCTACTTTTAAGCTTCCATGGGCAAAACTTTAGCCTTACGTCAGAAAAGACTGGGCTAGAAGTATACAAAGGATCCCTAAATCAAAAAGCAAATTCTACTTCCCTTAGTTCAGCTTGGAAAATTAGTATTTCAAGCCAACATCCTTTAGAAGGTCAGTATATTGTTCAAAAACAATCAACACTTGCTGCAGTCAAAGCTATTTTATTAAGTTTAAAAGTGGCTGAACTTACCAAGCAAACAGGGATTATCACTATCAATTATGATGGAGCAGACAAAGCGCACATCATAAAAGTGCTAAATCACATTTTGGAAATTTATCAAGAGCAAAACTTAGCGACGAAATCAGCAGAAAAAGAAAAAACATTAGCCTTTTTAAACCAGCAACTGCCACAACTGAAACAAGAGCTAACAGAGGCAGAGAAAAAGTTTAATACATTCCGAGAAACTCATGGGACCATTGATATTCAGCAAGAAGCTGGGCTTTATTTAAAGCAGAGTGTTGAGTTGGAAACACAAAAAATTCAGTTAGAGCAGAAGCAGGCACAATTGGCTGCTCAATACACAGCACAACACCCAATGATGCAAGAAATTAATACCCAAATTGCTGTATTCAATAAAAAAATTAATGAATTGAATAGTGCATTAAAAAAATTACCAAATACACAAAGCCAGTATTTGCAATACTATCGCGATGTACAAGTACAAACGCAGCTGTATACCAATTTATTAGGAACATACCAGTCTTTAAGCTTGGCTAAAGCAGGCGAAACAGGAAATACTCGTGTTTTAGATTACCCTGTAGAACCAACGAAACCAATCAAACCTCGTAAGCTAATCGTGTTAATCCTCTCAATTTTTATTGGTGGATTTGTTGGTGTATTGATTGCTCTAGTTCGCAATATGTTACAAACTGGCGTACGTCATCGTGATGAAATTGAACAGGCTGTCGGCATTAATACTTATTTTGAATTGCCTAAAGCGAAACATAAAACTGCTCCTGAGTTACACGCACTCAAGACATTTATCCCGACTTTATGTTTTAAGTTACAGCAAAAACAACATAACGTTGCACTCATAACAAGTGTTACACCTAATCAAAATCAAGGTGTGATTGCTCAACATTTGGCACTTTATCTAAGTCAAGCTGGGCAGAAAGTTTTAATCATTGATAGCGACCTTTATCGTGGTGAACTTGACCAACTTTTTAAGAGCACGTCAAAAGTGGGCCTAGCTGAATATTTACGTGGACAAGCCGATCTAGATCAAATTATCGTGAATACAACTTATCCGAATTTGAGTCTAATTGGCCGTGGAAAAAGCAATGATGAGGCTTCTATTAGTTCACATCAATCAATTTTTGCACAGTTAATGCAACAGATCAGCAATCAATACGACTACATCTTGATCAGTTCAGCACCCGTACTTGCAACCCCTGATAGTTTAAACCTTGCTCAATTTACAGGTTTTAACCTCTGTTTAGTGCAATATGGTCAGACACAACTGAAAGATATTGAACTCGCAAAATCTTATTTTGTGAATGCGGGGCTTGAGATTGACGGTCTTATTCTAGACCAGATCCCGAGCTATCAAATTAATCAATATCAATATCAGACCAGCAAATAATTGCTCTAATATTGAATAAAAAGAACCAGAGGGCTATAAATTCTCTGGTTTTTTTATTTCAACAAGAATGCTCATTGATTTCACAAATGACTCAATCCTCATACAAAAAATCCATGCATTTTTGCTGTTTATTATTCAATGCCTAAGCCTATACATGCTAAGATCAACGGCATATTTTTTATTAAAATCTCGCTTTGGGACATCTCATGAGTAAAGCTTTACCTTTCGTTGTCGCAGCTGTTTTAGGCGGTGCAGCGCTCGTTCCTATTTACTACGCTACTAAAAATCCAACCACTGAGTTTGGCGCCAAGGCTGACAAAAATGCAGCACCTGTGGCAAAAATCAGTTATGCATTAGGTTATGAAGTCGCAAAACAAACCCCACCAGAATTAGAAACCAGTGCATTTATTACTGGTTTCCGTGACGGGCATGCACAAAAACCAGCAGCCTATACAGAAGAAGAGTTACAAGCGGCTTATATCGAGTTCCAAAAAGAGCTGCAACAAAAACAAGCGAATGAGACCAAAAAAGTCGAAGCGACCAACAACAGCTTTTTAGCAGAAAATGCGAAAAAAGAAGGCGTGAAAACCACCGCTTCAGGCTTACAATATAAAATCACTAAAGAAGGTACAGGTAAACAGCCTGCCGCGACCTCTGTTGTGAAAGTTCACTACAAAGGTCAACTTACTGATGGTAAAGTATTTGATAGCTCTTATGACCGTGGCGAGCCAATTGAATTCCCGCTGAATCAAGTGATTCCAGGCTGGACTGAAGGTTTACAGCTGATGAAAGAAGGTGGTAAAGCAACACTTTATATTCCTGCAAACTTAGGTTACGGTGAACAAGGTGTTCCTGGTTCGATCCCACCGAATAGCACATTAATTTTTGATGTAGAATTAATCGCTGTTAAGTAAATGATCTTAAGGAGAGCCTATGCTCTCCTTTATTTTTTGGAAGAAATAATGAAAAGATTAGGTCTCATTTTAATTGCTTCAACCATCGGAACGGTTCAAGCAGCATCAATTACACAAAAAAGCCCACAAAAAGATCAACTCGGATATAGCTACGGTTATCTCATGGGCAGAGGCAATGCCGAGACTTTAAAAGACTTAAATATCGAAACTTTTGTACAAGGCTTACAAGAAGCTATTCAAGGTAAAACAGCATCTTTAACCGATGAGGAAATGGCGACTGTACTCAATCAATATAAAAAACGCCTTGAAGCCAAACAGCTGGTTGAGTTTCAAGAACAAGCACAAAAAAATGATCAAGCAGGCAAAGCCTTTTTGGCTGAAAATGGCAAGAAAGCAGATATCGTGACCACGAAATCAGGCCTACAGTACCAAGTACTACAACAAGGCCAAGGTAAATCACCGAAAGCGACATCAATGGTTAAAGTAAACTATGAAGGCCGCTTGCTCGATGGAACGGTGTTCGACAGTTCAATCGCACGCAACCACCCTCTTGAATTCAAGCTCAGCCAAGTGATTGCGGGTTGGACTGAAGGTGTTCAAACGATGAAAGAAGGTGGCAAAACACGTTTCTTTATTCCAGCAAATCTTGCCTATGGTGATGTCGGTTCGGGCGATGCAATAGGGCCAAACAGTACTTTAATTTTCGATATTGAATTACTTGAAGTGAAATAATAAAAACCCTCCATTTGGAGGGTTTAATTTTTTAATTGAATCTAATTTAAGCTTTTAAATGTCTTGGTCGGAAACCCGTAGCCAACAATGCTACAGCATAGGCAACGACACCAATGACACACAAGCCAATCACTTCAGCAATACGTAGCCATTGAGAAATATCGCCTTGGTACCAGGTTAAACCATACCAAAGTGCTGCAATCATGGTGATATTGGCAACCGCATATTGCAATGCCAGTTTTTTCCAATGTCCCCCAAAACGATAGATGTTACGTTTATGCAAATAGAAATACAGCATACCCGCATTCACCAAAGCCGAGCCTGAAGATGCTAGTGCGAGCGCCATATGCTCGGCATGCCAATCGATTAACTTAAAGAAGCCAATAAAGACTACGTTTAGAATGGCATTGGCTGCCACCGCCATTAAGCCGACACGAACAGGGGTTTTAGTATCTTGTTGTGCATAGAAGCCTGGCGCAAATACTTTGATCAACATAAATGAGATGACCCCTGCACTCATACATTGCAGTGCTAAGGCAGTCATTCGCGTATCTTCTACAGTAAATTCACCACGCTGGAACAAAGCTTGAATAATCGGTGTCGACAACATAAATAATGCAATACTTGCGGGAATACCGACCAGCATAATAATCTTGGCAGCCCAATCAATCATGCCTCTAAATTTGGCTTGATCTTGCTCTGCATGACGTGCGGAAAGTGAAGGTAAAATTACCGTACCAATCGCGACACCAATTAAGCCCAGCGGTAACTCAGTCATACGTTCAGCACTGTATAGCCATGACACCGAGCCATCTTGCATGAATGATGCCCAGATTGTATTGAGCAATAAGTTAATCTGAGTCACTGACACCCCAAACAAGGCTGGCAGCATCAGTTTTAAAATACGATCCACCCCTTCATGTTTGAAGTCCACTTTAGGTGGAATCAATAAGTTCTTTTTCCATAATTCAGGAATCTGAATCGCCAGCTGTAAAATACCCGCAGCAACCACAGCCCAGCCCAAAGCCATGATTGGCTCTGCCATATACGGCGTTAACCACCACGCCCCCGCAATCATCGCCACATTGAGTAATACAGGAGAAAATGCAGGTGAAGCAAATGAACCATAGCTGTTTAAAATACTGCTAGCAAAAGCCGTCAACGACATAAACATCAAATATGGAATAGTCAGACGGAACATATCCACAGCGAGATCAAATTTTTCAGGATCATTATGGAAACCAGGCGCATACAGATAAATAATCGCTGGGGCAGCCACCATAGCGACAAAGGTCAATAAGGACATGGCCGTAAGCAAACAGCCAAACACCCGACTAATCAGAATCTGGACTTCAGCATGGGCACGACTGGTCTTATATTCGGTCAGAACAGGAATGAAAGCCTGAGAAAAAGCCCCTTCCGCAAATAAGCGTCGGAAAAAGTTGGGAATACGAAAGGCAACAACGAAGGTATCGAAGTCCTTACCTGCACCAAATACATTGAGTAGCACAACATCACGTACCAGCCCCAACACTCGAGATAACATCGTCATTGCACTGACAATTACAGTCGATCGCCACAATGCCATCGCATTCACCTACGGCTTATCTTTTAAAAAGCGTTATTGTAATGAAAGTCCGAATAGATTTCGTTATGAAATCTTAAATCTGGTCATATTTTTAGCGTGTTTTTTGTTTAGACAGCAAATTTCGAAATAATTGCCAATCAAAGTACTCACCAGGATCGGTTTTCCGTTTCGGCGCAATGTCGGAATGGCCTGCAATATGATTTTGAATTTTTGGATATGCTTGGCGTAAACTATTCACGACTTCAACCAATGCTTGATATTGCTCAGCTTCGAAAGGTAGATCATCACTTCCTTCTAGCTCGATTCCAATCGAATAATCATTACATTCCTTCAAAGCCAAATAGCTAGAACGGCCTGCGTGCCACGAACGATCATTAAAATTCACAAACTGAATCACTTCACCTGTACGCAAAATCAATAGATGCGCTGAAACCTTCATTCCCTCAATGGTTTGGAAGTAAGGATGTAATGACCAATCCAGCTGATTCTGAAAGAATTGTTGAATATAACCACCACCAAACTGTGAGGGTGGCAAACTAATATTATGAATAACAATTAGTTGAATATCGGTATCTGTAGGTCGGGCATTAAAATTCGGCGATGAAATTTGTGTTGCACCTTCCAATATCCCATCTTGAACTTGAGTAAATCTAGATTGTTGCATGGTGACTCGAATCAGCAATTTAATATTTATCTTGCCCATTCTGACATGCTTTATCACGAATAATCGAGATGAAATACTTATTTTTTATGAGTAGAGTATTAGGGTCTATCGACAGTTCACAGATGCTTGCGACAGAGAATATTTTTAGACGATACAAGGCATGACTTGTGAAATTTAGTCATTCTAAATGAGCCAAGTCATAACGCAGGAACGGCAAAAAATATTCCTGTCCCGAAGGGTTATGGCTAAAACCTCCATAAACAGCGTTATGAAACTTGACAAGGGTGGCGCCATTGCCTACATTTCATGCCTTGTTTATGTCGTTTTAGCCAATAACGCAATGCATGGTTGAAATGTCAATAGACCCTATTATAACGCACACGTTTTTTAGTCAAACATACACTGGAACTGGTATGAGTATCCCTCAATCTTTGCTTGAACAATCTATTCAAATCAATATTCAACAAGCATTACAAGAAGATATTGGGGACGGCGATATTACCGCCCTGCTCACACCTGAAGATGAACAAGCCACTGCAACCATTATTACACGTGAAGATATGGTGTTGGCGGGTCAGCCTTGGGTCAATGCGTTAATTCAAGCCTATGACAGCGCTGTTCAAATCACATGGCTCAAGCAAGAAGGCGAACATGTTGCGGCAAATGAAGCATTCTTAAAACTTGCTGGTTCTGCACGTAGTTTACTCACCGTAGAACGCCCAGCACTAAACTTCATCCAAACGCTGTCTGCGGTTGCAACCAAAACAGCAAGCTATGTGCAACAGCTTGATGGTTTACATACCAAACTACTCGATACCCGTAAAACCTTACCCGGCTTACGTATTGCACAAAAATACGCGGTTGCGATCGGCGGTGGTCAAAATCATCGTTTAGGTTTATTTGATGCATTCTTAATTAAAGAAAATCACATCATGGCTGCGGGTGGAATCGCTCAAGCAATTGCCAAGGCACATACGATTGCGCCAGGCAAACCGGTTGAGGTCGAAGTAGAAACTTGGGATGAGCTCAATCAAGCGCTTGAAGCAGGTGCTGATATTGTCATGTTGGACAACTTTAGCCAACAGCAGATGATTGATGCGGTCAAACATGTGGCAGGTCGTTGTAAATTAGAGGCTTCTGGTAATATTACCATTGAGAATTTACGTGAAGTGGCAAGCACTGGCGTAGACTACATTTCCATGGGCGTATTGACCAAAGACGTACGCGCAGTTGATTTATCCATGCGTTTTAACGCTTAAGCCTGATCAAGATCTTTTTCTTGTTTCAGCGGCTTTTGTTCTACTAAAACCTCTGCTTTATTCAATTGTGTCGTTTCAACTTGCCATGCTGATTTGGCTTCAGTCGAATCAGTTGGGCGAGGGTCAGCCGCCATTAATACAAATGTTACTGCAGTGAGTAAGACCAAGAATACTTGTAGCATCATTATTTCCCCCTAAACTTGTTCCTTTCAATTTGGCTCAATCTATCAAATTAAAATGAGTCAAATCAGTGGGCTGTGTTATAGGCATGTAAATGCTCAGTGAGCTATTTGTTGACGATGATGTGTTTGTGTCTACTTTTATTTCGATCTATGTAAGCTTAAAATGCTAAGCAGCTCAATTTATTAAAATAATAAGTATGGATACCGTATTCGAAGCCGTATTTCATGTGCTGTTTAAGCTGTTCCGTTTTCTATTCATTGACCTAATTTTTGAGATTATTTTTGAAAGTGTAATTCGTAGCCTTGGCTATGGAGTTGTACGTTGCTACCGGCTTGGGCAACGAGTAGATTTTGACAGCACTGAAGTATTTGTCGTCGGTTTTATCACGCTGCTCATATTGATATTTCTATGTATCTACTGGTTTTTACTACGATAATCTTCAACCTATAAAAAGCAGCCTAAGATTGACTTAGACTGCTTTAGGCTCATATCAAACAACCTTAATTTCCTGAAAAGCCCATATACGGATCAGAAATTGAGTCTTCATTGGTTTCAATACGTCCAGCAAAGCGACGGCTATAGCTTGGATCATTTTCAATCGTGACGGTAAAATCGTACCAACCACCAAACTCAGTCATATCCCAACTGAGTTCTTTTTCAGTCGCAGCCGTTTCAATTTGCCAACTCTTATTTGGTAAGTAGGCATTGGCTTTGACCACCAGTTTTGCTGTTTGTGTAGCATCATTGCGGACTTTTAAGAAAATCTTTGGATCACACTCCTCCATACAGACACGAACTTCTGGAAGTGCTTGAATTTGTGCGGTTTGAGTTAGATTACCCGTAAAGCTGCGATGGAAACCATTTGGCCCCAATACCCATAGATCATATCGATTCTCTTTAGTCTGCCAAACATCATCCAGTTGCTTACCTGCTTCCACCATATAACGACGTGGAACTGCTTCTAAATTCAATTTGTCATAGACATGGAACACGGCCGCATGTGTGCCCGTATTTGAGAACATCAGTTTGACCGTTTTGGCTGTAACATCAACTTTGGCGCTGCTATGTAAGACATAAGGCAGTGCACGCGATGGACGAATCCCCATCTCCTGAACTGGATCGGTCTGACTGAGCGGGCGGCTGACCTGAGATAAACGCTCCTGTGCTTTGCGAATCGCATCAGCTTCTGCTTTGCTCTTCTTACCGGATAAATCTGGCATAGGCAGTAAGTTTGGCGTTTTAAAATTAAATGCCGAGGTCAAGTCACCACACACTGCACGACGATATGGACTGATATTCGGCTCTTTCACATCAAAACATTGCTCCAAGAATCGGATCACGGAAGAGTGATCAAACACTTGGGAGTTGACCCAACCACCACGACTCCATGGTGAAATGATGTACATCGGCACACGGATGCCTGGCCCATAGACCCCGACCCCATTACTCACTTTTGGATCGGTAAAATTAGGCTGACCATTCGATGCTTTGGCATGCGTGGCATACTCGTACGACATCTGCTCTTTGTTTAAAGTCGATTTACCATACACTGTTCCAGCAGTATCCATTGACGGTGCACTCGGCGATGGTACATGGTCAAAGAAACCATCATTTTCATCAAAGTTAATTAAAAATACGGTCTGACTCCAAACCTCTGGACGTTCAGTTAGAGCATTTAAAACTTCTTGGATGTACCATGCCCCTTGAACTGGACTCGATGGCCCTGGATGCTCACTATAGGTTGCAGGTGCCACTAACCAACTCACTTGAGGTAATTGTCCCTTGGCAATATCTTCTTTAAATGTACCGAGAAAACCACCATCTGGCATGGTATTGGCAATGCCTTTATACAAAGGTTGACTGGCATCAATTGCTGGATCATAGGCTGGGCAAATGGTGCTGTTATTGACTGGTTTGCCTGATAACTCATTGGCACGACGATACTTTTTAAATCCTGCTAATGGATTATCAGTAAAGTTATCAGGCATGTTTTGATACACTTTCCAGCTGACACCAGCTTGTTGCAAACGCTCAGGATAGGTGGTCCAGTCATAACCTGTGGTCGATGGGCCAATCGCATCTAGATCATTGACTACACTAGCAACATTGGCGCCTGTTGGGCCATTGGTTCCCGTCCAGATAAACATACGGTTTGAGTTGGTTCCCGTATGCATCGCGCAGTGATAAGCATCACACAGGGTAAAGGCATTGGCTAAGGCAAACTGGAATTCAACTTCTTGTTGCTTGTAATAGCCCATCGATTGCGGTTGCTTGTATTGCACCCAACTGCCCATACGACCATGATCCCAAGCATATTGTCCATCGGTCCATGAGTGCGGTGTACCGCTGACACGCTGTGCATTGCCGCGGCTGCTGTCTAAATGATATGGATAGACCTTATTCTTATTGGCATCATACTGTTCCCAGACTTTACGACCTTGGCTTAAAGGAATAGTAAAACGGTCACCAAAACCACGTACACCTTTCAACGTCCCAAAATAATTATCAAAAGAACGATTTTCTTGGGTCAAAATCACCACATGTTTAACGTCTTTAATGGTGCCTGTTTCTACCTTGGCATCAATCGCAAGTGCCTTTTGAATACTCATTGGGAAACTGGTGAGTGCTGCAGTACCAAACAAGGCTTTGGTTGAATTTAATAAAAAATCACGACGATTCATTGATTTATTTCCTTATTGTTCTTGTTTATGGCGCGCAGTGAATTTTGCATGTGGATGTTGGCGGCTTTGGACTTGGCGTTGGGTTATTATTATCGCCATCGCTGTCGTTACAGGCACTGAGTAACAAGCAACTGCTGCTGAGCAACGCTAAAAGGAAATTTCGCATTTGACTATCCGTTAAATATCAGTGCAGATAGTCAATACAATATAAATGACAATTCGATGATGATTTGATCGCAATTCGATGACAAAAAATGGATAAAAAAAAGGCGGTCTAAAAAAACCAGACCGCCCGCACTATCAACTGGAGCTTACCAACCGAGTGCCTGCTGTTGCTTCTGAATCAATTCCGCGATTCCTTTTTCTGCAAGCTCTAACATGGCATTGCACTGCTGGCGCGTAAACGGTTTGTCTTCTGCCGTTCCTTGAATTTCAATAAATTCGCCAGCCTGTGTCATCACCACGTTTAAATCGGTTTGGCAATTTGAATCTTCTTCGTAGCATAAATCGAGTAAAACTTCGTCTTGATACATCCCGACAGAAATTGCTGCGACTAAGCTTTTTAATGGATCCTGTTTAATTTTCTTGTTGCTGAGCAATACGTTCATCGCATCAACCAAAGCCACTGCTGCGCCTGTAATTGCTGCTGTACGTGTTCCGCCATCCGCTTGAATCACATCACAGTCAATCGTAATGGTGTTCTCGCCTAATTTCTTCAAATCCACCATGGCACGTAAGCTACGACCAATTAAACGTTGGATTTCTTGCGTACGACCCGTTTGCTTACCGCGTGCCGCTTCACGATCACTGCGAGTATGCGTTGAGCGCGGTAACATGCCATATTCAGCCGTCACCCAACCTTGTCCCTGACCTTTCAAGAAACGAGGGACTGAGTTCTCAATGCTTGCGGTACATAACACTTTAGTATGACCAAACTCAACCAAAACTGAGCCTTCTGCGTAACGAGTAAAGTTACGGGTAATTTTGACCTCACGTAATTGGTCTAATGTTCTTTGGTCAATACGCATAACGATTCCTTAAAACTATGGCACAAATATCATTGCGCCATAGTATATCTCAATTACACGTGCTTCCAGTTTTACTTATTCGTTACAATTCACAGAATTAGTCATCGCTTAAGCAAACTTAAACTTCGATTTGAAATTCGACCAAGTTTGAGCCACTTGTGCAGCCATATCATTCGGCAAAGAACATCTTGCTAAACGAACCCAAACCGTCCAGAACTGCTTCATAAAGTTAGCTTCGTTGTAGTTCACGCCATATTCAGCACATAAAGCTCTGATTTGTGGTGCAACTTGCTCATAACGATTGGCAGGCATATCTGGGAACAAATGATGCTCAATTTGATGGCTCAAATTACCACTCATAAAGTGCATCCATTTACCACCGGTAAAGTTACTCGAACCACGGATCTGACGCAGATACCACTGCGCTTTGGTCTCATTCTCAGTATTATCTGCTTCAAAGGTTTCCGCATCTTCAGTAAAGTGACCATTAAAAATCACGGCTGATGACCATAAATTACGCATGATGTTTGCAACTGCATTTCCAGCCAATACTGGAATAAAGTTAATCGTTGCAATTGCAGGGAAAAACACATAGTCCTTTAACACCTGACGTGTCGCTTTTTTACGGAAATCAGATGCATCCGCCCAAACCTGTTTCCATGTTTTGGTTTTATAGACCAACGCATCTTCCAAATGCAGGTTTTGTACCCCTACATACCATTGGAAAAAGAACATCAACTGTAAAGCCAACGGAATATTGGCTAAATGACGCACTTCCCATTTTTGATCTTCTGTTACTCGTAAAATGCCATAACCGACATCATGGTCTTTACCGACAATATTGGTATAAGTGTGATGCATATAATTATGGGTATAGCGCCAGTCATTGCCTGAACAGGTATTGTCCCAATCGTAGTCTTCGCCACGCAAGCTTGGGTCATTCAACCAGTCAAACTGACCGTGCATCACATTATGCCCAAGCTCCATGTTCTCTACGATTTTAGACACACCCAGCATGGCTGTCCCCAGCAACCATACGGGTGGGATCCAGCCACCGAACATCAACATGCCGCGTGATGCGATTTCGGTATAACGTACAAAATTACGTACTTTGTAGATATATTTTGAATCCTGCTCACCGAGATTTTGCATCACCTCTAGACGTATTTGCTCGACACGGCGACCAAACTCTTCAACTTGTTCAGGGGTTAAATGCGCTGACTTTGATACGGTTTTAAATTCTAATGCCATATTCATTGTACTAATCCTCAAATATCTTTGTTTTTATAGGTCAATCGTGACTGGGCTTAAGGCCTGGCTCACACATAACTTGATTGGACGATTCGGTTGATCATCAATTTCGCCTGTGATCACGTTCTGCGTCACACCACTGACTTTGGTACAGCTACAGCGGTTACAGACACCCATACGGCAACCATGTTGTGGACGTAAACCTGCTTGTTCTGCACTACTTAATAGATTGGTCGTTGCAATAAAATTCTGTTGCGCACGACGAAAACTAATCGGTTGAGCTGCACTTGAATGCTCAATCTGGATCGGTTGGAAAAACTCTTGATGAAAATTTCCAGTTGCATCCTGTTGTGTATAAATGTCTTGTGCTTGGCGCATCATGCTGTGGTGACCACACGCATAAGCCTGCATCTCTTTAAAATTTGGGACTAATTTCTCTAACAATGCTGCATCTAAATGCTGTTTTTGCTCTGCGGTATTAAAGAAATGATAGTGCAACTGTGGATATTGCTCAGCCAAAGCCAAAATGTCCTGATGCAACACTTCTGCACGGTTAAAATAAACCACATGAATCTGTTCAAGCTGCTGTTGTAGCGCTTGTTGCAATAAAGAATAAATCGCAGTAATCCCTGAACCTGAAGCAATCAGTAATGCAGCTTGCTGACCTTGATGTAAGACGAAGTCACCTTGTGCTTGTGAGATCTCGAAACGATCGCCTACACACAATTGTTGTGCTGCTTTCGATACTACACCTTGGACTTTAATCCCAAGGCGAATTTCGCCCTGTGGCGTGACATCAATAATTGAATAACTACGTTGTTGATATACCCCATTGATCATCAAGGTAATCAAAACACTATGACCTGCTTGGACTTGGCTAAAATCAAAATTATGATTTGGCTTTATCGTCAATAACACGATATCCGAGCTGAGTGGCTGTACGGCGGTCACTTCTGCAAGAATGCGTTTCCAAGCAAAGGTTGGCTTTATTTTTTGCAAAATAAAATCAACAAAATCTTCTCGAATCCAATGTGGCTGATAACTTAACTCTGCGTTCATACGTTCCTCGTTTTGTATCTGGCTATTTATTTTGAGTGAACAAATGTTCGTGTAGTGAACATGTGTACACTATATTTATTTGTGTTCACTGAGTCAACACTTGTTCACTAATTTTTTGAATATTTTTTATACTTTTTAATAAGCCATTTAAAACAAGGAAAAAATAAAAAAATTATGCAGGCTTTGAACTCATATCTAGCAAGCGTTGATCAGTGAAAGATCAAAAACATTGGCATTTAGCAATGGACAAGGACTAAAAAGTTTCTGTTTTTTTTGCTAGACTCTGCTGTACGGTTTCAACGAGTCTTATTCATGTCGATTAGAGATGAACGAAAACAACAGAGTCGGCAGGCTCTACTAGATGCAGCACTTCATCTCAGCACTGCTGGGCGCTCATTTAGTAGTATTAGTTTGCGTGAAGTTGCTCGCGAGGTTGGTTTAGTCCCAACAGCGTTTTATCGTCATTTCCAAGATATGGACACACTGGGCCAAGAACTGGTTGATCAAGTCTCTTTACATCTAAAAAGCTTGATCCATCAATTAGGGCAAAGTTATTTGAAACACAGCGGCAGTGCCAAAACCCGTACCAGTATTGAACTTTTTGTACAGGCCGTGAATCATAGCCCGCAACAATGGCAGTTTATGATTGCAGAACGTTGGGGTGGCTCAGAAACAGTCCGCATTGCGATCGCACGTGAAATTGAGTTTCTGATTGAAGACCTCGCCATAGATCTATGCAAACTCGAAACCTTCAAACACATTAAAGAAGCCAAAGACTTGCAAGTCTTATCTACGATTTTGATTAATATGTCGTTTACATGGGCAATGACGTGGATCAATTTACCCAAACAATTCACGATTGATCATCTACTCGAACAACAAAACTTATTTATCGACAATGCAGCGACTCAAGTCCGTTTACTCTTCAGTGGCATTTCTAACTGGGAACCACAAAACGCTTGACCTGATCCAAACCAAAGTTTGATATATAAAAGCATTGCTTAGCGTTATGATGCATTAGACACTAATGCAAACGCAGTCCAGAACACTATGAGGAGCTTATAAGCATCATGAATCCTGATCGTCATACTCAGTTCTTAATTCGTAAAGAAAAAATTTTGCAGGTTGCGGAAAAGCTATTATTAGAAAACAACCAAGAAATGACCTTAGATGAACTGGTTGCGGAACTGGATATTGCTAAAGGTACGCTATACAAACATTTCCGTAGCAAGAATGAACTGTTGCTGGAACTGATTATTCAAAATGAAAAAGAAATTTTAAAAATTTCAGATAAATACAATACCGATGTCAAAGAATACGCACCACGTTATATGCTTTATCACTTAACTTCACCTAGTCGTACCATTCTGCTGCATCAGCTAGAAGAACATTTGACCATGACCGAATCGAAGTTAAAACATTTGTTTGATGAGCTGTATGCGATTCGTCAGCAGCGTATTGTTTCATTGAAAGATATGACTGAAAAATATTTAAAATCACAGAATTACGATATGTCGATTCGTGATTACCTGTCTTATATCTGGTCTTTGACCTACGGCGCAGCATTATTATTAAACTCAAGCTATTACCAACGCTCGATTGGTTCGCGTGAGAAGTTGATTAATCTTTATGTGAATCAGGCTTTGTCTCTACCGACACAGAAAGTCCAGATTGATTTAAAAGATTTACAGATTGACCAAAATTAAATGATAAAAAGGACTGTCACTACAGTCCTTTTTATTGCAGATGGGCGTAAGTTATTTTGCTTTACGCTCTTTTTCTAGCAAATAATCAACCACTTGAGTCACTTTCCCGTCTTCGCCCTGAACCACATATTTACCATTCACGACCACAGCAGGAACACCTGTCAACTGGTACTGCTGTGCCAATTTATTCGACTCAGCAATTTTTGCGGTAATTGGGAAAGAATTAAACATGCTGTTAAATTTCTGCTCAGGTACACCATAACGCGCAAAGAATTTTGCTTGAGAGGCTTGGTCAAAGATTTGCTGACCGCCATCATGAATCGCATGGAACAATGGAATATGGGTTTTCTTGCGTACACCCAGTGCTTCTGAAACGTAATAACCACGAGCACCTTGTTCCCAGACTTTATTCATCGCCGCAGGGGTACGTAAGAAATAAACGTCTTTTGGAATTTGCTTTAACCATGTTTGCATATGTGGTTCAAGCTTGAAGCAGTGCGGGCAGCCATACCAGAAGAACTCACGTACTTCGAGTTGTCCAGCAGGTGCTGAAGTTTTGCCTGGGTTGGCAATCACGGTATAGTCTTTACCGGCTACAAAATCTGCTGCCATCGCATTCATTGAGAATGCCAACGCAACTGCACTTAAACCACCTAATACTAACTTTTTCATTGGCTTTGCTTTTCCTCTAAGCATTTTTCGTAAGTTTATATGCTAAATATAAAACAAACACGAGCAATTCGTTTTGCTTCTGTGAAGTTTTTTATTGGATTTATCGCTTTTTTTGCCAGAATCGCTACACTACCAACAGATTAAACCTAAATAATCATCCTAATATAGAGGTGACACCATGTCGCAATTGAATGTTGACCCACAAGAAATCGCAAAATTTGAAGCATTGGCTGCCAAATGGTGGGATCAACATTCTGAATTCCGCCCACTGCATCAAATCAATCCTTTACGTTTAAACTGGGTGGATGAGCGTGTCGGTGGCTTGACTGGCAAAAAAGTACTGGATGTTGGCTGTGGTGGTGGCATCTTGGCTGAAAGCATGGCACGTCGCGGAGCAGATGTCCTTGGCATCGATATGGGCGAAGCACCCCTTGCTGTAGGTCGTTTGCATGCACAACAAGACAATGTACAAAACATCGAATATCGTCAAATCCCCGTTGAACAATTGGCACTCGAGCAAGCAGGTCAATACGATGTGGTGACCTGTATGGAAATGATGGAACACGTGCCTGATCCAGCCTCAATCGTGAAAGCCTGCCAAACCTTGGTGAAACCAGGCGGTCATGTGTTCTTCTCGACCATTAACCGTAATCCTAAATCGTATTTATTTGCGATTATTGGCGCGGAATATGTGCTGCGTTTATTGCCTAAAGGCACGCATGATTATCATAAATTCATCCGTCCTTCAGAAATGGCGCATGATATTCGCAATGCAGGTTTAACGCTGAAAGAAATGACAGGCTTGCACT
Organism: Acinetobacter sp. 102; assembly: GCF_037028485.1. Taxonomy (NCBI): domain Bacteria; kingdom Pseudomonadati; phylum Pseudomonadota; class Gammaproteobacteria; order Moraxellales; family Moraxellaceae; genus Acinetobacter; species Acinetobacter sp. 102. The sequence continues at coordinate 101,676 of NZ_JAZEZK010000014.1, forward strand.
ACAACCCAATTACCAAACACTATTGGTTAGCACCAAATGTTGACGTGAATTACATGGTGCATACCACCAATACAGGTGCTGAATGAAAGCGGTTTTATTTGATCTAGATGGCACATTAATTGACACTGCCGCAGACTTCATTCGTATCATTCAACAAATGTGTCGTGATGAACAACGCCCAGTAGTTGATGCGGATACCATTCGTACTCAAGTATCGGAAGGTGCGCGTGCCATGGTGAAGTTGGTTTATCCTGAATTAGAGGTCACAGACCCTGTATTTCTAGCACATCGCCAACGCTTTTTAGATGTATATGGTGACAATATTGTGGTCGATACCGACCTGTTTGTCGGCATGTACCCATTACTTGAAGAACTGGAAGCACATCAAATTCCGTGGGGCATTGTCACCAACAAACCTCGTGGTCTAAGTGAGTCTCTATTGGCAAAATTGGATCTGACTGAACGTTGTGCAGTCTTGGTTTGCCCAGAAGATGTCAGCAAAACCAAGCCTGATCCAGAACCGATGTATTTGGCTGCAAAGCAACTCGAGCTTGATGCAAAAGAGATTATCTATATCGGTGATCATCCACGCGATATTGACGCAGGTCGTCATGCCGACATGTACACCATCTTGGCAGCTTATGGCTATTTGCCGGTCGAATCACGCGATGATCTTGCCGCTTGGCAAGCCGATGCCATTATTCAAACCATTCCTGAACTGCATCAGCTGATCAAACAGAAAATCACGGTGTTGTCAGAAAATCAGGGTATGATGAATTAAATTTTTAAGATAAGAATAGGAGGCATAACAATGAAATACTCAGAATATCAACCTCGTCCAGATTTATTGAAAGATCGTATTATCCTGATCACAGGCGCTGGTGATGGGATTGGTCGTGCTGCTGCGATGAGTTATGCCCTGCATGGTGCAACCGTTGTATTACATGGCCGCACCTTAAATAAACTTGAAGTTATTTATGATGAAATTGAAGGCTTAGGCGCACCACAACCTGCAATTTTGCCGCTACAACTGTCGACTGCATCAACACATGATTACGAGCTGCTCGTCAGTACGCTAGAGCAACAGTTTGGTCGTTTGGATGGTATCTTGCATAACGCAGGCATGTTGGGTGATCGGGTTGAACTGGCACATTATCCTGTCGATGTTTGGGATGATGTACTCGCAGTAAATTTACGTGCACCGTTTGCCCTCACTCAAGCCTTGTTGCCTTTACTAGAGAAATCTGAACATGCCTCAGTGGTGTTTACCAGTTCAAGCGTCGGCCGTGAAGCACGTGCGCTTTGGGGTGCTTATTCAGTGTCTAAAGTTGCAACTGAGGCCATGAGCAAAATCTTTGCCGCAGAGAACACCTATCCGAACATTCGTTTTAACTGCATCAATCCAGGCGGGACCCGTACCGCCATGCGTGCCAAAGCCTATCCAGAGGAAGATCCAAAAGTGCTCCCGACTCCAGATAGCATTATGCCCGCCTATCTGTACCTCATGGGCGATGACAGTTTAGATATGAATGGCCAAAGTATTGACGCTCAAGCTTAATTTCATCCTTACAATAATTCTAAATAACATTGGACACTGGCGTTAAAACTGCTTTTTTCAGAGAAATGTGTGAAAAATCTTCATTGTTTTAAAGGAATAATGAATCGATCTTCACAGTTTCTCTGCATTTTTAACGTACAGTAGTTCACATGAGAGACATCCGAAGTCCATAAGGTGCATCATGAAAAAATTTTTCATTATCTTGGTTTTAGGTTCGACAACCCTGTTCAGTAGTCTGGGGACTTTTGCAGGTCCACATGATCGCGATGATGATTCGCGTGGTGGCGGCTGGCAAAATGGTCGTGGCTTTGATCGTCCAGATGGTGAAAATCGTCAACGCGAACGTCGTATGCGTGAAGAACGTGGTGTAGAGCGCCTAAAACAACATCGTTGGCAGGAAGGCTACGTCATGCCACAACATTATCGTGGTAACGGCTATAAAGTCGACTATAAGGACAGCAATCTGCCTCGCCCAGGTCGTAACGAACAGTGGTATAAAATCAACAATGACTACATTTTAGTCAACTCAGATGACAACAGTATTATCCGAATCATGGGCTTCTAAGCCCTTTTTCATGGTTCGTCAGAATTAAAGTTGAATAGATGCTTTAGGAATAGATTTATCTTTTGATTTTTTTCGTTAGAATCAGAGCAAGTGCTGCATATCTGAGATCAACATGGCGAAGCAAATGACTGAAAATTCACATAGTACAACAAAAGATTATGTGCATTGGTTTCGCCACTCCGCACCTTATATCAATGCCCACCGTGATAAAACTTTCGTTTTAATGTTCTCTGGTGAAGCAGTCCAACACGAAAATTTCCAACATATTATCCACGATATTGCCCTATTACATTCTTTGGGGATTCGTTTAATTTTGGTTTACGGCGCACGTCCGCAAATTAATCAAAATCTACTCGAACGCAATATCGAGACCCCCTTCCATCAAAGTCGTCGCATTACCACACGCGAATCCTTACGTGGAGTCATGAATGCGGTAGGTTCCATTCGTCTCGAAATTGAAGCCCTCCTCTCCATGGGTTTGGCAAATTCACCAATGTATGGTGCTCGCATTGATGTCGTTTCTGGCAATTTTGTCACCGCCAAACCGTATGGGATTCGCGATGGCATCGACTTCCAACTGACAGGTGAAGTCCGTTCAATTGATACCGATGCCATTCAACGTCATTTAGACAATCACAATATTGTTTTGCTTGGACCAACAGGTTATTCAACCACAGGTGAAGTATTTAATTTACTGGCTGAAGACGTCGCCACCAAAACAGCGACAGCCTTAAAAGCAGATAAACTGATCTTCTTAGGCGAAAAACAAGGCTTGATGAATGAACAGCAACAGTTATTACGTGAATTAAGTCCGCGCCAGCTAGAACCCTATATTCAACAAAACCAACAACAATACCCAGAATTTGCCTTACACCTCAAACAAGCGCAGCAAGCCTCTTTATCTGGCGTACATCGCGTACATTTGATTTCATATGCTTATGACGGCGCACTGATTGAAGAACTATTTACTCGCGATGGTATTGGTACCTTGATCACCGATGCGCACTATGAAGAAGTGCGGATTGCCAATATTCACGATGTCGGTGGCTTGATTAATCTGCTACGTCCGCTGGAACAGGAAGGCATTCTGGTGTATCGCTCTCGCGAACGTCTTGAAAGTGAAATTGAACATTTTGCAGTGATTGAACGCGACGGTATGATTTTGGCTTGTGCAGCACTGTATCCAATTCCGGCGGGAACAGATGAAATTCGTTCTGCTGAAATTGCCTGCGTCGCAGTGGATTCAAGCTATCGAAAATCCAATCGTGGTAGCCAAATTTTGCAATTCTTGGAAAGCAGAGCCAAACAGCAAGGGATTCAGCGACTATTTGTACTGACCACTAGAACCGCTCACTGGTTCCTAGAGCAAGGCTTTAGTCCTGCCAGCGTAGATGATTTACCTAATGCGCGCCAAGCACTGTATAACTATCAACGTAATTCTCTCGTCTTTAAAAAAGCATTGTAGTCATCGCAACGTAGACTGAAGGAGATATTTTTATTTTTGATAAAGATATCTCCGCTTCATCATTATCTCTGCTTAAGTGAGTATGAAGAATAAATTCACCAACCGATAAAATAAAAAATAATGCAATTAAAACAATATCTTGGTTAAATTAAAGCATTCGACACTTATTCAATCCGCAGATAAGATTATGCAATTTTCTATTTTGCACTTTTCAGCATAAGCAAAGCCCGATTACTTATTTTTTATGCAATAAAAAAAGTTTTAGTTTAGTTGCTCATCTTATTTAAATCTTTTGATTTGTCGGGGAGCACAACCAACATGACCATTTCAATCCATCGTTCATGGGCAACATATAGCATCATCGCAGCAAGTCTTGCCAGCCTGATGAGTGTTGCAGGTTGTGCAAAAAAACCAGAGCAGCAAGAGACAACAAAACAAGAAACCACAACATTAAATATCGGCTTTCAAAAGTATGGCATCCTGCCGATTCTCAAAGCAAAAGGTGAATTAGAAAAAAAACTTGCTGCTCAAGGTGTCAATGTTAAATGGGTTGAATTCCCTGCAGGCCCACAACTGTTAGAAGGTTTAAATGTCGGCAGTGTGGTCTTTGGTGAGGCAGGCGAAGCACCACCAATCTTTGCTCAAGCAGCCAATCCAAACTTGGTGTATGTCGCCAACCAACCACCGGCACCAACAGCAGAAGCGTTAATTGTACAAAAAGATTCGCCAATTCAATCGATCCAAGATCTGAAAGGTAAACGCGTTGCGCTGAATAAAGGCTCAAATGTTCATTACCTCTTACTCAAACTCTTGGAAGCCAATAACCTCAGTCTCAATGATATTCAAGCCGTCTACCTACCACCCTCCGATGCCCGTGCGGCGTTTGAAAAAGGTGCAGTCGATGCTTGGGTGATCTGGGACCCATTCTTTGCCGCAGCAGAACATCAGATTCATGCGCGTGTCATCACTACAGGCGAGCATCTGGTCAGCAATCACCAATTTTATCTGGCTGATCGTCAATTTGCCGAAAGCCATCCTGAAGCACTGAAAACGCTGGTGAATACACTGAACCAGACCACAGACTGGGTGCAAACCCATCCAGATGATGCAGCCAAATTACTGGAAAAACCAACGGGGCTTGAATTTGATGTCTTAAAAAGCTCAATTTCACGCATGGGCTTCGGGGTTCAACCGATCTCTGACAAAGTCGCCAAAGAACAGCAATATGTGGCTGATGCCTTCTTTGCACAAAAACTGATTCCGAAGCAGCTTGTGATCCAAGATGCCGTATTAAAAAACGACGTTAAATAATTGAGGATCACTATGAAGTTGCTATCTAAAGTTTCTGTTTTGGGGTTGCTAATCTCTACATTTTCACTGAGTGGTTGCCAGAAACCAGAGCAGAGTACGGAGAAGACAACTTCAGCAGCTGAAAATACGGCTGTCAAAACCCTATCCATTGGTTTTCAGAAATCCTCCCTCAATTTGTTAGTTGCCAAACAACAAAAGCTATTTGAGCAAGAATTTCCGAATGCCAAAATTGAATGGCGAGAATTTCCAGCAGGTCCACAAATGCTTGAAGCACTTGCGGTTGGTGCAGTCGATTTTGGTTATGTCGGCAATACCCCACCCATCTTTGCGCAAGCCGCAGCTAAACCATTGAGCTATGTGGCTTATGAAGTGGTCGCACCAACAGGCCAAGCTATCTTGGTACATGCCAACGATAAAATCAGCACCCTTCAAGCCTTAAAAGGCAAACGTGTCGCGGTTCAAAAAGGCTCCAGTGCGCACGAACTTTTGGCAAAAACCTTGCAGAAAGCAGGTCTATCTTGGCAAGACATTCAACCGATCTGGTTACCTCCTGCCGATGCACGCGCAGCTTTTGACAAACAGGCCGTTGATGCGTGGGCAATTTGGGAACCTTACTTAGGTACAGCAGAACTGCAAGGCCATACCAAAACCTTGGTCGATGGCTCTGCTTTTCCAACCACTTATTCTTTTTATATTGGTAATCCTGATTTTATTCAAAAGCATCCTGATTCTGCGCCAAAGCTGATTAAGAGCATCAACATCGCGGATCAGTGGATTGTGCAGCATCAAGATCAGGCACTACAGATTTACGCACAAAGTACGGGGCTGAGCCTTCCTGTGGCACAACGTGTTTTAGACAAACGACCAAAACCATCACCTGTACACATCCTCACAGCTGAGGTCATAAAGAGTCAGCAGCAAATCGCCGATTTATTTAAACAAGAGCAACTCATTCCTGTGCAAATTGATATTCAGCACAGTGTCTGGTCTGCCCAATAAACATTGATTTCATTTTCATAAGGAACATCGACATGAATATTTTCTGGTTTATCCCCACTCATGGTGACAGTCGTTATTTAGGCACCAGCAAGGGTGCTCGTCAGGTCGATCATGCTTATATGAAACAGATTGCAGTTGCCGTGGATAATCTGGGTTATGCAGGCGTACTCATTCCAACAGGACGCTCTTGTGAAGATCCTTGGATTACGGCAGCCAGTTTAATTGATGCAACCACCCAGCTTAAGTTTTTAGTCGCACTTCGTCCTGGGTTGACTACACCAGCACTTGCTGCACGCATGGCAGCAACTTTTGATCGCCTCTCCAATGGCCGTATTCTGCTCAACCTTGTCACAGGTGGTGATGAACAGGAACTCAAAGGTGATGGACTCTATGAAGATCACAGTACCCGTTATCAAACTGCTTCTGAATATGTCAAAATCTGGCGCGAAATTCTCACTCGCTCACATACGGGTGAACCGTTTAGCTTTCACGGCGAGCGTCTCAGTGTGGATGATGCCAAACTACTCTATCCACCCGTACAAAAACCTTATCCACCGCTTTGGTTCGGTGGCTCATCAGAAGCTGCAACCGAGTTGGCAGCGGAACAGGTCGATACCTATTTGACTTGGGGTGAACCTCCTGCTGCCGTAAAAGAAAAGATTGAGCATTTACGTGCCAAAGCCGCAGCCAAAGGCCGTACCCTGAATTATGGCATTCGCTTACACGTGATTGTGCGTGAGACCAATGAACAGGCTTGGGCCGCTGCAGATGAACTGATTCAATACCTAGATGATGCAACGATTGCCGCAGCACAGAAAAAATTTGCACAAATGGATTCAGTGGGCCAGCAACGTATGGCTGCATTACATGGTGGTCGTAAAGATCAACTTGAAGTATCACCGAACCTATGGGCGGGCATCGGCTTAGTCCGTGGTGGCGCGGGAACCGCTCTAGTGGGTGACCCAGAAACCGTTGCTGCACGAATTCAAGAATATGCAGACTTGGGTATTGATACCTTTATTTTCTCAGGTTACCCACATTTGGAAGAGTCAATTCGTTTTGCCGAACTGGTGTTCCCTTTACTGCCACTCAAAACCCGTGAAAAACTGGCGCAACCGCATTTAACGGGGCCTTTCGGAGAAATCATTGCCAATAACTATGTCCCTGAGACCAAGGAAGCAAAAACCTTGATCAAGGAGGACGCATGAGTGCCAAACCTTTTTTGAATGATGTTTCACGTGGAACACAAAAAATAGGCAAAGGTCTCCTGCCTTGGCTGTTTCCGATTTTATTGATTTTAATTTGGCAAGCAGCTTCTAGTTCAGGTCTATTGCAAAGTCGGGTCTTACCTGCCCCAACTGCTGTCGTGAGTGCCTTCTGGCACCTACTGATCAGTGGTGAACTTTGGCAACATGTCAAAGTGAGTGCTGGTCGTGCCTTACTCGGCTTATTGGTTGGCGGTGGCTTAGGGTTGGTTTTGGGGCTATTGAATGGTTCATCTCGTATTGCCTCAACCTTACTCGATACTACCCTGCAAATGATCCGTAATATCCCTGCGCTAGCACTGATACCACTGGTGATTTTATGGTTTGGGATTGATGAAACTGCCAAACTATTTTTAGTGGCCGTCGGCGTATTTTTCCCAATGTACATCAACACTTATCACGGTATCCGCTCGGTTGACCCTCAACTGATCGAAATGGGAAAAAGTTACGGACTCAATCGTTGGCAACTTTATAAAGACATTATTTTACCTGGTGCGATGCCCTCGATTTTAGTTGGGCTACGTTTCTCTTTAGGTCTGGTTTGGGTACTGTTAATTGTGGCAGAAACCATCTCTGCACAAGCGGGAATTGGCTATATGACTATGAATGCAAGAGAATTTTTGCAAACAGATATCGTCTTGGTGGGTATTTTACTGTATGCCCTGCTCGGAAAATTAGCAGATGTATTGGCTCAAGTGTTAGAACGTTATCTACTACGCTGGCATGCAGGTTATCAAAAATAATAAGGACATAACGATGAGTAACTTAAATTTAAACTTCTACGATAACAACCTGATTCAACCCGTTACTGAACCAGAAACCATAACCTCACCAGACAATGGTGCTCATATTCTGATTGAGCAGCTATATAAATTTTATGGCGAGGTCAAAGTTCTTGAAGACCTTGACCTGAACATTCAAGCAGGTGAGTTTGTTGCCATCGTTGGTCGTAGTGGCTGTGGTAAAAGCACCCTGCTGCGTTTGATTGCCCAACTCGAAAAGGCCAGTTATGGCGAAATCAAGTTCCAATCCGCTCGCAATTTCCGTGAAGGCATTACCAACCACGATATTCGTGTCATGTTCCAAGATCCACGCCTGTTACCATGGAAAAGCATTATACAAAATGTACAATTGGGGTTGCCTAAAAATCAGCATCAGCTTGCAGAAGCATTGCTAGAAAAAGTCGGGCTAAAAGACAAGGCGACGCAATGGCCAACTCAGTTATCAGGTGGGCAACGACAACGCGCTGCGCTTGCGCGCGCGCTTTCCCATACACCCCGTATTTTGCTGTTAGATGAACCACTCGGCGCATTAGATGCACTGACGCGGTTGGAAATGCAGAACCTGATTGAGCGCCTTTGGAAAGAACAAGGTTTTACCGCCATCTTGGTTACGCATGATGTTAGTGAAGCGGTACAACTTGCCGATCGGATTATTCTTTTGGATCAAGGGCATATCGCCCATAGTTTTCAGGTCAATCTACCACGACCACGCAAAAAAAGTATTGCATTCGCTCAACTCGAGCAACAAGTCCTCGATGCGGTTTTAGCTACCTAAAACTGCATTAATTTGCACTAAAATGTGACCAAAATAATAAAAACCGAGTGCTCTTTTCTCCTGATCAGAAAAAAATTATTTACAAAATATGTATGCATTTTTTTAGATTTCAATAATTATCAAATACATCGTTTGCATTGGCCTAAAAAGTATATTTTTTTCGATAAAAAATTTTCGCAATTGTGCACAAATCCGACAATTTATCTTACAATGTCAATGACATTTTTTGAATCAAGCTCGCAGATGGAACAGAAGAAAAGTACACAAAAGCGCAATCAACTGCTGAATGCTGCCCTAGATGTTTTTTCCGTCTATGGGTTTAGTGGTGCCAGCCTCGATGAGATTGCACAGCTCGCAAATATGCATAAATCGAATATTTTCTACTACTATGAAAATAAAGAGTCGCTTTATGTCGAAGTGCTCACCACTGTGTTGCAAAAGTGGCTTGCACCCTTACAAACCTTAGAGTCTGAGCTTGAGCCAACTGAAGCACTCACTCACTATTTGATTCAAAAAATTGAAAGCTCGCGTGATCAACCGAAAGCGTCACGTTTATTTGCTCTTGAGATTATTCAAGGTGCGCCGCATATTTTGCCAATCTTAAAAGGGCCTTTGAAAAAGCTATTTAAGCGTAAAACCAAGGTGATTCAAACTTGGCAAGAACAAGGCAAATTGTCGGCAGAGGTCGATCCAGAATTATTGATTCTCAACATATGGGCGATCACTCAAAACTATGCTGATTTTTCGACGCAAATAGAAATGGTCACAGGTAAAACCTTACGCAACCGTAGCATGTATCAACGGACCATCGAACATACCATTCATGTGATGTTGTATGGCGTGTTGCCACGTTAAATTTTCTTCTAAAAGCCTTAATTTTAGCGATTGACTTACACTAAAAAGCGACTATGTGAGTCGCTTTTTTCTTGCCAAATGGTTAAGGTGATTATTCAACTGAACTAATCAAAAATGTGGAACATTAATTAAGAAACATACGTAGAACGTGAAAAGTGAAGAAAAAGCCGTTCTAGTTCGCCGAACCCTAAAACGGTTTAGGCTAAGATATTGATGCAAATAGGAAAAGCTCAAGCTTTTCGCATAAGGCGTATTATGTTAATTTTAAATAATCTTACGTATCATCAGAGTCACAACCAATCTCTTTTTTATATTCATCAAGAGCTCTTTCATCTCTAAGTTTATTCTGATGAATTTTTGTATGTGTTGAGGAATTTACTAATATACCAGCGTCAGGATCTAAACTCATTTCTGGGTCAGTATGCAAAGACTTCTGGTTTTTATGATGAAAAGCATACCCTTTTGATAGAGGATCTCCTGTTACTTCATCGACTGTAGAATCACGTAATGTCCTTAGTTTTTTTTGTTCTTTATTACTAAAATCATCTAAATTTCTTCTCAAAGCCTGAGCCTGATTCGAATCTGAAGCACTTATCAATGAATCACGAGCATACTGTTGCAAAGCTTGCTTACTTGCACTTCGAGACTCTTGTGCTCTTTCATCTAGTAAACCCACTAATGATGCGCTATGTACTAAATCCTTGCCGCCAACATTTCTTTTTTTACTGTCGGGAATAAAAGTATCTATTATATATTGAGCATCTCCAGCATTTTCTTGAAGAATTTTTGGAGCTTCATTAACATCCACATATGCCACTCCATTAGAGCCTAGTTTTACTCCATTCTTTATGGCACCATCAACTTCATTATATTTCTTATCATCAACTAGCTTATTCCGACGAGTTGGCTTTTCATATTCTTCAGATAGATCTTCGAGAATTATAGGTAATCTACTATTGCCCATTTTTCTTCATCCGTTCATATATATTATTTAACTCGGAAATGGCTTCATCTGCTAACATATGATTACATCTATCTGAATGCAGTTTAGAAGCAAGTTGCCTATACCATTGTTTTGATTCCCTCAATGAAGAGTACATTTCTTTCTTTATTCCTAAAATCTCTGCTCTTTTTTCTCCATCTAATTGGGTTAATGCAAAAATTAATTTTGCCTCTTCTGAAATAAAGAAATCATCTGAAATTAAGTTTTTTTGGTAAAGATTAAAAAGTCCAATCCAGCTTCTAAAAGAGTCATTTTCTACCCCAATCAGTTTTTTTACAAAACTTACAGCTGATTTAAACCCACCTTTAGTTTTGAAACTTTGCTTAAATTCTTCAATTGACTCCAATTCACATTCTCCATACTTCATACAAATTATCTAATTTAGATTGAACCTTATTTTAAGTTGACTTATCAACGTCGATATCTTCTTCAATCAAACTATCAAATGAAAAGTTCATTTTTAATCTATCAATCTTATATTCCGAACTACTTAAATCAAGAGCTTCAGGGTTTCCCGTAAAAAATGGCTTTGGCATAAATTTAATATTAAATTTAAAATTCTTAATTTTTTGAACTTTTTGGATCATATTATCCGAGAAAATTGGAAATTCAAAAACAACATTTCCAAAACTGATTAATCCCATATACTCCATATCTTCTTCATATTGCTGAGTTTTTAGAACTTCATCAATGCTTTTAGTATCTTTTTTGATAATAATAATATTCAATGGTTTATGATTAAAAAATGGTAAATTTGATTTATAAACAGTTAAAGGAGAGATATAGGTTAATGTTTGATCGCGATCATTTATCCAGCTTCTTAATAATGAAAAATTTTGTAATTCATTTTTAGGTAACAATCCATAAACTATTTTCATGAAAGCTTTATATATATTTGATGGTCTATGCTTAGGAATATCAAATTGCATAACCATCGTTTTTTTTTCAAAATCAATCAAAAAATCAGATTCATATCCTAAAAATTCAAATCTAGTATCATCAAGATTAAATTTTCCAAAACTTTTTTGATTAATTGACCGATAATTTATAAGTTTATTTTTTTTATTTTTTGTTCGATTAAAAACCCTATAAATAGTTGTAAATTTATCCAAAGCATCTTCTATGCTAGAGCTAAAATAAGAATTACATTCATCACATTCTTCATAATGAAGTAAATATTTATTTCCTAAAAACTCAGGAATAACATGAGCTTTCTGACTAAAACTAGTATCATCTACAGATTTTAAGCAAAAAATACATGTTAATTTTTTATTTGTATCCAACGGATGTACATAGCCAAAATCTGTCAAATGAATAAAATCAGTTAAAGCAAAAATACCTTTATAACCTTCTAAATTTTTCAAATATTTCTTATTAGCTTTTTTTGCTTTTTGAATGCTCATCAAAAAATGATTTTCCTTATTAAAACTAAATTCTCTTATATGATATGTGGATTGTAGAAAATTTTTATAATTCATAGCTTTAATAACCTATATCATCTTGATTTTTTAAATAATAGTAAATTATATTATTTTAAAAATTAAGTAAATATTTTTCAGCTAGTTGAAGAACTTCTGAGTCTATTTAACATAATGGGGGTTATGCGAATTAATAAAATAATATTTTTTTAATTTCAATAGCTTAGTAGTGTGTAAAGTTTACCAGTACATACTACTACATTAGACCTTTGCATTTAAAAATGTGCTTGATACAGCGCCAATAATTTTTGTGCACCCAGCAACAGATTTTCTTCCCAGTCCAGATGCGCAGTATCATTGGCACCATCTGTAATATATTTGACTGAAATCAAACGTACTCCTAGCTTTTGACACACTTTGGCCAAAGCATAGGCTTCCATATCGACGAGGTTACAACTAACCTTTGGAATCCCTGTTTCAAAAGAATCACCTGTGCCGCAGATCCCTTTGGGTAAAATCTCAAAATGAGGCTGAGTATGGATCTCCGCAGGAATTTCATCATCCATCGGAGTGACCCCAACTGCGAAACCTAAAGGAGACACATCCATATCACGTTGTACGAAAGTGATCACCTCAACCAGACTATGTGCATCAAAGTGTGAACTGCCTGCACTGCCTAAATTGATTAGCGTTTTGCATCCCGTCTTTTGAATCACTTCAAATGCCTTGAATGCTGCATTAATTTTGCCGATGCCACTGTAATGAACGTCAATCCCTGCTTGCTCAAACAAGCCTTTAGATTCATTCGGCAAAGCCATAATCAGAGCAACATCAGCATTCATAAAAAGACTCATTCAAATCAAAATAGAGACACAAAAAGGTGTGCTTCGGCACACCTCGATATTATTACATCTTCTGCTGTAAGGCGACTAAACAGGGAGAGAAAAATAACTGACCGCTATACGCCCCTGCCAGTGTTTTCTTCATCACCAATGCCCATAGGCCAACCAACAACAGACTTAAAACCACAGCCACGTACTGTAAGAAGTCGATATGTAACTGATGCGCCAAGTTGAAGATCGCCAAGATAAAGACACCGAATGGGAAAGTCAGTCCCCACCAACCCAAGTTAAATGGAATGCCAGTGCGCATATGACGTAGTGTGGTCAAAATCGCAATCCCAAACCACCATAAACCAAAACCTAATAGCACCAAACTTGCCACAATACCCAAGGCTGGAAGTAATGTCGCTAAGCCTTCAAAGCCCATCGCCTGCATAATACGTGGTGCTTGTTCACCCAATAATAATAACGCCAACGCACCTGTACCAATCGGCCCTAAACATAACCAGCTAGAAATCGCGACCTCTTTTTCAGGTAACTGGTGTAAAGCTAAACGTAACATCAAAATGGTTAAGATCGCAAAAGCAGGTAGTACAGAAATACCCCACAACACATAGCCTGTGATCAAGATGGTTAATGCATGTTGATCGGCAGCTAAATGTTGTAATAGCAGCCCCGCAGAGCTGGCAGCGACTTCACAGGCCACGATCGGGAGTAACCATACCGCAGTCATCCGTTGTAATTGATGATCTTGGCAACTAAACATACAAAATGGCACCACCCACGCAATCACTACCGCAAGAACCACATCGATATACCAAAGGTAAGTGGCAATCTGAACGGCAATATCGCCATATAAATGGATACCAAAACTGAGAAAACCATTGGCAATCGTCGCTAAGCCCATCGGAATCGCACCAAGGAATAAGCTCATGTTGGGGTGAGTAAAAATCTGCTTGGCTTCAGTTGGAAATAAAATCCAGCGTAAGATATACAGCACGCTAAAGGTGCTAAATAACAAAATATTAAATTGCCATAATTTGGTCGCAAGCATAAATAAGACAGATGAAGCGAAAGGCAGCTGTGCTAAAATCATCGCCACCACACCTGTTCCCATGGTTGCAGTAAACCAGTTCGGGGTAAAATGGCGAATCACATCGGTGCTCTGTTCTAGCTGATAAAACGGCTTTTTCATCTCTTTCTCAATATCAAGCGACTATGCAGCTATTTTAGGTCAATCATTAAATAAGAAAAATTGATTTATTTTTATTTAATGAATCAATTTAATTGATATAAAGCTTCTAAATATTGAAAATTCCCTGTGTAAAAACACAACAACAAGACGAAACGCTGAGAATATGGCAATATATAGCCTTTGCAAAAATCACTGTATTTAACGCCCATGAAGTTGCTTCGTCTCAACGCATTATCGCCAGATTTTCAGTTACCCCCAACTGCGGTAACGATTGGCAATTTTGATGGTGTCCATCTCGGCCATCAAGCGATGATTGCTCAACTCAAAACGTTGGCTGAAGCGCAAGGCTTAAAAACATTGGTGATGATTTTTGAGCCACAACCGCTTGAATTTTTTAAAGGTTATGATGCACCGCCACGAATCAGCTCACTCAGAGAAAAAGTAGAATATTTAACTGAGCTCGGTGTGGACTACATTGCAGTTGCGAAATTTGATCAATATTTTAGAAGTTTAAATGCCACTGAATTTGCCGACCTACTCAAATTAAAACTCAATGCACAAAGCCTAGTGTTGGGCGATGACTTCCATTTTGGTAAAGACCGCCAAGGCAACAGCGAATTCTTACGTGACTACGGTTTTGATGTCACCAATTTAAATACTGTGGCTTTAAATGATGAACGTGTCAGTTCAACTCGTATTCGTCAGGTCCTTCAACAGGGTGATCTGGCACTAGCGGCAAAACTATTGGGCCGTCCTTATAGCATCACAGGCCGAGTACAATATGGCGATCAGATTGGCCGTACCCTTGATTTTCCAACGATTAATGTTCGTTTAAACCGTCACAAACCCTGTTTAAACGGAATTTATGCGGTGGATGTGGTCTGTGAGAATGCATCATTGAACGCAAAAGTAAAACATTCAGATCCTGCCCTCAACGGGATTGCAGGCTATCAAGCTGACAGTTTGTTTGGTGCAGGTCATGTGGGGACACGCCCAGCCATCAAACAAGACCAGCCAGAATGGCGATTAGAGGTACATTTCCCTGATGTTTCTGCTAATCTGTATGGCTTATTGATGCGGGTAACCTTTCTTCACTATTTGCATGGTGAACTGAATTACCCTTCGCTTGAAGCCCTCAAAGCTGGAATTGATGATGATGTGCAAAAGTTACGAGACTATCGTAGCAGCACACCAGAATTTCCTTTTTAAATTTAAAACGTAATACATGTCAGTTTACAAACTGATCAAACTGGAAGAAAACTTGCATGAGCGATAAGCAAAATCCTGAAAATGCAGTGGATTATAAAGCCACACTCAATTTGCCAGATACTGAATTTGCCATGAAAGCAAATTTGGCTGTGCGTGAAGCCAAATGGTTAGAAGAGTGGTATGCCGACAACATTTATCAGCAGATTCGTGAAGCGCGTATTGGCAAGAAAAAATATGTACTGCATGACGGCCCTCCATATGCCAATGGTCAAATCCATTTAGGTCATGCAGTCAATAAAGTCTTAAAAGACATCATCATTAAAAGCCGCGTTTTAGATGGCTTCGATGCACCGTATGTGCCGGGTTGGGACTGTCACGGCCTACCAATTGAGCTTAAAGTCGAAGAAAAAGTCGGTAAAGTGGGCGTTAAAGTTGATGCCTCAACTTTCCGTAAGGCTTGCCGTGAATATGCGTATACGCAAGTCGAACTACAGAAGAAAGACTTTGTGCGTATGGGCGTGTTTGGTGATTGGGACAATCCATACCTCACCATGAACTTCAAGCAAGAAGCTGACATCGTGCGTGCCTTGGGTGCGATTGCCAAAGCAGGTCATATCGAACCAGGTTTAAAACCTGTGAACTGGTGTATGGACTGTGGTTCGTCATTGGCTGAAGCCGAAGTTGAATACGAAGATAAAAAATCAGATGCGATTGATGTTGGCTTTACGGTTGTTGATCTTAAAGAGCTCAGCGCACGCTTGAATGTTGATGTTCAAGATGCCACGGATATCGTGATTTGGACCACCACACCGTGGACCTTACCTGCCAACCAAGCGGTCGCGCTACACGCTGATATCGACTATCAGTTGGTTCAAGTGACCACTGACCGTGGCACGCAAAACTTTATTTTGGCCAAAGATCTGGTTGAATCTGCGATCGAACGCTACAAACTGGAAAACCCAGTGGTACTCGCTGATTTCAAAGGTGCTGCAATTGAGAACCTTCTTTTGCAACATCCGCTGTTGGCAGATCGTCAAGTACCTGTAATTTTAGGCGAGCACGTGATTGCAACTAGCGGTACAGGTGCAGTACATACCGCACCTGGCCATGGTGTAGACGATTACAAAGTCGGTTTGTTGTATCAATTAAAAGTTGAAAACCCAGTGGGTGGTAATGGTGTTTATTTACCAACATCGCCAATTTTTGCAGGTGAACACATCTATAAAGCCAATCCTCAAATTATTGAGGCATTGGGTGCAGTTGGTCGTCTATGGGCACATCAGCCAATTAAACACAGCTATCCGCACTGCTGGCGTCATAAAACACCGATTATCTTCCGTGCGACACCACAATGGTTTATCAGCATGGATGCCAATGGTCTGCGTCAAAATGCATTGAATGCGATTGAAAATGACATCGAATTTGTGCCTGATTGGGGTCAAAGCCGTATTCAGTCGATGATTGAAGGTCGTCCAGATTGGTGTATCTCGCGTCAACGTACTTGGGGTGTGCCAATCCCATTTTTCGTGCACAAAGATACCAATGCATTGCACCCACGTACGCCCGAATTGATCGAAGAAGTAGCTAAACTGATCGAACAAGAAGGTATCGATGGTTGGTATAACCGTGAAGCGAGTGAGTTCATCGGTGCTGATGCAGAACAATATAATGCGGTACGCGATACCCTAGACGTTTGGTTTGACTCTGGGACTACACACTACGCTGTGCTTCGTGAACGTGATGATCTTCAAGATCCAGCAGACTTATATCTTGAAGGTTCAGACCAACACCGTGGCTGGTTCCAATCGTCGTTGTTAACCTCGATCGCGATCAATGAACGTGCGCCATATAAAGGTCTACTCACCCACGGTTTCGTGGTTGATGAGAAAGGTCGTAAGATGTCTAAATCATTAGGCAACATCATTACCCCACAAGACATTATCAAAGATATGGGCGCTGATGGCTTACGTTTCTGGATCGCATCTGCTGACTATCGTTACGAAATGACAGCTGGTAAAGAAATCTTTAGCCGTGCGTCAGATGGTTATCGTCGTATTCGTAATACCTTACGTTTCTTGTTAGCAAACTTGAATGGCTTCAAACCATCAACAGATGCGTTACCTGTCGACCAGTTGATTGCATTGGATCAATACATCTTACAACGTGCTGCTGAGGTTCAAAAAACCATTCAGCAAGCCTATGAAGAGATGAATTTCCACATTGTAACCAATGCACTAACAAGCTTCTGTATTAATGACTTAGGTGGTTTCTACCTCGACATCATCAAAGATCGTCAGTACACCACCAAAGCAGATTCACAGGCACGTCATTCTGCGCAAACAGCGCTATATCATATCGTGCAAGCTTTTGTTCGCTGGATGTCACCTATCCTCAGCTTTACCGCACAAGAAGCTTGGCCATTGATTCCAGAACAAACTGGAAAATATGTATTTACCGCAGAATGGTATGACATCCCAACTGCATCAACAGCAAACTTACTGTCTGAAGCAGATTGGCAAACATTGATTAGCGTAAAATCAGCAGTAAATAAACAGATTGAAGCAGCACGTAACGCTAAACTCATCGGTAGTAACCTATCTGCTAAAGTTGAACTTTGGGCAGATGAAGCATTACAAACATTGTTAAACCAATTGGCTGATGAATTACGTTTTGTCTTGATTACCTCTCAAGTCATCGTTCACCCTTATGCTGAACAAGGCGAAAGCACAGACCTCGAAGGTCTGCGTGTCCAAGTTTCAGCGGCAGATGGTGAAAAGTGTGTACGTTGCTGGCATGTATTGCCAGATGTAAATACACACGTTGGTCATGCTGGTTTATGCGCTCGTTGTATTATCAATGTCACTGGCAGTGGCGAAGTGAGAAAATATGCATAATTCTGTGCAAACAAGCCCAACAAAAAAAGGCTTATTCCAATTTTACCCGCACAACGTACTATGGCTTGGACTTTCAGTCCTTGCCATTGTGTTGGATCAATGGACCAAATGGATTGCAAGTTCGCATTTAAACTATGCGGACCCTGTTCCCGTCCTGCCTTTTTTAAATTGGACACTGCTGCATAATTATGGCGCAGCATTCAGCTTTTTGTCTGATGCAGGTGGCTGGCAACGCTACTTCTTTACCTCATTAGCAGGTTTTGTTTCGGTAATTTTTGTTTTCTGGCTGATGCGTATGCCTAAGAAAATGATTGTATTACCGATGGCAATTGCATTGATTCTTGGTGGAGCAATTGGCAATCTGATTGACCGTGTCAGCTTAGGCTATGTGGTCGACTTTATTCATGTTTATTATCAAAACAGCCATTTTCCAGCCTTCAATCTTGCAGATAGCTCAATTACCCTAGGCACGATTTTGCTGCTGATCGATACTTTCTTCTTAGAGAAGAAACGCAACCAAAATGCGGATGCATAAGATGAACGAAATTATCCAACCAAACGAAGAAATCCGTATTCAAGATGGCTCAAAAGTTGACTTACATTTTTCTGTATCGGTTGAAAATGGTGTTGAAATCGACAATACCCGTGGTCGTGAAGAGCCTGTCAGTCTTGTGATTGGCGATGGTAATCTGTTACCTGGGTTTGAAAAGGCTTTATTTGGTTTACGTGCAGGCGACCGTCGTACTGTACATTTACCGCCTGAAGATGCTTTTGGACCTTGGAATGCAGAAAATATCCAAATCTTTGATACGGTTAAATTTGAACAACGCCCAATCGTTGGTCATATGATTGAGTTTGAAGACAAGGCCAAAGCAACGCTGTTTGGCGTTGTAAAATCGGTCAATGATGACACCACAGAAATCGATTTTAATCATCCACTGGCAGGAAAAAATATTACTTTTGAAGTGGAAATCTTCAAAGTCACCCCAGCAGGCCAGCAAGGCATCAAATTGATGTAACAAAAAAGCTCTCAAATGAGAGCTTTTTTTATCGCCTAAAAAAAGTATAAGATCATTTAAAGGCATTCATTTTTAAAATCAAAGCAATAACACAGGAATTTAAACATGCTGATTTATATTATTGTTGGAAGTGTTCGGGAAGGTCGTACAGCGATCAAAGTCGCAAATTGGGTACAACAAGCGACAACTGAACTCGCATTAAAAGATATTCAAACCGAAGTTGTTGATCTTAAGGAATGGGACTTACCGCTCTTTGCAGGTTCTCATCCACCTGCGACAGGCATCTATGATCAGCCGAAACAACAGCAATGGGCGGATAAAATTGCGCAGGCACAGGCCTTTATCTTCATTAGTCCTGAATATAACCATGGCTATAGTCCAGCACTGAAGAATGCCTTGGATTATGTAGGTAAAGAATGGCAAGGCAAACCTGCAGCCTTTATCGGCTATGGTTCAACCAATGGCTCACGTTCAATCAGTCAAATTCGCCAAGTAACCTCAAGCTTAGGTCTAGTTGACCCCAATGCGGTGATTGAAATTTGCGACATATTTAAACGTAATAAAGACGAGAACTTTGAAGCCAATGAATTTGAAGTGAAAGGATTAGCGGCTCTCGTTGCCAAATTACAAAAATATCATATCGCTTAGTTGTAAGCCTAAGCGTACGTTGATTAGGTCGATTTACGTCTGTTCCATTTCTGGCTTGATCGCTATTATATGAAG